>CAMATH010000125.1 GCA_945860955.1 Planctomicrobium piriforme
GAAACATCCCCGCGACTACCCGAGAAAGGCGCACACCCGGCGACAGAAATCCACGAAATTCATGAAAGCTCTCCGCAAAAGAAACGACAGCGAGCCTCCGTCGTCGGTGCCAAAGTAAGTGGCATTGGGCTGACGCCGCCCCGCTCGCCTGGGGGTTGGTTTTTTCGCAGGATCGCCGCGCGGCGTGGAGTGTTTCCCCCTTCGTTCCACCAGCCGGTCGCTTCCTGAAAGCGGGCGTCAAACGTCAGTCGCAGGCCACCGGTTCCGTTCGATTGAGTCCACGAACCATCAAAAACCCGTCCCACCAGCGTCCCCCGAATGCGACCTCCCTGCCAATCATATTCGGCGACCAGTTCGCTATTCGCGCGGGCGACGTTGCGCAGCGGGTAGTAACTCGCACGGGTTTCGTCGTCACCATTCGATATTCCTCCCGTCCAGCCGAATTCCCAGGACGTCGTTAAAATCCGGTCCCAGTCGGCGTCGGCGGTGGCCTGTGGGGCGTTGTCCAGCGGCGGACTGGGTGTCACCAACGGTCGCTTTCGGCCGAAGATGCGCAGCGTTCCGTCCGAGGCGCCGGCGATGATCTGATCGCCGTCGCGAGTGAATTTCGCCGCCAAAATCGCCCCCGCTTGTGGCGCCAGGGAATACAGTTCATGACCGGAACCGGGATCCCAGACGCGAATGGTTCCGTCGGCGCTCGCGGAGAGCAACCGCGAGCCATCGGGGCTGAAATCGACCGCGTGGACTCGGTCGCGATGCCCTGTGAAAATCACTCGCGGCTGCGACGTGTTACCGGTGTCCCAGAGTCGAATCGTTCCGTCCCAGGCACCGGCGGCCAATTGTGTTCCCTTCGGATGGAATGCCAGACACAACACATAGCTGGTATGCCCGACATACGGTGGATGTGGGCCGACTTTTTTTGCAGCAGGCTCGATGATCCACTGCGGCACACTGGTGTTCTGTCCCGCCGCGACGATTCGCCTCTCGGCAGGATCGGTCGCCAACGCGTCGCACGCGGTGACTTCCCGCGCGGTCCAGTCACCATACGACTTCCAGTTGTCGCGGCCGACCAGTTCAATCACCCGACTTGTCCGCGATAGCGCGAGAGAGCCGGCAAACGCCAGTTTTCCCCCGGGCATGAGTGCCAGCGCCGCAATCTTTGTGGGACCGTTCTCCCCCAGATACAAAGGCTCACCTGGTATTGCCGAGTCCCCTGAGATGTCGTACCTCTCGATTCGGTGATCCGCGCCACACCACGCGTTTTTCTCGTTCTCGTCAACCACCAATGAATGCAGCCGCTCGGGCTTCCGCTGGTTCTTCGCGTCGGAGATCGCGCTGATGGAAACGCTGTGGTAGTCTCCCGTTTTGTCGGGCTCGGCACGCCGGAGTGTGCCGTCATGTCCGACCGATAGGACCGCCCCCCGATTCCGCAGGGGTACAATCGCGGTGACGGGGCCAAAATGGCCGTCGACACGGGAATGGTCCACCGGCTGTTCGACCGACCAGATCTGCGTGACGGCGTCGAGACCGCTGGTTACCACTTTGTTGCCATCGGGCGAAGCGGCCGCGCCGCGGACCGCGAATTCGTGCCCCCGCAACACGAGACCCGCCGACCGGTCGGCGACCCGCCACAGCCGGGCGGTTCCATCCACGCCTCCGGAAACCAACAAGGAATCATCTGCGGAAATCGACAAAGAATGCACGAGTCCCTGATGCCCCACCAGAGTTGCCACGCAGTCGCCGGTCACGCTGTTCCAGATTCGCAGCAGGCCGTCGCGGCTCGTGGTGGCGATCTCGTGACCGTTCGGAAGAAATCTCAAACGGCAGGCGTGTGGTGCGAGGGGAGAAATCCGGCGTTGAATCACTCCGGTGTCCGCCACGCGGATCTCCACCGACCCATCCAGTCGTCCGACAGCGACGCGCTCTCCCGAGGAGTCGATATCGAGACCGGTTACCGTCGCCGCTTCCGTGCCAGCTTTCCAGACCGACCGCCAGTTGGGGGTCTCGTCGCACCAGAGTCTTCCGTCGGCCGATCCCGCGACAATCCGACTTCCATCACGTGAGATGGCCACCGCCGTGAGGCTGGCTCCCGTTTTTTGAGTTGCGCTGTTCAGCCGGCCGTTGAGAGGGTCGAGTCGCGCTATCGTTCCATCCAGAGAGATCGCCACGAGTATCCCCCCGTCGTGAGCGAATGCCACGCCCGAGATGAGATCGTTTCCCACCGGTATTTTCGCGATCGCTTTCCCATCGGAGTCCCATAACCCGACTCCCAAAACGGTGCCGGCGGCGATCCGGGATCCCTCGGGCGACCATTCCAGCGCGAACACGACACCGGGATCCTCCTCCAGCCGACGTGTCGCTGGCTGGAGCAATTGACGCTGATACTCCCACTCCCAGCCCCGCATTCCAGCGGAACCGGTCGCAACAGCGTCAAGCAGCGAACGCGTACGCCGGAGATCCCCCGCCTGCCACGATGTTTGCGCGAGTCGCATATTGGCGGCATAGGCGTTCTGACTCGCGGTGGTGGCGTTTTGGTTGGCGCGATCGCGTTCCCGGGTGGCGGACTCGGCGGCCCGTTCCGCGACTCCGCGTGCACGCAACGCTTCCCGGGCCAGCAGGATCGCAAGAAGGGTGCCACCCAACAAACTGACGACGGCGACTGCTGTCGTCCCGGTGAGCCAGGGGTTCCGAACGCAGATCCGCCAGACTCGCTCGGAACGGGAAATGGGACGTGCTTCAATCGGCCGGCCTTCTTCGTAGCTCCGCAGGTCGGCCGCGAGACGCTGCGCTGATGCGTAGCGTTGCAGGGGTTCTTTCCGCAGACATTTCAGACAGATGACTTCCAGGTCACGCGGAACGAAGTGGTTGAGCCGACGTAGTGCGGCTGGCTCGTCATCGCGGACCTGAGCAATGAGGTCTGGGGCGGTCGCAGCCTGAAAAGGAGGCCGGCCGGTCAGCGCGTGGTAGAGGATCGCCCCGAGTGAATAGACGTCCGCCGCCGGCCCCACCTGTTCCGACTTGCCGGTCGCCTGTTCGGGTGACATATACGCGGGTGTGCCGATGATCTGGCCGACATCCGTCAGTTCGCCATCGAAAGCCGACTGTTTCGCCAGGCCGAAATCGGTGATGTGCGGGTGCCCGTCGGCGTCGAGAAGGATGTTGGCGGGCTTCAGGTCGCGGTGGACGACTCCCTGAGAATGTGCATAATGAACCGCGTCGGCGAGAATTCGAACCAGTCGGGCGGCGTCTGAGGGAGGGATCGAGCCACAGGAAAGGCGCTCGCGCAAGTTCGAGCCATCGATAAACGCCATGGCGAGAAATGGCTGATCTTCGTGTAGTCCCACTTCGTAAATTGGGACGATCGCGGGGTGCTGCAACCGGGCGGCGGCGGCCGACTCGTTGGAAAACCGTCGACGTTCCTCGGAAGAGGCCTGTCCTCCCGAGAGGATCATCTTCAGTGCGACGATTCGATCGAGCCGAAGATGCCGGGCCCGATAGACAACCCCCATGCCGCCGCGAGCCAGCTCATCGAGCAGCTCGTAATCCCCCATCCGATGCCCGGTCAGGCCCACCGCAACAGCGCCCCGACAATGCAGCAGGCGCTTCCAAACAGCATGCCCAAGCCGTCGAGAACGAGCCGACCCCAGCGCATGGCTTCGGCCTCCATCGGTTCCGCCATGTTTGCCAATGTCGCGGGGGGAACCGCCGGGGCGGAGAGTAACTGGGCAGCGTGCCAACATGCCAGCGCGACGAGTGCCGCGCCAAACACCATGAGCAGCAGCGACATCGTCGGCGACGGATCGCGAACATTCGCCGGCGCGGCTGGCTGCGGAGACTCCGCTGATGGAGCGACGGTCTCGCTCATTGGGGTGAGACTTCACCGAAGAGGAAAGCTGGATGGGTCAACACCGTTCGAATCTACCGCAACATGGGGGGGGACGCAATTGTCATGGAACCGTCCTGTGCTATTTTCGATGTGTCGGAATTTGGCGATTGCCGAAACCGGGGAGAATTGCCAATAATTCTACCAGTCTGATGAAAAATACTCTCCCACCGAAGGCGGCTCGATGCCCTCTGCGTTGTCAATTCGTGATCGTCGCCTGCTGGAGGCCGCTGAGGGGTACCTGACATTGGGACTCCCCGAGAACGCGCTGGAGTCCTTGAACTGTGTCCGGGCCCCACAGACCGCCCTTTTTGAATTCCACTACCTCAAGGGACAAATCCGTCGGGAACAGTTACGGCATTACGACGCGCTGGAAGAATTTGACATCGCGTTTTCGAACAATCCCGACGACGTTTCACTGCTGATGGCGATGGCCTGGTGCTATAAACGGACCAACCAGCTTCCCCGAGCGATCACTTCGATGGAGATGGCGCAGCGGATTGCCCCCCATGATGCGCTGATTCAGTACAATCTCTCGTGCTACTTGTCCCTGGCAGGGAATACGCACGACTGCCTGCGCTGGCTCGGTCGGGCGCTGCGTCTGGATCGCGACTTCCGCTCCCTAATTGACGCGGAAACCGACTTTGACCCGGTTCGGGACGACAAAGATTTTCGGCGGCTTCTGAAGATGTTTGACGAAGATCCGCAGGCGTCGTCGGATACCAAACGCAGCGGAAAATACGACATTTAACCCGAGCCGCGCCCGTGAGGAAGTGGTGTCCGACTTATCGCTTTCTCACGGGCGCGGCTCTGTGTTTCAGTCGGTTTCCTGCGTGGGATTTAGGGGGCGTGTTCTCAGGCCCCAACAATCACTACGCCGCCCGGGCCTGGGGTCTGGCTGTTGTCTCCCCCACCATGGATCCTCCCCCCATTTCCTCCGCGACTCTATCGAGCAGGTCGGAGTCAATTTCGCCGACTCCGAGGGTCCGCCCCGCCACCAGACAAACCGACATCAGCCGTTGAATCCGTCGAGGATTCCCCTGAGTCAGCTCATGAAATCTCTCTAGCGCGTTCTCTCGAATCAGGGGCGTCGGACGTTCCCGTGGCCAACAGGCGGCCAGAAACGACTCGACCTCATCCAGGGACAACGCGGGCAATCGGGCGTTCAAATCAACGAGATCCTTGATTCCGCTCAGAGCGGCCGGGCTGAACGAACTCGTGCTGGATTCGGTTTGTGCGACGATCAGTGTCGTCCGGTCGACATCCAGCCGGGCCAGCCGCGTGAACAGCCGAATTGTCTCGGTCGTCGCCGCTTCGAACTGATCGAAGATCAGCACCACCGTGCTGCCGGCATACTGCAATCCTGTGATCCGATCGACCAGGTGACGCCAGAGTGTTGTGAGGTTGTGGTCGTTTTCCGGGGTCCAACCCAAGGCGACATTCAGATCAAACAGCAGCTCCTGCGTTTCGCGATTGGCCACCGCCACCACCGCCGTCCGGGGACCGGTCGCCTCCAGTGCGCGCGAAAACCGGTTCAGGAGTCGCGTTTTTCCCACGCCGGACGCCCCTTGCACCCGGACGCAGCGCATCCCCGACTCGACCGCGTAGTGCAGCCGGGCCAACGCCTCTTCCTGGTGGGGACCACAATAGTCGGAACCCGATCCCAGCGGGGCAGGCAGGTTCGCGGGCGAAACACCCCAGTAAAACAGCGTCTGGTAGTCCATGATGCTCGACCGAAGGGACTTTGGCGGATCCCTGATATAATCGTCGTTTTCATTCCTGTCGCATCATGCCGATTCTCAACTCGTGCCACGCCGATTTTACGCCCCCCAACTTGGTGACCAGCCCAAACTGGTTCTTTCGCCCGAAGAATCTCGCCATTTGACCACGGTCCTCCGGGCTGTCCTGGGCGATACCGTCGTCATCTTTGACGGGCGGGGGACTGAGGCAACCACGAGGATCTGCGGCGAGTGCGCAGACAAGGTTGAGTTGGAGGTTCTGGAGCGCCGGATCGAATCCCATCGTCGTCCGAACCGGGTGACCGTCGCGACGGCGGTCCCCAAGGGGGAGCGGTTTGACTGGCTGGTCGAAAAGGCGACCGAACTCGGGGTCGATCGATTGATTCCACTGACCACCAGTCGCAGCATCGTCGAACCAGGCTCCAGCAAGCTGGAACGCCTGCGACGGACCATTGTCGAAGCCAGTAAACAGTGTCGTCGTTCGGAACTGATGGAACTGACTCCGCTCCTCACCTGGCGGCAATTCCTCGCGAAGGAAATCATGCCCGGCGCGACCTGGATGGCCGATCCAACCGGTGCCACCTGGCACGAGTCGGCGATCGACACTCAACGGGATCTCACCTTTCTCATTGGCCCGGAAGGGGGCTTCACACCGCAGGAAATCGAGCAGGCGAGCGCCGCGGGAGTGAAACCGGTTTCCCTGGGAGCGAATATCCTGCGAATCGAGACGGCCGCCCTGCTCATCGCGGGACTGGCAGTCTGCGGCGGCCAGCACAGTCCGGCACAGGCCGCGCCGGACTGAGGCCGAGTGAAACTCCTTCCGGGTGTCGGCGCCCCAAGCCAATACGTTCCAAGGTACCGCCTAAAAATACCACAGGCCGGCGAATTCGCCGGCCTGTGGCCTGTTTTCAATCTCTGTCTCCAGCCAGTTTAGTGCTGGAACAGGAATTCCTTCGAGTTGAGCAACGCCCAACCCACATCTTCCATCGCCAGCTTCCGATCGGCGTTGGCGGCGATGTGCTTCTTGGCGGCTTCCAATTCCTTTTCCACCGGCTTTCGGCACAGCGCCGCCAGATAGAGCTGGTTGATGATCTCATCATCCGACTTGTTCGCCGTCACCATCTGGTGAATGCGACCGTTGACGTCCCGCAACTTGTTGTGGACGACCGGGCCGTTGATCATCTGCAGTGCCTGTGACAGGTTCGATTCGTTCGAACGTTCGCACTGGCAGGCCATTTCCCGTTGGGGCTGGCCGAAGATCTTCAGGAAGTAGTGATCGGCCGGGGGCTCGGTCAGTTCGGTTGCCCGGGTTCCTGGAGGAGCGCCGGGGAATGTTTCGGGGACAGCCGTCACCGCACAAATCGCGTCGAGCAACTGCTCGGCCGACAGCAACCGGGTATTCGCGTGCGAGAAATAGATCTCGTCATTCGCATTGAACTGGTTCTTGCGGCTGCTGAGCTGGTAGGTCCGGCTCTTCATGATGGTCTTCACCGCCCACTTGCGGCTGAACCCATTCTTGCTGAATTCCGAGGCGAGCCGTTCGAGCAGAGTCGCGTTCGACGCGGGGTTGGAATCGCGGAAGTCGTCGACAGGTTCGACAATGCCGCGACCCATCAACTGGCCCCAGATCCGGTTCACCGAGGCTTTGGCGAAGAACGGGTTTTCGGGGGTGGTGAGCCACTTTGCAAAGACTTCGCGGCGATCCTGGTCGGGGGGGACGTCAACGTCACCCGTCAACAACAGGTGCGGCTTCATTTGTTTGCCGGTTCGGGGCTGAGTCACCTCACCCCCCTTGGCGACGAAGATCACCTCTTCGGTCGCGTCGGCGGTCGGCTTGCGTCCAATGCGAACAAAGGCTGCACCGATGCCGTAATAGTTGTCTTGTGTCCAGCGTTCAAACGGGTGGTTGTGACATTTCGCGCATTGAATACGAATCCCCAGGAAGAGCTGGGCGGTCGTTTCGGTCGCGTCCTGAGGATCGCGGCTGGCACGCCAGTAATTGGCGGCCGGGTTGTCGTAGACACTCCCCTTCGCGGTCAGCAGGTCGCGGGCGAACTGATCCATGGGGAGGTCGGTCCGCACACATTCGTACAACCACTGGCGGAACTTGTGGACGCCGGTCGGATTGAGCCGTTTGGCGTTCGCCCGCAACACGTCACCCAGGGTCAGTGTCCAGGCGGAGGCGAAGTCGTCGGTATCGACCAGAGCGTCGACCAGCAGATCCCGCTTATTGGGAGCGGGATCGGTCAGGAACCGTTGAGATTCTTCGACGTTGGGCAGCCGACCCGTGGCGTCGATGTAAGCGCGTCGCAGGAACTCTTCATCGGTGCAGACGTCCGACGGCAGAATCTGCAACTGCTTGAGCTTGCCGAACACGTAGGTGTCGACGAAGTTGTTTTCCGGGGGATTGGTCCAAGCGAAGCCCGGGACATCTTCAAGGAAGGTGATGTACGAGGTCGCCATCTTGTCGAGATAGCGGGCGAGAATCGCGGTTTCACCACGCGAGACTTTCTCGACCAAGCCGTCTTCCTGCACTTTGCCGACCGTTTCGGCGGATGACGAATAACAGGCGATCTGCGTGATATCGCGGACCGAACCGTCGGTGTAGTGGGCCAGTACGACCAGTTGCTGCCGACTTCCGTCCTTTTGGAATGTGCGGGCTTCGGGCAGAATCTGAATGCGGGTCACATCGGGCTCGGCGGCGGCGTCCATCCGCAACCCCTCGGCGATCCAGTCGGCCATGATTTTGTGGGAGGGATCCCCCTTCTTCAGGCGACGGCCACCACCATGGGCGAGTTCCATGAGCGGCTTCCGCAACAGCAGGCTTTCATCCGGGGCGACGATGTTCGTCCGCCGACCGTAGTATTCGGTCCGCAGAGTCATGATATCGAGGGGAGGATCGTACGCCCGCAGCGACAATCGGAAGCCTCCCTTGCCCGACGGAGAACCGTGGCACGCACCCAGATTACAGCCCGACTTGGTCAGGGCGGCGAGCATTTCGTTTTTGAAGCTCATCGGGTGGGGGTTTTCCATCCCCTGCACCGTCACGTCGACTTTCGACGCATTGCCCGCGACCACCGCCATGATCTGGCAGGTGCCGTTCCCTACGGGGAACACAACCCCATGCTCGACGCGGGCGACCTGTGGGTTGTTCGAAACGTATTCCGTCGCGATCGTCAGGTCACGCACCTCGGCGTTGGCATACTGCCCGGTCGCCAGCAGTTGCTGCCGGGCGCGTTTGCCGGTGAGGGTGAATTTTTCGGGAACCAGGGTCAGCGAGGCAGGCTCGCCAACGACTACCGCAGGTGCGGCAGGAGCTGCTGACTTCGCATCGGCGGCCATCAGCGGGGAAGCCGAACTCAGCGTGAACCCGGCCAGGGCCACGCACGCGGAAATCCAGCGGCGGGAAAGCAGTTGGGGCATGGGAATTCGCTCCGGTGGTGACTGCAAAAACACAGTCGCGCAGAAAGCAGGGTCTGCGCGGCATCAAATGGGCGGCTACTTATGGTTATAACAGTGTCCAGGGGCAATTGCACCCCAAAACGGGTGCGATTGGCGATTCTGGGGAAACCCGACGCGCCGGTGCGTTTTCGATCGGTTGTCGCGACCGCAGACGAATTTCGTTGAAAAACTGAGTGGGATGGCCCGAAATGACTCATTCCGCATAAAGGATGCAGACGCGTCCCCGCATCGCTTTGGGATTGAAGAGTGCACTGACGTGCACGTCGAACGAATCGATTTCGCGGCGCGAATCGGAATAGCCGACGTCGAGTTGCAGACTCTCGCGCGCGATCGATTCGTCAATCGGAAATCCCGGATTGAAAAACCCGTCGCCGTTCCAATCCTGAAGACTCTTCACGCCGCCGTCGGCCATCAGAAGGTGCGCCTTTCTTCCATGGACCGCGTACCAGTTCCTGGTATCCTGCAAGACCAGTCGGTGCTGACCGTCGGGCATTGAGCTCGCCGACGCGAACGGCGTTTCATCGCGCACGCGCGAATTCAGCGTCGGCATCTTTCGCGGAACGACGGATTTGATCGGTGCCGACTGGTCGAGTCGTTGGATGTGATCGACCTTCCAATAGGCAGGGCCGTCGCTGAAAGACGCCGCCCCTGCGGAATGTTGCTTGGACGACAGCCACTCCCATCCGGATTCCTCCAGGAGTCCATTGGAAAGTGGCTTGGACGCCGCGCTCGCGGCCGAATCCCCTAAGAGCGGAATGTTGCCGCTGGGCGTTTCCGCACGTTCAATGAGTCGACGAGTCAGTGGACCGTGGGTCGCACTCAAGTCGCGCAGATCGCCTCCCGGCGGGGCGCTGCTCAAATCGATGAACATGCCTCCCCAGTAATCGCCGTTGTGCACCTCGGCGAAGAATTCGTCGTGGTTGGTCGAAATCTGTGGTTGCGCGCGGACCAGGTACCAGCTCGCCGAGTAGTTTGTGTTGTATCCCTCGCGAACAAACCGCGCCACCTGTTGAGTCCGCGCCGGGGAGCCGGCGGTGGTCGGCAGACCCGGCAATTCGGGCCACCCGGCCCCCGCACGACCAACGTTTCGCCGATCGGCCGGGACGCTCCCGTCAAATTCCGCCGCATCCCTCTCGATCAGATCATTGAGCGCCGACAAGCCCTGCACCGGATTCGCTACGCAGCGCAATTCGTTCGGATTTCCCCCCTGGATTTTGATCACGTCGGCGACCCAGCCGTACGTATCCGGCGACCCGTCACGTCGTGGATCGAATGCGCCGCTGCACAACCGGTCTTGTGGATCGGCGGTGACAAAAGTGTACAACGCAACGCCGATCACCCGCAGATTGTTGCGACAACTTTCGGACCGGGCGTGTTCACGGGCGCGTTGCACCGCGGGGACGACGAGCGCCATCGCGATGCACAGGACCGTCAGCGCAACGATCAATTCGATCAGTGTGAGACCGGAACGGTTGGATTGGCAGGTCATCGAAAACTCCCACATCTCGTGCGGCTTGACTACGGTCAGTCTACCGAATCCGAAGTTCTGGTTGGTGAAATTTGTGTGAGGCCAGCCGGGAGAACACCGGGATCAACATCACGTGGTATACGACAGGACGGGAGAGACCCGCATCAAACTGTCGCCCGAGTCAAGGCCAGGGCCACCCAGCAGTCAGACATGAAGAATCTCCGTCCTATCTACGGAACCCATCGTGGCGGATCCGATGACATCACATCTCACGGTAACTGCGCATGGCACTCCGTCGTGGCTGAAGGGTGACCCGCGAGCCCCTTGAGTCGGTGGGGGCAGCCCCAAACTCAGGACGAAATCCCTAGGGCTGAAAATGCACGAACGGTTCAGGCCATCCAACCTACGGCGGGAATTTGTTGAAATTCCAGCATGTTCGCGGTCCAATACAACTTGGGAACACCGCCGACCATTCCTCGCAACACATTCAACTGTATTTCCTCACGGCAGATCGATCGCGCCGAGTTGTGAAGATCTTCCAATGACTGACGAGTGGCCCCTTCGTCCGTACCTCCCCAAGACCGCCAGGCTCTCATATTCGCGATTGAGTCTGTCGGGACTGGTTGTAACCCGGTTCCACATCGGTCTGATGAACCATTGATGAACTTCCCGTGAGCGCGCAGAACCTGAACAGGATACTCACAGTCGCCAAATGTCGTCGCGTTAACTTCACCAACCCAAAGGCCGCGCCGTCGACCAAACGACTGAACCCCCACCTTCAGGATGCATTGTGATGAAGCGAAACACCGTTCTAAGTGGTCTTCTTTCCGCCGCTTGGCTGGCTGCCATGATGCCGGGAGTCGCAGACGCTGGAGCACTGCGCGTCGCGACGTTCAACGCTTCGCTCAACCGCAACGCGGCCGGCGATCTGCTTTCCGACCTCAACAACCCTGCGGGAAGCACCGGACGAATCAATCACATCAAGACTGTCGCCGAGATCATCCAGAGGATCGACGCCGACGTGATTCTGATCAATGAGTTCGACTACGTGCCGGGGAACCAGGCGATCGACCTGTTCCGCTCCAACTATCTGCAGCAGTCGCAAAACACGGTCGGTGCCGGCGCGACGGCCCCCATTTTCTACAACTACGCCTTCACCGCTCCGTCGAACACGGGGATCTCGTCGGGGTTCGATCTCAATAACTTCGGCGGGACCGTTACCACGCCGGGGGCGCCCGGGTACGGCGACGACTCGTTTGGGTTCGGCACGTTTCCCGGCCAGTTCGGCATGGCGGTGTTCTCGAAGCTGCCGATCCTGACCGCCGACATCCGCACCTTTCAGAACTTTCTCTGGAAGGACATGCCCGGCGCGCTGCTGCCCGACGATCCGAGTACAGTTGGCATTCCGAAAGACTGGTACAGTCAGGCGGAACTCGACGTGTTTCGACTCTCTTCCAAGAGCCACTGGGACATTCCCGTCCAAGTCGGCAGTGATGTGCTGCACATTCTGGCCGCCCACCCGACTCCCCCCGTGTTCGACGGGCCGGAAGACCGCAACGGAACGCGCAACCACGACGAAATCCGCTTGTGGAAAGACTACGTCAATGACGCCGGATACATCTACGACGACAACGGAGTCTACGGCGGTCTCGACGCCGACTCGCGATTCGTGATCGTCGGCGATTACAACTCCGATCCGCTGGACGGCGACAGCATTCCAGGGTCGACTCAGCAGTTTCTGAACGATCCGCTGATCGATTCGACGTTCACTCCGTCGAGCCCCGGCGGGACGCAACAGTCGGCGCTCCAGGGGGGCAGGAACACGACACATTTGTCGGACCCGAAGTTCGACACGGCCGACTTCGCCGACTCGGCCCCCGGCAACCTGCGCGCCGATCTGGTTCTGCCATCGACGTTCGGAATTGAGATCGAAGGGGGGGGCGTATTCTGGCCCGGGAATTCTGATCCGCTGTTTCCACTGGTGGGAACGTTCAATGTGGCGAACAACTGGGCGGGGTTCCCTTCTTCGGACCACCGCGCCGTGTTTCTTGACCTGCAGGTTGTTCCAGAACCGTCGACGATTTGCTTAGCAGCAATCGCGTTCGTCGGACTGGCGGCTGGCATCCGCCGCCGTGGCCGATAGCGTTACAGAGGCGAGTCGACTCGATCGTTGAATCCAAGGGCGGGACGCTGGCATGAGCCGCCGTTCCGCCCCTTGTCTTGCGCGTGTGTCAAACGTCGACTGCGAGTGTGATTTGTTGGCATCCCAAAATCTCTCTCGATTGGTCCCGTAGAATTTGAAGAACCCGATAGGGTGAGGATGCAAATGGCGTGCTGATCGCGTCGAACCAATGACTCCGGTGACACCCACTAGCCAGACATGAAGACTCTCCGTCACATCTACGGAACCCATAATGGCAGATCCGATTACTTCACAGGGTAACGGCTCTCAACGCGGCGCAGCCGCCGCCCCCCTCTCCCCGCGCACGACTCCATCAGGAAAATCCGGCATCACCGCGGGGAGGGGGGGGAGTTGCGCACATCGGCTTGAATCGGATCCTTCTCCCCGCTTACCTCCCTACGGGCTGACCAGCCAAGGCAATGAAGCCCCGGACGGAGGCAACTGCACAACTTCGACACTGGTCGCCACAGGATGCAGGCGGATCTCGGCGAGCGCCTCGGCGGGGGGTTCGCTGTCGAGGTTGAACACACCGACCGCATTGCCTCCCGGTTCGACGCGCCCCAAGGCCATATGTGCGATGTTGACTCCGTGTTTGCCGAGAACGCTTCCCAGGAAACCGATCTGGCCGGGGACGTCGCGGTGGCGGTAGATCAGCAGCACGCCATCGAGGTGGGCGTCGAGAGTGAAGTTGTCGAGCCGAACCAAGCGTTGAAACTGTCGGCCGAAGATCGTTCCAGCCGCTTCCAGTTCGCCCGCTTCGGTTTCGACCGTCGCGCGAATCAGCGTGGCGAAGTCCCCCTGCTCCGTCGAGATCGATTCGGTGATTTTGATCCCGCGCTCTTTCGCCAGGAGTTCCGCGTTCACGATGTTCACGTAGTCGTCGAGCGCGTTTTCCAACAGGCCGGCGGCGAACGCCGACGTGATGATCCGGGTGTTTTTCGACGCCGCGTCGCCACGAAACACCAGTTGCGCCGACTTGACCGGACTCGACTTGTTGAGTTGCGCCAGCAGCAGCCCCAGTCGCCGGGCGAGGTCAAGGTAGGCCCGCACGTCGTTCATCTCGGCGGCCGACAACGGCATCATATTAACGGCGTGGCGGACTTCGCCCCGCATGAGAAAGCCGCTCAGAATCTCGGCGGCCTCAATCGCGACCAGTTCTTGCGCCTCGTCGGTCGACGCTCCGAGGTGCGGGGTCGCGAGGACGTTGGGGAGTTTTTGCAGTCGCTGGTCTTCGGGCGGTTCCTTGACAAACACGTCGAGCGCCGCGCCGGCGACATGTCCCCGTTCCAGCGCGTCGGCCAGAGCGGTTTCATCGACGATTCCCCCGCGGGCGCAATTGATGATGCGAACCCCCTTTTTCATCCGGGCGATCCGCTCGGCGTTGATGACGCCGCGGGTCTCGTCGGTGAGCGGCGTGTGAACCGTCAGAAAGTCGCAGCGTTCGATCAAGTCGTCGATGTTGCGGACGACTTCGATTCCCTGTTCAGCTCCCTTTTGAGCCGACAGGAACGGATCGTATCCCACAACCTTCATCTCCAGACCAACGGCCCGCCGCGCAACCGCCATGCCAATCCGCCCCAGGCCGACGACGGCGAGCGTCTTGCCGGCGAGCTGCGTTCCGGTGAATGATTTTCGATCCCACTTCCCCGCCTTCATGCTGGCGGAGGCGGGACCGATGTTCCGCGACAGGGCCATCAGCATTGCGATGGTATGCTCGGCGGTACTTGTGGTGTTTCCCGCCGGGGTGTTCATCACCACGATCCCCTCGCGGGTCGCCGAGGGGATGTCGATATTGTCGACGCCGACTCCCGCCCGAACGATCGCCTTGAGGCGGGGCTGACCCTGGAGGATTTCGGGAGTGAGTGTCGTTCCCGAGCGGATGATGATCCCGTCCGCCTCGTGGAGCGCTTCGCGAACCTGAGCTGGTGTCAGTCCGGAGCGAACGTCGACTTCCAGGCCGGCCTGACGCAGCAGTTGGAGGCCGGAAGGTGAGAGATTGTCGGTGATCAGAACGCGAGGCATGACGCGAAAACTCAACACAAGGCGGAAAACGAAACGGCCGACAGTCCCGGCGCACCGGAAATGTCGGCTGTGCAAAAATCGAACAACGGTCGTGAAACGACGCAGCCAATTCGTCCCGCGAACAGGACGAACCGTATTTTTCCCAAGTTCAGCCCCATTTCGTCAACCGCTCGGACCGGAAAAGTCACGGCCGGACGGCCGGTCGCCCTGCGGGACGCTGCGGGGAGGGGCAGCAGTCGATCGGGCAGACATCATGATTGGCCGGGTATCGGCCGATCGCGCAGCGCTCCGTCGATTCTGCCAGCCGTTCTACAATCAGCTCGCGAATCATCGTCACGAATTCGGGGTGAACGCCTACCGTCGAAGCGCGGAACAACTTCATTCCCAGGGATTCGCAAAGATGCAGCGCTTCGTAGTCGAGATCGTAGAGAACCTCCATGTGGTCCGACAAAAAGCCGACCGGCATCACCACGAGTCCGGGGGTGTGCGACGCCGCCAGGGCACGGATGTGATCAAGAATATCAGGAGCGAGCCAGGGATCTTCGGGCCGACCGCTGCGACTTTGATAGACAAGCTGCCACCGCGACGCGGGAATGCCCACCGCGTCGGCAGTCAGTCGACAGGTTTCCAGCAACTGTTGTTCATAAGAGCATCCGTTCGCCATCGATGAAGGAATGCTGTGGGCGGTGAACACGAGCGGACACTGGTCGCGGAGTTCGGGGGGAACCTGACTGAGCGTGGTGCGCAGTCGGTCGGCCGTCGCCGTGATGAACCGGGGATGGTTGTAGAATACCCGGATTTTGTCGACGGCGGGAGCGGAGTCGCCAACGCCCTGCTGTGCGCGTTGAATGTCTTCCCGATACTGTCGGCAGCCTGAATAAGACGAATAGCCCGATACGACGTAGGCCAATGCCCGACGGACTCCATGGTCGGCCATCTCGCGCAGGGTGTCGGTCAGCAGCGGAGTCCAGTTGCGATTTCCCCAGTAGATGGGGAGCCGGGGGCCGTGTTGTTCCAACTCGACTTTCAAGGCGGCGATCAGATCCCGCATTTGCCCGTTGATGGGGCTGACGCCGTTGAAGTGTTCGTAATGGGCAGCGACTTCCAGCATGCGGGCTTGGGGAACATTGCGTCCGCGCAATACATTTTCGAGAAACGGCATCACGTCGGACATTTTCTCGGGGCCGCCAAATCCAACGACCAGGATCGCATCGTAAGCGGTAGACACGTGTGAGGTTCTCGTAGGGACGGGAAGGGAATGCGATGGGGTGATCGACGATTGTAGGAGGCGGAGTCCAGTCCGTCTGGAGTGCGCGGGACGATTTTGCCGCGCGCGCGGCTGGTGGCGATGGCAACTGCCGCGCCACGCTCCGCGGTACTCCAGAAACGCGGACCAGACCGCTTATTGCGCCGCGAGGCAAATCTGTGCAATTTCGAAGTACGGGAGGTCGAAGTCTAACGGCGGAGGAGTCGACTTGAGTCGCCGGGTAACGAATTCCCGGGTCTGTCGGATTTCCTCACTGAAGCGCTCTCAAGATGGCCCCTACGCGGGGAAACCGACGCATGAAGCATCTGCACACTGTCTGGCGTCTGCGCCGGTATGTCCGACTCCCCCTGGGTGAAGCCCGTTTCAACCTGCTGGCGGCACTGGTGTGTCTTCTGGCCTGCGGGATGCTGGGTTTGAGTTTTCACACCAAACCGGCAGACGCAGGCCTGAGCGCTAGTTCACGCGGGCCAAAAACGACTGGGCTGTCGGTTCGAGGCAACTTAGCCGACCTGGGATCGGGGGCGGGTCTCACGCAGGACGAACTGCGCAAGCGGGTCCAGGGGGCGATGCAAACGAGTCGCATGGCGCTCGAACTGCATGTCGCGATGCTCGAACTGGGACGCCGACGAATGGAAGCGATCCCCGATTATGAAGCGGTCATGGTTCGCCAGGAACGGCTCGACGGGGGGAGTCTCTTGGACTTGCAGACCATGGAACTGAAGCTGCGACACACTCCTCTCAGTATCTATATGAAGTGGGCCGAAGGAGGCGATGTGGGGCGCGAGCTGTTGTTCGTCGACGGACAGAACGACAACCGCATGCTGGTGAAGCTCGGCGGGGGGAAAAAGCTGCTTCCGACGGTGAAGGTCGATCCGGAAGGAATCCTGGCGATGGGAGAGGCTCGACATCCCGTGACCAGTGCCGGGATCCTGCAGTTGTGCGACAAGATCCTCGCGTTCCGCCGTCGCGATCTGGCGTCGAGTTCGGGAGTCCGATGGCAGTTGGTTCCCGATCAGAAGTTCGACAACCGTCCCTGCCATTGCTTCATCGCCGAGTATGACAGCCCCCAGGTCGAACCGGTCTATCGCAAATCGCTGGTGTACGTCGACCAGGAGTTTTCGCTGCCGGTCTGTTTGAAGGCGTACGGCTGGCCCATGGAGGGAATGCCCAATGACGACCAGAATCAGCTTGATGAATCGACGCTGCTGGAATACTACGGTTACACGCAGATTCGATTGGAACATCGGCTGACCGACACCGACTTCGACAAAGGAAACGCGAACTACAAGTTCCGTAGGTAGTTGGCGACGGCCCCATCCGCCTTGAGCGGATGGGGAGAAAGATCAACGGTTAGTGCCAAACCAAGTTGCGCGGTCCAGGCCACATCCACCTTGTGTGGATTGGTGAATCAGATCTTCGCTCTGTCCGCCACACACGACGTCGGTAACCAAGTGAACGGGTGCCACTGCGTCGCAAATGTCGCCATAGACTCCCTACCAATTCCGGTGACAGGGCTCTTGTTTTGGTTGCGGCCCCGCGAAGCGTGGCCGCGTAGGGGACGCCTACGACGCGTGACCGCGCAGGACCTTCAAAAACTCCTTCATGAACACCGTGTTGTCGTGCCATGTCCGGGCGCTGACCAGATTGCCGTCGACCACGCACGGCTGATTGACGTACTTTCCGCCAAACTGCGTGATGTCGAGCGCGCACTTCGCGACTGTCGTCATGGTCCGCCCGGAGAGAACACCCGCGGCGGCGACAATTTCGACCCCGTGACATACGACCGCGACCGGCTTGCCCGTCTCGAAAAAGTGGCGGGTGATGCGCATCAGATCCTGGTCATAGCGCAGATATTCGGGTGCCCGTCCGCCACTGAGGAACAGGCCCGCGTAGTCGGCCGGGTTCACATCGCGAAACGCCACCGTCGCACGGATGTGATACGCCGGCTGCTCGCGGGTGATATCCCAGGGGATGTTCTCGTTCGGCGGGATCTCGTGCATCACACCGTGATACATTCGCGCCTCGGGGCCGGCGACCACCACGTCGTACCCATCTTCCGGCAGTCGGAAGTACGGGTACAACGTATCGAGTACTTCGGTGGCATCACCGATGGGTATCAGAACCTTGGGCATGGGCTGATCACTTTTTGGTCACGGGGAACGATCCGGAGCGACGCCGCGGAGCGTCGTCGCTACAAAAGGCGACTCGCTCCGCAAATCGGATGAACTACTCGTCCGTCACGCACCCGTCGGAGGCTGACTTCACGCTCTTGATGTACTTGTAGAGCGTGCCGCGAGTCGCTTTGTACGGCGGATCGATGTACGCGGCCTTGCGTTTGGCCATCTCGGCGTCGGAAACCCCGACGTCGATCCGGCAGGAGTCGGCGTCAATGGTGATCGTGTCGCCATCCTGCACGAGGGCGAGCGGTCCGCCTCCCTGCGCTTCGGGGGTGACGTGCCCGATGATGAACCCGTGCGAGCCGCCCGAGAACCGTCCATCGGTCATCAGCGCGACGTCATTTCCCAGGCCGGCTCCCATGATCGCGGACGTGGGAGTCAGCATCTCGGGCATTCCGGGACCACCTTTGGGGCCTTCGTAACGGATGATGATTACATCTCCCTTGGTGATCTTCTTCTGTTCCAGGGCGGTGAGCATTTCTTCTTCCGAATTGTAGCACTTCGCCGGCCCGACGAACTTCAGCCCTTCTTTGCCGGTGATCTTCGCGACTGATCCTTCCGGTGCCAGGTTGCCGCGCAGAATGCGGATGTGCCCGGTCGGCTTGATCGGCTTGCTCACCGGGTGAATGATCGGCTGGCCCGGCTTGAGCCCTTCCAGATCCTTCAAATTCTCGGCCATCGTCTTTCCGGTAACCGTCAGACATTCGCCATCGAGCAGCTTCTCTTCGAGCAGGTACTTCATCACCGCAGGGGTGCCACCCACGGTATGCAGATCCTCCATCACGTATTTGCCGCTCGGCTTCAAGTCGGCAATGTACGGGATTCGGTCGCTCACCCGTTGGAAATCGTCGATCGTCAGGTGAACTTCACAGGCCCGGGCGATCGCGATCAGATGCAGCACCGCGTTGGTCGACCCGCCGAGCGCCATCACGATGACCATGGCGTTTTCAAACGCCCGGCGTGTCATGATGTCGCGGGGACGCAGGTCGCGTTCCAGCAGCGTCTGGATCGCCTTCCCCGCCGACAGACATTCGCCGATCTTGAGCGGATCCTCAGCGGGAATCGACGAGCTGTACGGTAGCGACATTCCCAAAGCCTCAATCGCCGACGCCATGGTGTTGGCGGTATACATCCCGCCGCACGCACCCGGACCAGGGCATGACTTCCGCACCACCGACTGCCGTTCTTCGTCGCTGATCTTGCCGGCGATGTATTCGCCATAGACCTGGAATGCCGAGACGATGTCGAGTTTGCGGTCTCCCAGACAGCCCGCGCGGATGGTGCCGCCATAAATCATGATCGAGGGGCGGTTGAACCGGGCCATCGCCATGATGCAACCGGGCATGTTCTTGTCGCAGCCGGGGATCGAGATGTTCGCGTCGTACCACTGGGCGCAGGTGACGGTCTCGATCGAGTCGGCGATCAGATCGCGCGATTGGAGGGAATACGACATTCCCTCGGTCCCCATCGAGATTCCATCGCTGACGCCGATGGTGTTGAACCGCATTCCGACCAGACCCTGCTGTTGGACCCCCTCATGGACGGCGGCCGCCAGCTTGTTCAGGTGCATGTTGCACGGGTTTCCCTCGTACCACACGCTGGAAATCCCGACCTGCGCCTTGTTCATGTCGGCCTCGTTGAGGCCTGTGGCGTACAGCATCGCCTGAGACGCCCCCTGAGAACGAGGCTGCGTGATGCGGGCGCTGTAGCGGTTGATTCCAGTGGTCGACGAAGGAACGATCATGGTGGCGTGGGGGGCGATTCGGTGGGGCAGTGCCCGTCGGAGGAAGGCGTTGAGCGCGGAACATCCGTGCGGAGATCGCGTTTCCACGGTCTCCTTCGAGAGACTGTATCGCGTTGGAATGAACGAGCAAAGGGAACGACCGCCTGGCCGAGCCTTGACCCGCTCGGACGGCGCGTCAGAATCGGGCGGACGTTCGACATTCGACCTGACGAACGATTATTGTCTGCCTCTCAAACCGCACGACCCAACCACTCTGTCCCGCACTGGAACCGCAGCATGGCAACTCGACTTCTTGAAGGAAAAACCGCTCTCGTGACCGGTGCCGGCCGCGGCTTGGGACGCGCGTTCGCCGAGCGTCTGGCCGAATTGGGTTGCAAAGTAGGCATTCACGGCCTGCGGGAAAACGGACCGGCTGAGTATGGGGAAGGGACCACGCTCACCGCGACCGCCGCCGAGATTGGCCAGAAGTTCCAGACTCAGACCGTGCGGGTGCTGGGCGACCTGACCCGGTCGGAGGATGCCGACCGGATTGTCGCCGAGACGTCGGCGACACTGGGACCGGTGGATATTCTCGTTCACAACGCGGGGGGCGACATCGCGGCGGCGGGGGGAAAGCCGAACCCCAACGACGCCGTTTTCATCAAGCACGAAGATGTGCGGGCGGTGCTGGATCGCAACCTGATGTCGACCATTCTGGTCTGCCAAGCGGTTTCCAAGGGGATGATGGAACGCAAGTCGGGGCGGATTCTGACGATCAGCTCGATCTCGGCGTTCAAGGGGAACGCGAGCGGCGCGATCTACTCCACCGCCAAAGCGGCCGTCGTCGAATACACCCGGTGTTTGGCGATACAATTGCGGGAATTCAACGTCAATGTGAACAGCCTGGCTCCGGGCGATACCCGCACCGGGCGGTTCCTGGGAACCCGCCAGGTGGAGACGAGCCGGCTGGCGACCGAAGGAACGCTCGACCGGATCGCGCTGGTCGATGAAGTCGCCCGCGTCGTCGAGTTTTTCGCCGGACCGTTGGGGGCGTTCGTCACCGGCCAGGCGCTGCGGGTCGACGGAGGGACGCAGTGTTGGCCTTCGTAAACGAACGCGTTCGGGGCAATGGGCGGTGGTGTTCATAAAAGAAGTCATGTCGAGAGACGCAGACTGGGGGGACGCCGTCCCCCCAGCATCACCCCCCCTCCAGCACCCATTGAACTGCGGCCTGGCTCAATTCGCCGGCGTTGGCCAGACCGAGTTTTCGTTTGATGTTCTCGCGGTGGGTGTCGACGGTGTGTGGACTGAGAAAAAGCTGATTCGCGATGGCACCGCTCGTTCGTCCCTCGCCGATCAGTCGAAACACCTCCAGCTCGCGATCGGTCAGCCGTTCCATGGGGGACTGGCCGCCAACCCCTTCTCCCGAAATCGCCTTTTCGATCAAGCGGTCTTCCAGTTGCTTGCTCACGTAGCGACGTCCCGTCAGAACCGTCCGAATCGCATCGATCAAATGCTGGGTCGATTCCTGTTTGTTGAGGAATCCCAACGCGCCGGCCCGCAGCACCCGTTCGCCGTACAGGGACTCCTGAAACCCCGTGACGACCAGCATTTTCGCCTGCGGATTGCGCGCCTTGATCTGCTTGATCAGCCCCAGGCCGTCGCCCCCCTTAAGTGACAGATCCACGATGATCAGATCGGGTTGGGCCAGATCGAGTTGCGCCAGTGCTTCGTCTTGTGAGGCCGCCTCGCCACAGACGCAGAGGTCCGGCTCCAGCGAGATCCGGAGTGTCAGCCCCTCGCGGACCAGTTGATGGTCATCGACGATCAGAATTCGGGATGGCGACTTTTTGTCACTCATTCTCCCCTCCCGGAAGTTTCAAAAACCTCGCAGGTCACGACCGTTCCCCCTCCAGGGCGCGGCGCGACCCGTAACGTGCCACCAATGATTCCGGCGCGGTATTCCATGGTCCCCAGTCCCAAACCGCCGGTGTCGTCCGCCCGTGCGCGGCGTGCTGATTTCGACAAGTCGATCCCCACACCATTGTCACTGACCGTCAACACGATCCGCCCGTCTCGACGTTCGAGGGAAATCCGGATCTCCGTCCCGTTCGCGTGTCGCACCGCGTTGTTCAACGCTTCCTGGGCGATGCGATACAGATGCGTCGCCACCGTGTTGTCCGACACCACAACGGGTGATCGGCACTCGAAAACGCAGGCGACCCCCCCGGCGGACGTAATCGACGCTGCGAGTTCCTGCAATGCCGACCGCAGCGCCTCGGCGTCGATCTGCACCGGCATGATGCCATACGAAAGCTGGTGCACATGCCGATTGGCTTCGACAAGTCGCTGGCACAGACTCTCGGCGACGCCGCGGAGTTGCGAGTATTTTGTCTCGGGAACCGGTCGGACGGGACCGTCTGGCGACTCTGTCGGGGGCAAATCGCTGAGCAGGCCGAGCAGTGCCGACGCGATAAAGGCCAGGCCCGTCAATTCCTGACCCGTCCCGTCGTGGAGTTCGTGCCCGATGCGACGCTGTTCCTCGGCGGCGATTTCCAGGACATGTCGTTGCAGACGTTTACGTTCCGAGACGTCGATCAAAACCCCGGTGAAAAAGCCCAGATGATCGACCTCGCTGATCGCCAATTCCACGGGAAAAAACGTGCCGTCTTTTCGTCGCGCGATCACTTCGCGGCCGATGCCGATGATCCGAGGTTCGTGAGTCCGCTCGTAGCGTTCGAGGTAGGAGTCATGTTCCTCGTGATAAGGGGGCGGCATCAGCATGCGGACGTTGTTCCCCAGGAATTCCGCCTGGGTGTAGCCAAAAACACGTTCGGCAGCGGGATTGGCGCTGACGATGGTGCCGCGTTTGTCGATGGTGATGATCGAGCTGGTCGCGGTATTGAGGATGGCCCGCAGGCGTTCCTCACGTTCTTTGAGTTTGACTTCGTCCTCTTTGCGTTGGGTGATGTCCCGTTGAATTGAGATAAATTGCGTGACCACACCGCAATGATCACGCAAGGGGGTGATGAACAATTCGGCGTCTTACGCGACTCCCTCCTTCGTGTAGTTGACCACTTCGCAGTGGACTGGCTGTTCGTGGGAAAGTTGCTCACGGATCCGGTTCAGGACCGCACGATCGGTCCGTTCCCCTTGCAGCAATCGCGGCGATTGTCCGACCAATTCGGCGGCGCTGTAGCCGGACATGCGACACATCGCCTCATTGACGAAGACAATCTCCGGCCCCGGCGCGTCCAGATTCACGCGGGTGATGATCACCCCTTCCCCCAGTTTTTCCATCGCCGCCGCCAGCAGACGAATCTCCTGAGTCTGGTCCGCGACCCGTTGTTCCAGAGTCGCGTTGAGCGCGTTCAGAGATTCTTCGGCCGACTTGCGTTCCGAAATATCACGGATCAGACCGTCGTAGCCAATCAGCCGACCGGTGGAATCACGGTCGGCCACAATGGTATTGCGAACCCAGCGGAGCTGCCCGTCCTTGCGTCGAATCCGGTGTTCGATCGGCGGGGAGGCGAACCCCGATTTCAGCCGCGCCGCCTGCTGCCGTACCAGCGATCGGTCTTCCGGCGGTACCAACTCCTCCCACAACTGCGGATTGGCCTCAAATTCCTCGGGACTGAAGCCTGTGACCGCTTCACAATTGACTCCATGCGCCGTTTGGGGTTCACTCCCCTTGTCAAACCGGACGCGATAGACGGTATCGGTCAGCGCGGTCGTCAGGCGACGGAATCTCGATTCGCTTTCCTCCAGCCGCCGGCGTGTTTCGTGGACCGCGGAAATGTCGCTTAAGGCGGTCCGAAAAAATCCTTTGGACCGGGGCCTGCACGCCGCGCTTTCCAGCCGCGCCATGAACTCGACCCCATCCAGACGTCGCAGCTTCAGTTCGCACAAATGATTCGCATCATCCGCCCCCAGTTTCTGACGGTACAAATACCAGGAATCCTGTGATTCCGGGGAGACGAACTCGCTGAAATCCACCCCCACCAGAGTCTGCCGGTCGACCTTCAGCAGTTCGGCGGCCGTCAGGTTGACTTCCAGGATTTTTCCTTCGCTGCTGAATCGCAGATATCCAATTGGCGCGTAATCGAACAGATCGAGATAGAGGTCGCGGGAATTGGCGAGTTCAAGCTGTGCGGCCAGCAACTCTTCGTTCTGAAGCTGCAGTTCCACCTGATGGACCTGCAGTTCGTGAATCAATGTCTGCAAATCGCCGGACTGCATGTCGGCGACTTCCCTGCGTGAGGAACTGAGCAGCTTCAGCGCGCGCGCTCGTAACGACTCCTGCGGGTCACGAGACGGGTCTGTGTTTTTTTTTGCCATTTCGAGGGATGCCGAGTTTGTATTCAGGAAAGGGATTGCCGCAGCATCAACGCGACGGCATCTGGCATTCCACGATCATCAGCCAGCGGTGTCAGGGTCATTTGAACGGGGATCTCGACACCGCCCGCGTTAACCCACGTCGCGGAAACATCGCGAATCGTCTCTCCCGCGCGACAGCGGGTCAACAGCGAATCGATTTGCGGATGGAACGCGGCGGGAAACACCGAATTCAACGGCTTCTTCAGCAACACTTCGTGACTGGCTCCCAGTAACTTAAACGGTAACTGCTCAATAACCCCGCGGTCGGCGCGCGGTCCGGCGGCGCTCGTCGCAGGCGTCGATTGAGTGCGCGAGTTTACGGAGGTGGAGAAGTTGCCTCAGGCCGCTGCCATTATCCGGTCTCGGGTGCGGGGGTCGCAGTCGCTTC
>CAMATH010000126.1 GCA_945860955.1 Planctomicrobium piriforme
AAGGGGAGCGGGTTGGCAAGATCCCCTTCGGCTACGATCTGGCGGCCGATGGGTTCACCCTGGTCGAGAACGCCGGCGAACAGCGGGTGGTGGTTCTCGTGAAGGAACTGCACGACGCCGGCCTGTCGCTTCGGAAGATCGCGGACGAATTGACGAACCGAGGGATCCCCACAAAGGAAGGGAACGGAAAATGGACGCACA
This sequence comes from Planctomicrobium piriforme, assembly GCA_945860955.1. Taxonomy (GTDB): domain Bacteria; phylum Planctomycetota; class Planctomycetia; order Planctomycetales; family Planctomycetaceae; genus UBA10511. Next base: position 202 of record CAMATH010000126.1, read on the forward strand.
CGACGATCGCACGGATCCTGAACCGGGCGGCATAGCCCGAAAACTGGATGAACTGGCCGAAGCGGTCGCGGGGTTGCCCCCCGACCGGAGTCGGCTGTTGCTGAACGACCTGAAGGGAAACATGCTCGCCGACGATCTGAAAACCGCCATCAAAGCCAGCGGATTGACGCACTACGCGATCGGCAAGGCGGCGGGAATCCGCCCCGAGATCATCGACCGGTTCATCAGCGGGGAACGTGAAGACATCCGGATCAGCACGGCGGGAAAGATTGCGGCGGTGCTGGGGCTGGAATTGAAACAAACCGGAACGCCGTTGAAACCAGCAGCGAAGCGATCGAAGGACGCGTGAGGCGGGATCAGTTCGGGATTCTTGAACTCAACAGACAAAGGGTACAGCGATGGAAAAGCGACGGTGGAGAGTCGGGGTGGTCGAACGCGATCTGCGTCTTTACCTTCGCGCCCGGGATCGTGAGACACGCCAGTCGCGAGAAAAGGTGACTGCTGCGGGAACCGGACGTCGGGAAGCCTCCAAGCTGGCTCGTGACTGGGAAGCCGAGTTGAACGCGACGGCGGTCAGCCTGACCCGTCTGCGGTTAAGTGAAGCGGTCGAGTTGTTTGAGTCGCAAAAACTGGTTCACTTGCGCCCCCGGTCGGCGACCCGGTACCGAACAGCGTGTAATCGATTCGTGAAAGACGTCGGCGACCCGGATATCGTCAAGGTGAATGAAATGGCGGTCAGTGGCGCACTCGCACGCTACGGAAAGGATCATGCACCGGCCGGCGTCGTGGCGTACGCTCGTCACATCAAGGCGTTTTTGCGGTGGCTGACGGAAATGGGGCTACTTCGGTCGGTGAACGTGAAGATTCCGAAGATCGACGAAGCGGAAACGAAACAGGGCGTATCGGGGGAAGCGTTCGAACGGGTTCTGGCAAAGGTCGCTTCAGTTCGACCCGGGGACGCCGAAGGCTGGAAGCGGGCGCTGCTTCTCTGCCGATATGCGGGATTCCGGATTCAGGAAACGACGCGACTGCATTGGGGCGAGGGACCAATTGCGGCTGTTCGAACCGGTACGGGAACCGGTTGGGCTTTTCGTTTTGCGGGGGTTGGCCAGAAGAGTCGGAAAACAGAGACTGTGCCAGCGGTTCCGCAAATGGCTCGTTTACTTGATTCGTGGTCGGTCGACGGGGAGTCGGGAAGAGTCTGCCGGGTGGGAGTACGGGCCGAAGGATCCCAGCGGGGATCAGCGATTGGCGCAAAATTCTTCCGTGAAGCGGGGGTAGTCGGTGGCCCGCATGCGCTCCGCCGTGCATTTCTTCAGGAATGGTCGACCCGGTTGGCGGCGTCGGATCTGATGAAACTGGCTCGCCATTCGTCGATTGCAACGACTTTGAAATTCTACATCGGGCAGGAAGCGGCGGGATTGTCGGATCGACTGGTGAGTGCGGTGGGGGGAGATTCGCGACCCGGTTTTGGTGAGTTTTCTGGTGAGTTCGCGACTGAGTGCGAGAGTCCAGAAACGACACAACCCGCTACAAAGTAGCGGGTTGTGTTGAGAGGCCCCGGTCGGAGTCGAACCGACGATGGCGGATTTGCAATCCGCTGCCTTAGCCACTTGGCTACGGGGCCACATTGGGTGAACGTACGAACCGCTATTGTAGTTTGGCCGATTGTATCGGTCAAGTCAATTTTCCGGTTTGTACTCGTTCCTACGTTGGCCCCAATTATTTCGGCTGTTCACCGTGGCGGAATTCAGAAATTCGGGTCGAAACCCCAAACGACGCCCCCTCCCATGTTGCTTCTATCTGGCTGCGCTCGCCGGCTGTTCCTCGCGCCACCAGTACCAGGCCAGCAGCAGCGCCCCCCCTGTGATCGCCATGTCGGCGACGTTGAAGATCCCCGAGCGAACCGGGCCCAGCCCAATGTTCATAAAATCGGTCACCTGCCCGTCATTGGTCGCTCGGTCGATCAGATTCCCGATCCCTCCGGCCAGAATCCCAGCGCACGCGACAAACCGCCCGATCGCCATCTTCCAATAGCGCACCAGAAAATACGCCAGCGCGACCAGAAACGCTCCATTCAGGACCGTCAGTAGCCAGAATCGGGTCTCCGCCGACAACTGACCGGCCATCCCCAGAAACGCTCCGGTGTTGTAGGCCAGTTGCAGCCGAAAGGTGTCGCCACAGTACGACCACGGCTCAAACGAAAGTGTTCGCGACGCGATCACCTTCGACCCTTGATCGAGTCCCAGACAAATGACCAGGATCAGCCCCGCGATCCACGCCCGGATCACAGGCGACGTTTCGGAACTGACGGCACCGGTCTGCGGGGTCGATGCGGGCGAAACAGCGGCTGATGGTGGAACGGGAGCATCCATGGTTGAAATCAATGTCGACACGAGAAATCCTCTCGGAACGGGCCGGCCTGGGTCTTGGTGCGCCTAGGGCCGACATCAACTTCCATTTTTTCCGCGGAACACAAAGCGGCGGGAGTGTAGCAGGAACCCCCCGTTCAGGTTGAGACGAGTTTCTCCGCGGAATTCTCGCTATTTCCGCCCCTTGAGCCAGGCGAACACTGTGTCCCCCGTCTGCTGATAGCCGGTCGCCGCCGGGTGGACTCCGTTGTTCTGCCGGAGCCCCTTCAACGGAGTGTTGGCGTTCCAGGTCACTTCAGCGGCCGGGTAGTTGTGTCGGCAGTCAAGATTCACCTCCGTTGCGATCAGGTGGATCCGCTCTGGCTCCCTGCCCCCGTACTGCGCCAGCATGCGCTCGACCAGACGATGTTGGTTCCGCCGATACTGCCAGCGGGTCTGCGAGGTTCCGTAGTTGGAACCGAACGCGTCCTGACTGGCCGCTGGTGGGACCGGAAGCAGCAGTGCGACATCAGTCTCCGGGGCATCCCGCCGAACCATCCCCACCAAAAGATCCATGTGCCGCAACATCCGTTCGACACCTCCTTCAATCGTCTCGTCGGTGTCGCCATAAATGTCGTTGGGACCGAGAAAGATGCTGACGACATCGGGAGGGGTTCCACCATTCACATCGCGACAGTACGCCTTGAAATCCAGTGCCGGCTTGCCATCGGCCCCGGGATACAAGAAGGGGCTCGCCCGTTTTGCGTATTCTCCTTCGCGTGGGGTTCCGGTCGCATGCGTCGCGAAGCGGAGCGCGGTCCAGCCGCCATAGCCTTCGTGCCGAACGGTGTCGGGAACGCCAGCGGGCTGGTGCGAACCAATCAACTTGAGCCGGGGATTCCCATCTTTCGCTCCCAAATCGAGAACGTGCCGGGGATAGACCGACGCATGCGTCAGGCTGTCTCCCACGAACAACAGCGTGAGGTCACGACCATTTCCCGCGTCGGCGGGATGGACGCGGAGCTGCGTCCGCGCTCGGGCGACGACCCGGTTCTGATCATCGCGCACTTCCACCACCAGGGGATAAACCCCGACATCGCCCACCACGGGGGTCAGTGTCCAGCGTTCCTCTTCATGCCGGCCTTTGGGGCAATGCACATCGAACGCGTAGTTGGCGCTGTCGGTGGTCAGCACCAGATTGTCGAAGTAGATGTTCGCTTCCAGGCCCACGACCGCGTCGATTGTGTCGGGGAGCGACAATCGCAACCGGCCGGGGAAATCGACCGCTGCCGGTATCGCGTCCGAGATCACCTCGTGCCGCAAGTGCCGGGCCAGATCGGGAACAGTCACCGGCAGCGCCGCCGACACCAGGCCGGCGATCGCCAGTCCCCCCCGGCGGCTGAAATGCGTCCGGTCGTCGGCCGACGCCGAGAGTTCCGCGCTCCCCGCGTCACCCAACAGGTTGTAGAGCGCGACACTGGCGGCGTGCAGATCCACCACGGGAACGTGCTCTTCCCGGGCGACAATGCGGGTCGCCGACACGTAAGGCCCCAGGTTGCTGGTCGCTTTTCCGTCGGCGAAGGTTCGACGGCCGACGGGGGTCACCAGGACCGGCTTCACCTGGGCCGCCCGGGCTTCACGCACATAGAAGCGGAGGTTGTCGCGGAATTCGGTTTCAGGATCGGTGGTGCGGTCCTCTTTGCCCGGCTGGTCATTGTGGCCGAACTGGATGAACACATAGTCGGGTTTCGCGTCGAGGACCGGCTTCCAGCGGTTTTCTTTGAGAAAACTCTTGGAACTCCGTCCGGAGACCGCTTGGTTCAGGATCTCGACGCGAGAATCAAAGAACTCGCCAAACACCTGACCCCAACCGGTCAGGTCGGGTCGGTCGGCGGGAGGTTCGGGATAGCTCGCCATGGTGGAGTCGCCAATCAATGCGATCCGCACCATTCCGGGCCGATGGCCGTCGGCTCCCTGGGCGAGACGCACTTCTCCTCCGATCGCCAATAGAGCCAGGAAGGCGACGACTGCGCGACGGGGACAAGTCAATAGTCGAAGCGGCATCACGGCGGTCCCTGGAGAATTGGAGGCTCGGGCTTGATGCCGTATTTTCCGCCGTGCGGAGACGAACGCAAGGCTGGATCTGCCGAGTTCTCCCGGCGAAAAAAGAGTACGATCGTCGTTCGACACATCAGCGGTGATCGAGTCGTCGCCATGATCGAAGTCATCTCGCCGGGAAACAAGAGCGGGTACATTGAACCCGTAGAATTCGGGGACAGTCTCCCCGACATGCAGTTGTTCCTCGAACCAGGACGATATGTCGACGTCCCGTTCGAACACACCTATGCCAACGCTTGGCACGCGATGCCCGACCGTTGGCGTCAGGTGATTGAGGCGGGGTAGTGCGGGAGGTGCCGTGGTGGAAATCGGAGGGGAGCGGACGATTTTTGCGTGGATTAAAATCCACGCTGCGCAACTCACATCACACGACAAACCGAATTCCGCACGTTGTCGACTCGCACTGACCGCGAATAGTGATGGACCCGCAGGCCACTCGGGATCTCGGTCGGCACCCGCACCAGAAACTCAATCCAGTCGGGGCAGTTGAACGCCGAGAACGCGAGGTCGAAGCCCTCGATCCATTCCGCCGGCTCGCGCTCCAGGTCGGGCAGCAGGACCGGCCCCGTGTCGGTCTGGTAGATGTTGTCGCGCTCATTCACGTTGAATGTCTTGATGGGATACCGCAGACAGACCGCGTATCGCCCGGTTTCGTATTCCGTTGTCGCGACCAATGGGTGATGTTCATACGTGGCGGCGATCATCGCTTGCGGGGTGGTCAGTGGCTCTCCCTCGACCTCGTTGAGGTGGATCCTGAGCGAGTCAAACGCGTCGGCGGTTGTTCCGGTTTGACGATCGGGCTGTTGGCGATCGTGGCCGTGCAGCATGACCCCCTGCTCCTGGCCGATATGGGCGTACGTCTTGATGTTCAGAAACCGGTCGACCGAGACGATGGGGATGAAGTCGGAATTGGGAACGGTCCAGATGTCGGCCGGCACCCCGACCCGCTCGGTCTTGCAGTTCACTCCCAGCACAAACCGCTGCACGAAGCCGGTTGCCTTCTCCGTGAGGTCACAGACGCAATCCAGTTGAATCCGGGCGTTGTTCAATGAGTACGGAGGGGGATGCGAAACCGTTTGGGGCGGCTTTTTCAATGTGTCGATGCGAAACGTCAGGAAGGAGCGGGAGAAGTCAATCGTCTGCATGGCGCACCGTTCGAGTATCCGGTTCAGTCAACCACACAGATTGTGGTCGCTGACGCCGGCAATTCCCAGTGATCAGTAAACAGTTTCGGGACGCGGTATCAACGTCCCGTTTCCTGCCGGACGCCGCCCGATCAAAGTGTTTCAACGCGGACTTCGCGGAATATAGCCTGCAAGCGGGCTGTTGACTTTTTAGACAGGATGAAATCGTGGTCGAATTCGAATCGCTCCCGTCGTTCATCACATCCCTTGAATTCCCTCACAACAAGGGATGTCAACGTCGGAAAATCAACGACGGATTCCGCCGCTACCGACCCGAACCGGCTGCCTGCAGTCCAATGACCAGTTTGTCACCCACCTTAAGTTCCCCTTTGACCATCTCGGTGTGCTGGCTGTCCGACAGGCCGGTTTCAACTGGGACGGCACGGAGCAGGTCACCTTCCACGATCCACACATGACGGGTGTTTCGCTTCCTCCGCAATTCTGCCCGCTCTTGAGCCGACAGGGTTCGTTCCGACTGCACCGCCTTCCCCTCTTCGTCGGTCGCTTCCACCGTCCCTTCCACCAATGGGCGATCAACATGCCGAACCTGCTTGGAGTTGGGGAAGAATCGCAGAGCCGAGTTGGGAATCTTCATCACTTGTTTGCGACTGTCGACTTCGAACGAGATACTGGCGGTCATGCCGGGAAGTATTTTCAATTCGGGATTTGACGACGAAACGATGACCGGATAGGTGACGACGTTTTGAGTACTGGTGGCGTCCATCCGCACTTCTTCGATCTTGCCGATGAACAGCTCGTCGGTGTGGGCGTCGACTGTGAACGAGACGGGAAGCTGCTGGAGATGCGCCTTGCGGATCAGCCCGATTTCGGACTCATCGACCGAGGCGAGCAGATCGACCCGTTCCCTGAATATCGGAGCGATCACAAACAGTTCCGGCGTTTGAAACGAAGCCGCCAGCATCGTACCGGGCTCAATTTTGCGGGAAATGATGATCCCCGCTTCGGGTGCCCGGATCTCGCAGTACTCAAGCTGCGCCTGAGAAAACGCCAGTTGCGAGTCCGCGACACTCACACTCGCCACCGCCAGCGCCTCCTGGGCTTCCAAAGACAACACGGTGAAATAGAACTTGTCCATTTCGGCCTGCGCGATGAATGACTTGTCTTCCTGGCGGAGTTTCATCGCCCGGTCGAGGTCGCGCTTCGCCTGCATCAACTGCGCCGCCGCCCGCCGCTGGTCTGCCTTCCGCGATTCCAGCGACGCCTCGTCGCGCTTCAGATTCGCCATGTAAATCCGGGTATCGATCTTCGCCAGCAACTGTCCTTTGGTCACTTCTTCGTTGAAACCGACCATGGGAACCGAGGTGTCGATCGGACCCGAAACAAAGGATCCAATGGTGATCTTGCGAACAGGCTGCGCCTTCCCGGTCGCGTTGACCACGGAGGTAATGTCCCCCACCACGACCTGAGAGAACCGCCATTGGGTCTGATTGCGCTTCTTGAAATACGCCGACGCAGGGCCGTACCCCGCGACAGCCGTTCCCGTCACGACCGTCAAAATCAGCAGCCAGCGGATCAATCGCTTCATCTTCAGTGACTCCCGTTCAATTCATTCGCATGCGAACAATCTATACCATAGAGACCCGCGGTAGGTGTCAACCAGTCTGTCGAAAGCGCGCGTCATGGCGTTGATTGAACTGAAAGCGATCTCGAAGGTTTACGACCTGGGTGAAGTGAAGGTTGAAGCGCTTAAAGACGCCAACGTCTTTATCGAACAGGGAGAGTTCGTCGCTCTCATCGGTCCGTCGGGGTCCGGAAAATCGACATTGATGAACACGTTGGGCTGTCTCGACCGCCCCTCCACAGGCAGCTACAAGCTCGCGGGCGAGGAAATCGCCACCATGTCACGCGATCAGCGGGCGGTGATCCGCAACAAACGGATCGGGTTCGTCTTCCAGAATTTCAACCTGCTCGCCCGGACGTCGGCTCAGGAAAACGTCGAACTGCCGTTGATGTACGCCAAGGGGATGTCTCAGACGGAACGCCGCCGGCGGGCGGTCGAGATGCTGACGCTGGTCGGTCTGGGCGAACGCCTCGACCACCACCCCAGTCAGCTTTCGGGGGGGCAGCAGCAGCGGGTCGCCATCGCGCGGGCACTCGTCAACCGGCCGGCGATTCTGCTCGGCGACGAACCAACCGGCAACCTCGACTCGAAAACCAGTCGAGACATCATGGGAATGTTCAAACGGCTCAACCAGGAAGAGGGGATCACGATCATCCTGGTGACGCACGACCTGAACGTCGCCCGCAACGCCCGGCGGAATATCGTGCTGCGCGATGGTCAAATCGTCTGCGACACCACCGACGTCACCCAGGCCGCACGACACCTGAGCATGCCGACCGAGGAGGAACTGCAAGGGGAGAAGGAGGCAGAACTTGCCGGCGAATCACCCTAGGTGATCCAAGTGGCTGTTCGCTGACCAACGTCACAGTTCCGGTTCATCGTCGGTTTGTGCGGCTGCTCCCGTCGCCAGGACGTCATCGTCATCAAGGTCGCGCGTCGACCGGGCGAAACGTCTCGTATCGCAAATCCCCCCGGTCATTCACAACGAACGTGATCGCCCCGCGATCATGAGTCGACAGCACCTGCGTCTCTTCGCTGTAGATTCTGCTCAACCCCCCCCGGCCGTCGCGGGCCGCTCCGCTGACAATGACGTAACCGGGCGTCGCCCACTGCGCCAGCGAGCGTGTGTTCGCCGCCAGCGCGCCGTGGTGCGGTGAAAGCATCACATCGGCCGGCCACGGTTCCTGTTCCAATAACGTTTGCAACCCCCGTTTTTCAAGATCTCCCGTCAACAGAAACCGTCGACCCCGATACTCGATTGCCAGCACGAGACTGCTGGCGTTATCGCTGGCATACGTTCTGCCGCGCGCCGGATGCAGAACCTCAATGATGGTCTCGGAATCGAGCGCCAGGCGATCTCCTTCCCACACCACGCGGATCGGCACATTGGCCCTCGCCAGTTCGTCGCACGTTTGGCGCACGGGCCGTTCCGAGAAATCGAGAAACGAGGAATGCACGAACACTTCACCCACAGACAAGGTGCGCGCCAGCCCCGGCACACCGTTGAAATGGTCGGTATCTGAATGCGACAGAACCAGCGCGTCCACACGCGCGCGACCGCGCCGCCACAACGCCCCTTCCAGAGCGTGCCGGGCCTGAACGCCGTTGTCCATCTGCCCCAGGTCGTAAACGATCGTCCGACCATCGGGCAATTCCACCAGCACGCCGACACCGTGGCCCACCGAAAGAAACGTGCAGCGCAGCTCTTTCGCCGACGCGGGCCACGCCGACCACGCCAGTCCCAGCACGCACCACGCCAATAACCCGCGCCACCCCACAGCCCGTAACCGGCTCCCGGAACCACCGAACACCACCGCACCCAGCACAAGGTAAAACCCGAGGAGCCAGCCGTCACTCGGTCCGGGAATGTAAAAGTGCCCCAGCGGAACGGCCGCCGCCGACTCGACGGTTCCAATCAGCAGCCGCAACCCCGCATCGAACAGAAACCCCAATGGAGCGGCGACCGCCGGCAGAACCAGCCCGACAGTCAGCAACAAATAACCCGCCCACAACACAGCGACCGACAACGGGGCCAGCACCAGATTCGCGACGAATCCCACGGGTGAAACCAGGTGAAACCGCGCCATCGTCAATGGCAATGTGAACAGCCAGACCGCCGCCAGCGCGACGACCGCGATTCGGAATTCATCCCGTAACCAACCCCCAATCCTCCGCCAGAAATCGACCTGGCGTTCCAGTCGATCGAGAGGATCAAGTTCTGGTTTGTTCCGACTCAGTTCCAACGCCAGCGTGGGGGACCACAACAAAGCGGCCACCGCCAGAAACGAAAGTTGCGCCCCGGTGTCGAACAGATGGGTCGGATTCCAGATCAACACGCCCAGGATGGCGAGCGCCAGGCCGTTTGCCAGTGGACCGCGGCGATGCCACGCCTGACCCGAGACAATCGCGACGACCATCAGGACCGCGCGCAGCACCGGTGGTTGTGAGTCGGCGAGAAACGAATAGCCCAGCACTCCGCACAAAATCACTGCCGCCGTCCCCCGGCGTCGCAACGCGAACAGTCGGGTGACTCCCCATAACAATCCCACCAGGACGCCGACGTTCGCTCCTGAGATCGCCAGAATGTGCATCGTGCCGCTTTCGGTGAAGGCGGTCCGCAGATCATCGGGGATCGCCGTTCTGGTCCCCAGCAATAGCGCAATCCCGACCGGAGCGGTGGTTTCCGACAGACTTCGAGCCAGTAACGACTCCGCCGACGTTCGCAATGCCCCTTGCCCGCGCCGCCACCAGGCATCGCCCCGCGCGACGAGCCGGACATCCTCCGGCTCGCCACATTGCAATGTGCAATGAACCCCCGAGGTTCGCAGAAATGCGCGAAAATCGAAGCCTCCCGGATTCGACGCCCCGCGCGGACGAGCCATCGTCCCGACGATGTCGACCGTATCCCCTGGTGCCATGTTCGCGACCTCCCCCTCAACGAGGAGTCGCACCCGTCCTGTGACAGGGGTCGATCGGCCGAACGACTCCAGCGACTGGCAATCGATCTGGCAGACTGTGCGTTCCCCACGACGTCGCCCGGCGGAGAAGTCAGAGTCTCGCTGTGGCAACTTGACCGGACGGTCGGCGACTCGCCCCACCACGCGCACCGGTTGCGGCTCTTCCCGGGCGAACTGCGCGATCTCCAACGGTCCGACGCTGGACCAGCAGAGATGATGCCAACACCCTCCCGCAGAACTCAATGTGAGCAGCAGGACGAACAGACTGGCTACGTCAAACACCGCTCCGACGGGAAGCAGCCCATAGGCAGCGGACACTCGCCGGGAACGAAAATCGAGGTAACTGGCGAGAACCCACAAAAGCCAACCCACCGCCCCCAGGGCCAACCACACGGCTGGCGACCAGTTTGCGAAGTGATCGATTGAGATACCCGAGGCGACCGCCGTCGCCACCGGGAGTGCCGGGAGTCGTCGTCGAAACTCGGGAGGCGCAGTCTGTGCGTCGTGACCCGGTGAGCCGGCTACGTCTAACAGAAAGCGATCCATGTGCGGGACGAACAGCGCGGTGAATTCCGGACCACAACTTGGGGGAGATCATAACGTGTCAATCGCTGGCAGAGGTACCACATCGCAATCGCCAGCACGTAGGCAAATGTTCAATATTGATTCGTGGTTTTGCAGCGTTTATCGCCGCGTAACCCAGTTGTTGTTTCCTCAAGGAGGATCGCAAACCAAGGAAGTGTTCGTGGGCGGATACGACAAAGCGATGATCCGCTACCACTTGCTGACGGGCGAGGCTCTGCGACTGGGCGACTCCTTCGGCCACGACACCCGATCAGTTGACCCACACGCCAAACGTCAGGAAATCGCCTCCGAACACCCGTTCCAGCCGACCCCAAACACGGGTGTCGGTCGATGTGCCTTCTTCGAGATACGGGACCGCGGCGCTCCCCTGTAGCCAGAGTACCAGGTCGAATGTGCGCGGTTCGGTGAAGACTCGCCTCAGGTTGACTCCGCGTTTTTTATCGCCGCGCCAAAAGGGAATCAGTCGCTTCCCCTCGCAAATCGCCTCGGCTTCATTCACAAACTCGAGCCACGAGTCGACCTGGTCCTGCCGAATGGGGACACGCAGTGCGCCCATTTGTTTCGGATTGGGAATCCACTCGCGGTCACTATCCGTCTCGGCGAGAATGAATTTCCACGATTCCCGACTGAGTGCGAACACGTGCTTCAGGTGATCGAGAGCCGACTTCATGCGTTCGGGTTCCGTCACTGGAAGGTGGATGAGATGAATGAACGCGACGAGATCGGCGATCGACTCGTAATCAAAACCCCCGGTGGCCCGACCCGGAACCACCAGCGCCGCCGATATGGGGGACTCGACTCGGGCGAACAGCAGGTGCCCCGTATTCTCGAACAATTCGCGATGGTCATGCGCGAGAGAGATTTCAAGCAGCGCCGACAGCAGGTGACAGTAACCTCGCAGCCAGGCGACGTCACCGCGATCGAACGCGACATCCAGGTCGCCAAGCGCGGGTGCCTGCCGATTGGTCTGGTTCGCGTATTGCGTCACGATCTTCTCGAACGGATCGTCGGCTTTGCCGTCGGCGTCGAGATCGAGGCGGATTCTTCCCAGGCGTAGTTCGAGACGCACGTTGGGGGATTTGATCTCGGCGAGAGTCCCTTCCGCCTGTTTCAAGTCGGCGAGCATGTCCAGAAAGATCTTTCGCACACCATCGTGCGTGGCGACTTCGGGCTTTGGATTCTCCGGAACGGGGAGTCGCAGGAAAGGAAGTGCCAACAACGTGCCATTCCGCGGGGCAGCCCCAAACCGATAGAGCGACTGCCCCAGCCGTTCGACGGAATGGATGAACTGCAACGCCCCCAGACCGAACCGTGCTTCGTCATCGGTCGGGGTTTGCTGAAGTCGCGCCCGGAGAGCGGTTTCCCCCTCCAGGAACTTGCCGGCGTGCAGATACGCCTCGGCGAAGGGACGATCGGCGGCGCGGGCGGATTGTGCCAGTAAGAAAAAAATGCCAAGGAAGCAGAACAGGCTGCGAATCACGATGCGACTCCAAAAGGGGCGGTCCAATGGAACATTGGCATTCCCATTACCCGCCGAGCGGCGAACAAGTGTCACGTTGCGTCAGATTGCGCCAGCCACAACGGTTGTGCGCCCGCAGGGACCACAGCGATCGGACTTCCTGAGAAAATGCGCGTCGTTCCCAACAGATTGCCTAACTCCACCAGATTTCCGACTCCGATACCAATGGGGCGAATCCCGGCTCAACCAGGCGACTGACTGGTTGCGTGTCGGTCAACCCGATTGAACCTCACCCCCGCGCCCCCCAACCGCGTCGGGACCGATTGAGACGGACTGGCATCATGAAGATCAACGGACGTTTGTTGTTACTGGCCGTCGTGACCGGGCTGTTCATGCGGCTTTGGACCAGCGTCGATCGGGGGCGGGTCACCGAGACCTTGAGTCGGACGCACCAGTCGGTACCGGCTGAGACCGTGGTCGCCGATTCCCATTCCATCCAGACCGAGTCAGCTCCCTCGGTTTCCGCCGTCACCGCTGGTGAGCCTGAGGTTTCAACGGTTGTCGGTGAGGTCGTGAGTCGGCCGTTGGATCGGGATGAGAACTGGACGGCACAGTCGGCTCCCATCCCCCTCCCGCCTGCCCTCACCGCGGGAAGCTGGCGGGTCGTCGATGATACCGGTCGGGTGGCTCGCTTGGAGATTTCACGACCGGACGAGGCGTCGATCGCGAATCAGGACGGGGAGTTTCATACGACTCAGATCAACGGGCGTCGCTGGTACTTCATCCGGTTGAATTCCGCAGAACGAATCGCGGCTACGGTGCCATCCCCCGTAATTCGGCGGATTTCCTTGCCTCGGGTTGTTCGAAACGCGACCCCCACGATCGAAATCGCCCCACCACCGGCACCCGAGCAGCCTAACGTTCCCCAGGAAGTGTCTCCGGAATTCCTGGCGGAAATCGCCGACAGCCGTCTCGACCTGCAATGGGCCGCCGAGTCTGCGGCGGAGGAAACCTCGCCCGTGGTGGCAGAGGTGACGGAAGCGGCCGAAGAGGTCGTGTCGCCACTCGCCGATACCGCAACTGTTGAGCAGAACAGAGCGGAATTGGTAACGGAGGTGCCAGTCGTGGCGATTCCGGTCGCGTTGCCAGATGCGGTGGCCACCATCGCGGAAATCCCGGCGGCTCAGCCAGTGGTGACGGACGAATTGCAGGTCGAGGAAGCGGTTGAGGTTCCGGATTGCGTGGTGAAGAATCGGAAGTTTGACTTCACCGGATTCGGCGACGTGGTTTCGGGGGACGAGACACTCGGCGATGAACGTCCCGCCGCGGTCGATCTTCCCGAAGCACTCTAAACTGGTCGGCACTGCCGACGGGTGGGGAAGATCGCTGAATGCCGCCGCCATCCAACCGCCGCCGACTCCTGCTTGCCATCTTGGGCGTGATGGCGGCGTGCGCGGCGGGATCGGTCGCGGCGTTTGGAACGCGGGATGGGTTTGCGTCCGGTTTTACCGCAGTATTTGACGCAGTGGGGCAACTGGGGGCTTGGGGGCCGGTGGTCGTGGGGGGACTGTTCATCCCGGTCTGCGTCCTGTTTCTGCCCGGTTCGCCGCTGACGCTGTTTGGCGGCTTCGCCTTTGGCAAAACGCTCGGCGGGTTTCTGGCAGTGACCGCCTGCATCTCAGTGGGCAGCACGCTGGGGGCCTGTGTGTCGTTTCTGATTGGACGAACCGTACTCCGCGAATGGGTCGAGAGTCGGGTCGCGTCGAATCCTCGATTTCGCGTGTTGGACGCCGCCGTCCGATCGCGCGGGTTTCGGATCGTACTGCTCGCCCGACTCTCCCCGGTCCTCCCGTTCAATCTGTTGAATTACGCGCTGGGAGTGACGTCGGTTTCGTTTCGGGACTATGCCCTGGGTTCGTGGCTGGGGATGTTGCCGGGGACGATGTTGTTTGTGTATTTGGGGGCAACGTTGGGGGATCTGGCCGATGTTGTCGCGGGACGGGTGGAAAGAACCGCGGTCCAACAGGGGATGTTTTATGGTGGTTTATTGGCGACCGTTGTGCTGGCGATCGTGATGGGACGAATCTCGCGTCGGGCACTGCGGGGCGACTCGGCGGATTGACCCGACCCGACGTGTAGAATCGGATCTGCTACGATTTCTATCCGTGGCATCGCTCCACACTGTCGATCGATCACCTCGCACTCACGTCCCAATGCCTGCCACCTCTCAACAGCCCCGACGACCGCTGACTCCCGAAGACGTTGTTTCGTTTCGCAATCTCGAAGATGTGCAGATCTCGCCCGATGGTGAAATCGTCCTGTTCGTCGTGGGAGATTCCTTCAAGCTCGACACACGTTGGCCGAAGTCGACGATTTGGGGTTCCTACGGGAATGGCGGTTCGTCCCGGCCGTTGACCTCGGGTCCATCCACTGACTCGCATCCCCGCTGGTCACCCGACGGGTATTCGATCGCGTTCCTGTCCGATCGGCTCAAAACGGGACAACGGCAAGTCTATCAAATGTTTCGCAGCGGAGGTGAGGCGTGCGCGCTGACCAACATTGTCGGCGACATTCCCACTCCCCGCGGCCTCAATGCGCTGCAATGGTCGCCCGACGGTCAATCGATCGCTTTCCTGCTGGAAGAATCCGAAACGACTTCCGAGCGAATTCGCCGGGAGGCGAAAGATGACGCCATCGAGTTCGAACGCAATCCGAAATACGTACGGGTGTGCGTGGTGAACATCGAGACGCGCGACGTTCAGGTGGTCTCACCCGAAGGATTGCAAATCTGGGAGTTCGCCTGGAGTCCCGATTCGAAGTCGCTCGCCGCGATTGTCTCGGACGTTCCCCATGAATGGGCCTGGTACACCAATCGGCTGGTGCGGTTTCCGTTGGGAGGATCCCCTCAAACGCTGGTCCAGACCAAACGCCAATGCGCGCTTCCCCTGTGGTCGCCCGACGGAACACGCATCGGATTCATCTCGTCCAACTGGAGTGACCGGGGTTGCGTCGCGGGCGACGTGTTTGTGGTCGACGCGAATGGCGGGACTCCGCTCAATATCTCCGAGAATCTCGAGGCGAGTCCGGGTTGGATGGAATGGTCGGACGATGGGATGTCGGTTCTGGCGGTCGCCCACGACAAGGGGGGGATCGGATTTCACGAACTGGCGGCGGACGGTTCCAGTCGGCGGCAGTTGTGCTGGAAGCGGGGAGTGGTGGCCGAACCGCATTGGCCCCGCTTCACGCGATCCCGCTCGGGCCGCATCGCGGTCATTTTCGAAGACGCGACTCATCCCCGTGAAGTCTGGACGCTCGCCGCGCATGCGAGTTCCGACGTGTCTGACTACAACAACTGGCGACAATTGACCGACCTCAATTCGCAAGCAGAAGAGCTGGCGGTCGGTGAAACCGAAGTGGTTCATTGGCTGGGAGCCGACGGCTGGGCAATGCAGGGGTTGCTGATTTATCCCGTGGATTATCAGCCGGGCAGCAAGATTCCGCTCGTGATGTATGTGCATGGCGGCCCCACGGGAGTGAGCGCAGATCGCTACTACGGATCGTTCGGCTGGAACCAGTTGCTGGCGAACGCCGGCTTTGCGGTGTTCTTACCCAACTACCGCGGTTCGGTTGGCTGGGGATTGAAATTCGCGGAGAGCAACCTGGGCGACATGGGGGGCAAAGACCTGCAAGACATGTTGCTGGGGATCGACACGCTGGTGGAACGAGGGATTGCGGACCCGGACCGCCTGGGGATTCTGGGCTGGTCGTATGGTGGGTACACGGCGGCCTGGGCGATCACTCAGACGAACCGGTTCCGCGCTTCGGTTGTCGGCGCGGGAATCACGCATTGGTTGAGTTTCCACGGTCGGAGCGCGCTCGCCGACTGGGACGCGATCCATTACGCGGCCTCTCCGTATGAACGGGAAGGCGTCTTCGAAAGGTTCTCTCCGTTGACGCACGTCGAGTCGATCCAGACCCCGACCCTGATCCTGCACGGCGAAGTCGACCAGGATGTCCCCGTGGAACAGGCCTACCTGTTGTTTCGCGCCTTGAAAGACCATCGAGTGCCTACGGAACTGGTCGTCTACCCACGCGAAGCACACGCGATCCGCGAACGGGCGCACCTGCTCGATCTCTCGCGGCGGGTGGTCGAATGGATGTCGCGGTACTTGAGTTGAATGTTGCGACAGCACCGAACCCAATTGGTCTGATAGATACCGTCCGAAGCACGACTGGAGAATTCCGAAATGCCCATTCACGATTGGACTCGCGTCGACGCCGGCATTTTTCATAATTTCCACCATGCGTGGATCTTTGAGATCAAACGCGCTCTGAATCGTGGAATTCTGCCAGCGGATTACTACGCCATGGCAGAACAGGTCGCGGGTGGCCTGGGTCCGGAGTTGTTGACGCTGCAGCGAAACGATGGGGGGGCGGTTCGGGATCCACTGGGGCGAGAGTCAGGTGGCGGAGGCGTCGCGTTCGCCGACGCGCCTCCCCGAGTCGCGTTTCATGTGGTCGATGAACCGGGCTGGTACGCCCGCAAGGCGGATGCGGTCTTGATTCACCATATCAGTGATCATCGAGTCGTCGCGGTGATTGAAATCGTCTCTCCCGGCAACAAGAGCAGTCGGTCGGCATTACAGGCATTCGTTCGCAAGGCGCATGAACTGATCTCGGGAGGTGTCCACCTACTGGTCGTGGATCTGTTTCCTCCAGGAACCCGAGATCCGGAGGGGATTCATCCGGTGATCTGGGATCGAGATTCCAGCCCGGCGTTTCAATTCGATCCCACAAAGCCCCTGACGAGCGTTGGCTACCTGTGTGGGGATCTCCCCCAGGCGTTCATTGAGCCGTTGTCCGTTGGAGGCGAGCTGAAGCCGATGCCGCTGTTTCTGACACCCGAGACCTACGTTCTCGTTCCACTCGAAGCGAGTTACGAGGCGGCGTTTGAATCGGTTCCGGAATTCTGGCGAGACCGGTTGCAGTGATGGGGATGAGACCGCAGCAACCGTCCTGCGTCAAATCAGAAGATTCGCGTTCCCAGACCCCATCCGGCTCGCCCGGATGGTGAATGAGATCGGCAGCTAGAAAAATGCGCCACATCCTAGATCAAGACCCCATCCACCTCGTGTGGATCGGTGAATGAGATCCTCGCTCTGTCAGACAAGATCGGCGTCAAACGAAACCCGTCCGGATAGCAACGCGATTGGTCGCCAATCGTTGCAGGGAACGCGGGACGCATTCATGCCTCGCAAAAAGCACGACATCGCCAGTGGCAGCCGTTGACTTGGTTACCGACGTGGTGCGTGGCAGACAGAGCGAAGATCTGATTCACCAATCCACACAAGGTGGATGGGGTCTTGACCGCGCAATGTGGTTCAGGGCTAGCCGCCGATCTTTCTCCCCATCCGCTCAAGGCGGATGGGGCCGTCGACAACCGGTTCTGCTACGACCCCAACAGTAATCAAGTCGTTGGGCAGAAGCTGAGGGGGGAAAGAGTCCTCCCAGCTTGGATGCCACAGCGTCGTATTTGATTTTGGACGGCTACTTTGACTCAGTATGGCGCATCAACGCTGCCTCAATCCCACCACCAGTTCCCCGATCGCTCGGCGTCCTTCTCCATCGCTCGGCCCCGTTTCTGCCGCAATTCTCCCTCGCCATCCCGCCGGTATTCCATCCGCGATAGCAGGGCATCGGCATTCACGAGAACTCCCCCTCCGACCTGGGCGATATACAACGACTGATTCGCCACCTTGAAATTGCTGATGCTGGCGACGGTTCGGGGAACGTTTTCGCGTCCGGTCGGGGCTCGCTCGGCGTCGAGAAACAACTCCATTTTCCAGCCGACCCGTTCGACCAGATGTTCCCGTCGCATCAGGGCGGCGAGAACCGCCAGATCGATCGCGTTCTGCAACTCGGCGAAGATCGGGGCGGCGGCCGCCACTTCGGAAAACCGCTCGGTGAACTGTTTGGCGAACTTTTGTGCCGACACATGCGTGAACGGCGCGTCGGTTCGCTGCCCTCCCGGTCCAATCAGTTCTTCCTGCGACATCAATTGCACACGTTGACCGGAAAACTGGTACGCCAGGCCATCCTCGCTCCGGACGAACGCGTCGTACAGCGGGGTGAACCACCAGCGCTGCATCGAGTTTTCGTTCTTCAGCACGAAATCAAGGTGACTCCGAAAACCCTTTACCGGGGGCGGGTCGACGCCAATCGACAGCCGCTTCATCCGAATGTCGGCTTCAACCAGCATCTGGGCGAAATGTGATTCCGCGGGGACACCAGAAACGGAAATTGTCTGCATTCCCAGCACAGCCCCCAGTTTCGCGAATTTGGCCCGCGCCTGGTCGGGGGTCATCGCTCCGCCGGTCGCCTTCAGAAACTGTTGCAGCTTCGCCAGGTTTTCTTCGGTCGGGTCGATGGAACACCGGATCTGACCTGTCCCGCGCTCTTGAGACCGCAGCGCCACCAGCAGGTCGTCGAGTCTCAAAGTCGCGCGGCGGGAGGATGTTCCCGTCGCTTTTCCGGTGGGATCGACAACAAACCCCTCGGCAGGGCCAGCGATGACAATGTCGCCTTCGTCGGGATCAACGAACACGTAATCGATCCGTTGCAGGCCGGCGAGGTACCGCATCTCAGGGGGAACCTCGCGTTTCTCCTTCGCGAATGTTTCGCACGCCTTTTCGAGTTGAACCAGCGAGACCTTGCGCAGGGGACTCTGTCGGTTCACTTCCGCCGGCAGTGCCTTTCCCGCGAGTTCCAACCGCCGTTTGGCGTTGAGTCCTCCTGTGGGATCTTTGAGAAAAACCGGTTTGACGACGCCCTGGGCGTCGATCAGGATTCCGCCGGCGCTCCCTCCCTGTTGACCCTGTTGACCTTGCTGTCCCCCCGCCTGGCCACCGGCTTGCCCTCCCGCCTGACCGCCGGAAGCGCCTCCACCGCCGCCAAACTGCGCACTTGCGGTGGTTTGCCAGCCAACGGCGGCGAAACAGCAGACGACGGAGAGAACGCAGAACAAACGCGAGACGATCGACTTCATGAGTGGCATCCGCAGATCGCAACGTGAACTCGACGCGTTCGCGAGGGCGAACGCTCGATGGTCGAATCACCAGCCGCCGCGCCAGGATCCAGACTCGATTCTACGCAGGGTTCGAGCTGGGAAGCTAGTGCCTCGTCGACAAATGGCGTCGCTCGACGGTATTGTTCGGACTGCGGGTTCGGGCTGATAGTCGCGTGCAATCGGTCTGGCCGCTCGGGAATCCCCGTTTCTACTGCGATCGCCATGGACGTTGACATCACCGGCAGTCCCTATCTTTTCGACGTCGCAGCCGGGCAGGTGGCGATTGGGGCGGCACTGCGTGATATAGAGCAGCGTGTCGAACTCCTGCGTGCCCAGGGGGGACTGACCGCCGAGACTCTCAGGGACTACTACGGTCGGACCCGGTTCGAACAGATCGCCGAGTCGAACGCGTTGGAGGGAAGTACGCTGTCCGTCGGTGAGACGGAACTGGCTGTGATGAAAGGGGTGACCATCACGGGGCACGACCCGGGCTTCTCGCGCGACGCGCAGGATCTGGCTCGGGCGCTCGACGAACTCGCACATATGGCCCGCGAGTCGGCTCCGGTGGATGTCATCCAGGTGAAGCGACTCCACGAATTGATCCTCGGAACCCGGCGCGGAGCCGGGGAGTTCCGTTCCACAGAGGTCATAATTCGTGGTTCGAGGCACTCCCCGCCGCGCGCATGGCGCGAAGTCATGGACCAGATGGAACAATGGGAAGCGTGGTCGATCGCACATCGAACCGCGCCCCCCGTGCTTCGGTCGGCGGTGTTGCACGCGTGGATCGAACACATTCACCCGTTCGTCGACGGCAACGGTCGGACCGGCCGCGCGATCACGAATTTGGAACTGATCCGCGCCGGGTATCCCCCCATCATCATCCGTCGACGGGATCGCGAGATTTATCTCGACGCCCTGGGTCGGGCGGACGAGGGAGATCTGGCCGGCTTTTTGGAACTGGTGATCTCGCGAGTGGAAGACGCTCTGCGCGATCTGGAGCGGGCCGCCGCCAGCAAACAAGGGTATGACCTCGAGCGTGAGAAGTTGGTTCGGGCGCAGTCGAATCGATTGGCCGTCTGGAATGCGGGCGTGCATCTGTTGCTATCCAACATTCAATTGGAACTGGCCGATCGATTCCGCGATTCGCCGGTCGAGTGGGAATGTCGCGAATTTGATCAATTGACTGTCGAGAACTTCATGGCTCTGTGTGAGAGACGAACAGTCCGAGAGAGTTGGGCGTTTACGATTCGTATTCGCGCCCCGGGGATGCCTGTGGTGGAACGCCTGGCATGGGCGGGCGTCTGCGGACCCGAGTTTCGAGATACGCTCCGGAATCAACCTGGGCGACCGGTCTTGATGTGGTCGGTCCCCAATCCCGCGGGTTTCCCTCGGTGGATGCGCGCCGACACCGCCTCGCCCGGCGGAGTCCAACTCACCATTGTGAATGACCGTTGGATCGCGCATTCTGAAGGCCGGGTTCAACAATACTCGCCAACAGAGATGAGTCAGCGGATCGTTCAAGACCTCGCCGCGGCACTCATTCCGCCGGATACACTGTGATCCCCTGGAGTACCCAGCGCGGTCCCGCTTCGCGGGGCCGCGACCAAAACAACATCCCTGTCACGGGAATTGGTAGGGAATAGCTGGCGGAAAATACAACGCTGTGGCATCCAAGCTGGGGGGACTCTGTCCCCCCAGACCCCCTTGGGATTTTTTTAGGCATTGGTCCGATGTCCAATGGAAGAAAGAAAGCGGCAGCCAGACTCCAAGTGGCCTGAATTGAGACGTTGGGCATTGGCCGCCGTAGGGCCGGCATCTGAAACGCTGCACAATCCGCCATTTTGGTTGGTCCGGTCAGAGATCCGTCCTACCGAGCAACCGTCACGCGTCAAATCCACCATTGGACACTGGACCCATGCCTCGAAAATCCCAGGGGGGGTCTGGGGGGGACAGAGTCTCCCCCAGCTTCTGCCCAACGGCTTGATCACTGGTAGGGACTTCGCCGCTTGAAAAGTCCGCGTCGAAACAAAAACTGAACGATTTATAGTACGATGCGGCAGAGTCAACCATGCGACGTTTCCTCCTGGGACTTCTGAAAAAGGACTGGCACAACCAATGACTGAGTACCTTCAACGGATGCGGAGTGGCCTGGGTTGGGAATTGATCACGGTCGTGATGTGCCTGTTCGCGCTCCTGGTGTTTCCGGTCATCGGTGTCCTGAGAATCAAAACGACGCGGGAGGCGCTGATCGCGAATCAGGAATTCTTCGACGCATCCAGACTGCGCGAGGCTCGGGATGGCGAACAGCCGACGTTGGTGATTCGGGAAAAAACCGGCGTGAAGTCGCTGGTGCGCGACGGCGAAGTGGACCCCGATCGGCTCAGGCGAGCGGTGCAGCGTACGGGGGAGCTTCGCAGCAGGTTGGAGTGGATTCAACGCTGGGACTTGTTCGCGACGTGTGCGCTGTTCCTCAGTGGCATCTCGCGGATCATTGCGGTTTACCGGCTGACAACGCCACTGCCGGAAACGAATCAGAGGCTCGAAAACTACGGTAAGGCGCGGTGGGGGGCGTGGATCATGTTGGCAGGGATCGTCTGTATGGTCGCCCCGGATCTCGGGGCGGAGAAGACCTGGTTGTCGCTGGGTCGCGGGCTGGCGTTGGTCGGGACTTCATTCGCATTTCAGGGCGTCTGGCCCGCGTTTGTCGCGTTGTGTCAACTGCTGGGACGGGACGATCTTGAGGCGCGCGTGAACGGTTCCTTTCGCCACGCTCTGTCAGTTCCGTTTTACGCGGTGCTGGGCTGGACCGTCGCCACCATCGCCCTCCCCGCCGTCGTCGCCCCGTGGTCCGGCATCGCGTTTCTGGCGACGCAACTTTTGACGTTATTCGGAATCTCCGTTTACGGCTACATGCTGTGGATTTTGCGGCGAGCGGCCCTCACTCCAAGAACGATCCTGTGGGATTTGAGTGATCCGGACGAAGAATTTGAGACGGCGGACGACTGAACTGGCTGTTGGCTGTTCCGGCGTTCCGCCGAAAGGACTCAGGCAATCTCTTCAAACCAGACCGGCGATCGGCTCGCCATGATACACATGATGCGGCCGGTCGAGTCGGTCTTTCCACACCACGGTCCGGGGAAGTCCCAGCGCTTGATAAATGGTCGCCGCCATGTTTTCGGGCCGCTGCGCGTCGGCGATTGGGTAGCCCCCCAGTTTGTCCGTCGCCCCGATCACCGTTCCGCCGCGGACTCCCCCTCCCGCGAAGAAGACGCTTTGGGCCGCGCCCCAGTGGTCTCGACCGGGGAGTTTCGAAATCGCGCCGGTGAAGGTAAAGATTTTGGGAGTTCGGCCAAATTCCCCCGCCATCACGATCAGCGTGTCGTCGAGCATGCCCCGCGCTTCAAGGTCATCAATCAATGCGGAGATCGCCCGGTCAGTGGGGGGGAGCAAGTAGTTCTTCAGATTGGGGAACGCCTTTTCATGGGTGTCCCACGATTCATCATTCCCCAGATTGATTTGCACCAGTGAGACCCCCGCTTCGATCAACTGCCTGGCCATCAGCAGGGACCACCCGAACGAATTGCGCCCGTACTTTTCCTGCACTTCACTTGGAGCGGCGTGGACGTCGAGCGCCCGATGCACCCCTCCATTGGTGAGCAACGAGACCGCCGACTGACGGGCAAGGTCGAATTCCCCCAGATTTCCCGCAGCATCCAGCGCCCGCCGCTGTCCGTCGAGCGTTTTCAACAGGTCAAGCCGGCTGGAAAACCGGTCATGCAGCACCTCGTGCGGCAGTTCCAGCCGGGGGGCTTCGAACACATAGTTCGGCGGATTCGCCGCCCCTTCCCACCGCTGAAACCCGAATTCCGGGAACGCCCCGTGGATGTACTTGGTGTCCTTGAAGCGGCTCGCCTCAATGAACCACGGGTCGTACTTCCAGCCCATCTGTCCGCCGAACTGGCCTGGAATCGTCCGTCCGGTGACATGCACCAGTTTCTCGGGGAGAACGGCGGCCGGGGGGAGATTGTTGCGGGGAGGGACGACCCCGCTGATCACCGACGGCAGCGATGGGTAGTCGTGCGGCGTCGGTTTGTTCGAATCGAACCCGGGAGGGGTCTCTGTTCTTCCGGTGAGCATCACATGATGGCCGACCGAGTGTTCGTTGTACGGATGCGTCAACGAACGGACCACCGCCCAATGTTCACTGCGGGCGGCGAGCATCGGCAGGTGTTCGCAGATCTGCAAACCCGGCGTCCGCGTCGCGATCGGCGCGAATTCCCCCCGAACGTTGTCCGGCGCGTCGGGTTTCGGATCAAAACTGTCGTGCTGTCCCAACCCTCCGGACAGAAAGATGTAAATGACCGCCTTGTGCTTGGCTGGCAGTGTCTGTGCCGACTCCGCCGCCATCGCCCGCAAACCGGCGACATGGTTCATCCCCAACTGCAACAGACCGATACTCCCCGCCGAGATCGCGACGCGACGATCGAAGCGCAGCGGATGTGCGGGAATGGTCATGCGACACCTGGAGAACGAACATCAGAAACCATCAGGAACATGGCCGCCTGTCGGCTTCGAAAAGTGTATCAACGTTGGCCGATGGGAGCCAAGAGAGAATGGACGCGGCTTCACACGTCGGGAGACGCCCGTGCGGCCTGTAACAGCCGCTTACGCTCCTGGCGAGAGGCGCGCTTCCATTCTGGCGACTGCCGCAGTTCGGCTTCCGTTTTCCGCGGCGGAGGAGACCGGTTGACCGCCGGTCGCGCCGGACTCGTATCCAGTTCGCGCGACGTTCGCTCTGAGTTGACGCCGGTTTCGGGACAACGGGCCGTTTTGTGGCGCGACGGTTCCTGCGGGCGAGCGAAAACTGACGGTTGAGTCGGAGTTGCGCCTTTTGGGAAGCGGGAGTCGTTGACCGCTTCCTGACGGGCGCGGCTCGGTGACGGAATTGATTTTGGGATGGGGGTCAAGTTCGGATTGGCGGTCGGATGTTCGTCTGGATTTGGCGCC
>CAMATH010000127.1 GCA_945860955.1 Planctomicrobium piriforme
ACATCCCCAGCGGAAACATCCCCGCGACTACCCGAGAAAGGCGCACACCCGGCGACAGAAATCCACGAAATTCATGAAAGCTCTCCGCAAAAGAAACGACAGCGAGCCTCCGTCGTCGGTGCCAAAGTAAGTGGCATTGGGCGTCAGCCCCCTGCCGTCCCGCGCCACCCCCATTCCCTCCCAACCAACCCCGCTCGCCTCCCTCAGGACCAACCCCCATGATCTCGGCCTTCAAGACCTGGTTGCGGAATCTTCCCTGGCAAATGAAATGGGGAACCCGGTCCGGCCGCCCCCCCAAATCACGCGGCCGCCGAGGGTCGCATCCGGCGGTCATTGAGGCACTAGAGTCCCGGGTGCTGCTGGCGGCGGTCAGTTGGACCGGAAATGCCGGCACCGGGTTATGGACCACCGCCGGCAACTGGGACGGGAATCAGGTTCCCGGGGTGAATGATGATGTGACGATTGATGTTCCCGGCAATGCGACAGTACTTCTGATAGGAGACATAACCGTCAAAAGCCTGGTGAACTCCGAAACATTGACGTTAAGCTCGAACGTCAACGTCAATACGAAACTCACGTTTCAATCGGGAGTGAACGCCGGTGGCACGATCAATCTGGATTCGCCCCGCGGTGACCGCACGACATCGATCATCGTCACACAGGGGGAACTCATCAATTCCACCGATGCACAGATCAATGTCATTCAAAATGGGGGCGGCGGTCGGCAAATAACCGGGTCATTTACAAATTACGGCACCATCACGGTCGAATCCGGCATCGGGCTGACAGTGAACAACGCTGTTTCGAATTTCGAAATGGCGGACGGCGTGGTCAGCGGTGCCGGTGCGGTCACGATTGTCGGCGGTACGTTCCACTTCACTGGCGGTTCGGTTACTGGAACGCTGAATCTGGTGGATGTCGCTTCGACAGTTGCTGAGAGCGTGACGGGCGTGTCGAGGATCGACGTGTACGGAACTGGCAGCACGCTGGGTGCCAATCTCTCTGTCTCAACAACGATTCGTCTACAGACGGACTACACCTACAACACTACGTTGACAACACTGGACGGGGCCGAGAACCGCGGCACGATCATTCTTGACTCGACGCGGGGTGACCGCACAGCGAAGTTGCTGATTGGCGGGTCGCAGTTCGTTAATGCAGCCACCGGCCTGATCCAGTCGGTCGTCGGCGCAGGCGGTGGTCGCCAGATTCGCGGCAAACTTGCCAACAGAGGACGGATCGACGTCGTCGGCGGCGCATACGTCGATATTGTGGGAACGTACGTGGTCGCTGGTGGCTCAATCTCTGGCAATGGCTACTTGATTAACTCGACAATTGAAGTCACGGAGTCGCCCACCGCAGCGACGACCGTGACGATGTACGGCTCAAACACGCTGGCGACCGCTAATCTACCCAATGTCGACCTGCATCTTCAAACCGACTACACCTACAACACCACCTTGACGACGGTCGACGGTGCCGCCAATCGCGGGACTATTACTCTCGATTCATCGCGCACTGACCGCACGTCGAAGTTGCAGGTTGGCGGGACGCAATTCGTCAATGCAGATACCGGAGTGATTCAAGCCGTCGTCGGCGGGGGAGGAGGTCGACAAATTGCGGGCACCATCCAAAACGAAGGGCAAATCGCCGCGAATTTCAACCTCTCCATCGGTTCCGCCGCCGCCCACCATATCAACCGCGGCATCATCGCCAATCTCGGTGCCACAATCACCTTCACCGGCTCATCGCTCGACAACCAATACGGTGCCCTCATTGGCGGTTACGGCACTGTCACCACCACGGGAATGACGTTCACCAACAACGGCACCCTCGACCTCACCCTCCCCAGCATCGTCGACATTCAGATTGACCCGGGCGTGATCCATGTCGTCTTCACTGATGACATGAACATCAGCCAAGTCACAAACCCAGCCAACTACTCCCTCATGGCCAGCGGGGGCGATGGAATCTTCGACGACACAAACAGCGTCAATCTGTCGTCCAACATCTCCATCGTCGCCTGGGATTCCGCCAGCAAGACCGCGACGTTGGTTCTTTCGTCTCCGTTGCCAACCGACATCTATCGCGTGACCGTCAACGCACCGGTGATCCAGAACACGACAGGGACGACGCTCTTTGGGACTGCGATTCCGATTATTCAGGGATTGGGCAATATCTCCACGCTCGTGGCGCTCGACTTGATCGTCGCCAGCGACTAGGGAGTCTCGTCGACCGACAATCTGACGAACGACACGACACCGACCCTGAACATCACGGTCAACAAGCCGGGAACAATCAATCTCGATGTCGACGCGAACGGCTCGATCGACGCTCCTTCGCCGGGCGTCTATTCGATCACACTCGCCGCGCTGAGCGACGGACCGCACGACATCGCCGCCTGGTTTCAGCCACAGATCGGGCAGCTTGCCACGACGACTCTTTCATTGACGATCGACACGCACGGCCCGACGCTCTCCACCGGGGCCGCTTCGGAGCAAGCGCCGGCGACCAGCCGAACGCTGCGGTTCAATGAACCTCTCGATCCGGCAATCGGCGTCGGTTCGGGTTTGACGCTGTCTGGTCCGGGCGGCGTTGACGTTCCCGTCACCGTAGTCACCGGAAGCGGTTCCCAATTCGCGGTCACGTTCAACAAGGTTGTCACTCCTGGCGCGTATGTACTTGCCGGCGGTGCGACGATTCGCGATCTGGCCGGGAATGTCGCCCTTGGGGCCTTTCAGGATTCGTTTACACTGGTGGCCGACGCGACCGCACCGACTATCACCAGCCTGACTCCCGTCGGCCCGCGCAATATCAACGTCTCGACGCTCCGCGTCTCGTTCAGCGAAAGCATGCTGCCGGCCAGTTTCACGACGGCTGACATTGGACTGATCGGACCGATTGGACAGATCAGTCCAACCAGCGTCACCGCTGTCGCCGGCAGTGACGATCGCGTGTTTGACGTCGCGTTTCCCACATAGTCGCTCGAAGGGGAATACACCGTCACGATCGGGCCGGCGATCACCGATCTCGCGGGCAACCCGCTCGCCAAGGCGACTTCGTTCAGCTTCACAATCGACAAAACCGGACCGCAGGCGCTGTCGGCGACCCCCACTGGTTTGCTGACAATCACTCCCGACCATGTCGACGTCACATTCAACGAAGCGCTCGGGCGTTTCGTCGCCGGGGATGTGTCACTGGTCGGGCCGAACGGCGCGGTCGCGGTTGGCAATCCGGCGCTCGTCTCGGGAACGACCTACCGCATTCCGTTCGTGAGGCAGGCCGCCAGCGGCGGGTACACGTTGACAGTCGGCCCGGGGGTGCTTGATCTGGCGGGGAACGCTCTCGACCAGGACGCCGACGGCGTTCCGGGCGAAGCGGTGCAAGACACGTTCACGACCACATTCTCGCTGGCGCTCGCCGATCTGGTTCCACAGAACCTGTCGGCCCCCGCGACGGCGGTCGCCGGTCAGTCGATCAGCGTTTCCTGGACGACCACCAACCTCGGTTCCTCGGCAGGCGCGACTCCCGTCAAAGAACAGATTTACCTCTCCAGCGACGCGTTGATTGGCAATGACCGGTTTCTGGGGGAGTTCTCATTCAGCGACGTCGGGGCACATCAGGCGACCATTGTTCTGCCAACCTTCGGCCAGGGTTCGGGAGGCTTGGTCTATCTGGTGGTCGTGACGGATACCGGCGCCACCATCGACGAGTCGAACGAGGCGAACAACGGGGCGGTCGCTGGCAGTGCGATCAATATCCCGCTCGCGCTGCGGGTCACGCTGCCAGCCGGTCAGGTCCGCGAGGGTGGCACCGGGGAGCTTCGCGGCGTCGTGATGCGAAACGGCGACACAACCAACCCCCTCACCGTATCGCTCGCCTCCAGCGATTCCAGCGAATTGACGGTTCCCGCGACCGTGACGATTCCCGCCGGTCAGTCGGGTGTCGAATTCCTCGCGACGCCGGTCGCCGACTCGACTCCCGATGGCAACCAATCGGTGCAGATCTCGGCCGCCGCCGCCAGCTTCGCGACGGGGACCGCCACGCTGACGGTTCTCGACGTCGATCGGCCGCACCTCACGCTGACCGTGTCGAACTCCGAACTGCTCGAAGGAACGTCGACGCTCGCCACCGTGACCCGCGAGGTCGTCAGCGATCAGCCGCTGCTGGTGGAATTCGCGAGTTCCAACACGGCACAGGTCGCCACGCCGGCATCGGTACTCATTCCCGCGAATCAGGTGAGCGCCACGTTCACCGTCAGCACGATCAACAACCTGACTCCCGAGGCGTCGGCCAACGTCACCGTGACGGCGACCGCCGACGGGTATCACAATGCCAGTCAGGATCTCCTGGTCGACGACGACGATCTCCCCACGCTGACGCTGCAGCTCAACTTCGCGTCAGTGGCGGAAGGGGCGGGGAACTCGACGATTCTGGCGACGGTCCGTCGGGAGGTTGCCACCGATCAGGCGCTGACGGTGCAGGTGCGAGTCAGTGACCCGTCGCGGCTCGACGTTCCCACTAAGGTGGTGATCCCCGCGGGCAAGACGCTGGCGGTCTTCGGTCTGACCCCCATCGACAACACGCTGGCGAACGGCGATCACCTGATCGACATCGAAGTGGCGGGCGAATTCCCGCTGACCGGCGAGACGATTTCCCAATGGTCACGACACCGCCAACCTGCGGATCCGCGACGATGATGGTCCGTCGCTGCAGTTCACCCTCGACCGCGCCTTCGTGGGTGAGGGGCAGGCGAACGCCGCGGTCGGGACTGTGACCCGCAATACCAGCACCGCCAGCCCGCTGGTCGTCACTCTGGCGAGCAGCGACACGAGTGAGGCGACCGTCCCCGCGACGGTCACGATCCCGGCGGGGGCGGCCTCGGTCACCTTCAACGTTTCGACGGTTGCCGACGGGCTGGTCGACGGGAAGCAGTCGGTGACGATCTCGGCCAGCGCCGCCGGCTTCTCCGGCGCGAGCGACGTTTTGGCGGACAGTGACTTCGACGCCCCCGACCTGGTCGTCGCCGATGTGACCGTCCCCGCCAATGCCTTCACCGACACTTATGAAAACATCAGCTTCACGGTCAAGAACCTCGGTCGGTCCGATGCGTCGGGAACGCTGACGCAACGGGTCTATCTCTCCACCGATCCGATTCTGGGGAACGACACGCTCGTCGGGGACTATTCCGTCACGGTGAATCTGCAGGGTGACGCACCGTTCAACTTCTTCAGTCAGACCGTGCCGGTCCGGATCCCGAACCAGGCGCGCGATTATTGGATCATTGTCACGACCGACGCGGAAGATGTGATTCTCGAAGGGATCGAAACCAACAACACCCGCGTTTCGACGATTCCGATTCACGTCCATCCCGCCTACAGCGCGGTGGTGCAAACCGACACCGAAACGGCTCTGGCCGGTGCGATCGTCACACTGTATGGACACGCGGTCGACGCGCAGACGAATGCTCCTGTGCCGTACGTTCCCGTCAACATCGACCTTGTCGTGCGGGGCTATCAGCGGACCATCGCCGCGATCACCGATTCGGCGGGCAATTATCGGGTGAAATTCAAGCCGTTGCCGGGAGAGGCGGGACACTACACCGCGACGGCCCACCATCCGGGAACGACCGCCGTCGGGGTCGACGACCAGTTCACACTCATCGGCCTGACCGCGGAGCCAAAGAACGTCGAGGTCACCCTGATCAGCGGTGGCTCCACCAAAACGGGGGACGTCACGGTCACGAACCTCAGCGATCTCGATTTGACCGGGGCGGCGGTCGAACTGGTCGACTCCCCCTCCAATGTGCATGTCGTGGCCACGCTGGGGAACGGTCAGGCCGGGCAGCACATTCCCGGTCTGGGTTCGCTGGTGTTGCATTACGAATTGAATGCGCTCGACGCGTCAGTCGCTGCGGGAACGGTATTGTTCCGCGTCACCACGGCCGAAGGGGCGACGCTGAATCTGCCGATCGCCGTGACTGTGGAAACACTGCGTTCGCACCTGGTCAGCGACACCACCAGTCTGGTGTCGGGGAAGCTCCGCGGGCAGCAGCGGCTGGTCGAATTCACCGTCACCAATGACGGCGGGGCCGAGACCGGGCCGATCGCGGTTCGGCTGCCGGCGATTCCGTGGCTGACTGCCGCAACCGGCGCGACGATGCCCACGATACTGGCGGGACAGTCGGCGAAGGTGGTGCTGCAACTGCTCCCTCCCGCCAATCTGTCTTTGGGAGCATTCCAGGGGACGCTGGTCCTGGCCGCCGCCGACTCACAATTGACGGTCCCGTTCACGTTCCGCAGTTTGAGCGAATCGAAGGGGGATCTGTCGATCGAAGTGGTCGACGAGTTCACGGAGTACGCCGAAGGGGCACCGCGGGTCGCCGGCGCGACGGTTCGGGTTACCGACGCACTTTCGGGTACCGTGGTGTTCCAGGGAACGACGGGGTCGGCGGGGACGGTCGTCGCTTCACAGTTGCCGGAAGGGTATTACTCGGTCGAAATCTCGGCGGCCAAGCATCATGCGACCCGGTACACAACGTTTGTCGCCGCTGGGCAAAGTGACCAGGTGTCGCTGTTTCTGGCGCGTGACCTGGTGCGATACACGTTCCATGTGGTTCCGACCCAGATCGCCGACCAGACGAAGATCGTGGTTTCGACGGAGTTCGAAGCGAACGTGCCGGCACCGGTATTGGTCGCCGATCCTCCGGTGATCGACTTCGCCGACCTGGTGAAGCCCGGCGACACGAAGCAGACCGAACTCACGATCACCAATCACGGCTTGATCGCGGCGCTGGACGTGCATTTGGTCATCAGCCAGAACCGATTCCTGAAGATCACACCGCTCATCACCAATTTCGGTTTGTTGGCCGCCAAGGCGTCGATCACGATACCCGTACTGCTGGAACGGGTGGCCGCGGTCGACGAAACCAGCGAGCTTTCGGGCAGCGATTGCGTGCTGATGGTCGAACTCGACTGGGCGATGAAATACGGAGGGGGCAAGATCGGGTTCCAACTGCCAATTCCCGTGATCAACACCGGACTGGATCCGACGCTCTGCGTGCGCGAAATCTATGCGGGAGGGGGCTTCAGTGGGGGGGGCGGTGGAGGTGGCGGTGTGTGGGGCACGGTCGAGTTTCGCGAAGTGGTTGTTTCGCCGGTCTGTTGCGACCCGTGCGTCAATGCGCTGCAAAAGCTGTTGCGGGACGACGTTCCCTACGCCGACTGGTACACGCCTTTGCTCTCGGCCAGCGACACCAGCAACGCGCTGGACTTCGCGGACGATGTGCTGACAAGTCTCGCCGCTCTGGGAACCGATGTGACCTACGTGGGACCGACCCTGAATCTGGTCTCCGCCTGGACGGCGATTCGCCAGACCTGTCTGGAGGGTGCGTTGGGCGGTGCGGGGACCGCCAGTTCGGGAATCACGGCGATCATCGCTCTGATTGACGCCCGCGTCGCCCGGTTCGAAGCGGCACTCGACGCCTACCGCGACCTGTTCGGGGCCGATGACTGGATCAACGCGTCGACCGGCGGGAAATTCAACGCGTGGATCGTTCGGTTCACAAACGCGATCGACGCCGCGTCCCCTTCGGGCCGCAGCGTGACGACCGCCGAGCGCGACAGCCTGACGCATGGCGACCTTCCCGAAGGGATTGTGGCTGCCGCCGTCAACACGATGCTCGATCGCTGGAACCGCACAGCGGCCTATCTCGCGAACGGCATAACGACGACCGCGCAACTCGGTCCGAATGACAACCACGACTTTATCGATCGCGTGGTGTTGCGGCAGCTTCAACAGGCGGCGATTGCCGGCCAGTCTCAAAACCGGGCCGACGGGTTCGCGAACGCCATCGACTCAATCCGCGACGGCATGCGGATTCTGGCTGGGGAAATCAATTGCGTGCAACCGATCTCGGCCTGTCCGCGGATTCGGTTGCAGCTCGATCAGACGGCGATCATCGTGCGGAACGCGTTTGACGCCACCCTCGAATTGGAGAACAGCAGTGGCGAGAGTCTCACGGGGGTTGACGTGCAAATCGTGGTGACCGATCTCGATGGCAACGACGTCACCGACCGGTTCCAGATCCGCGACGGTTCGGGGACGAGCCTGGTGGGGGGGCTTGTTCCCGCGGGACAAACCGGCCAGGGACGCTGGACGATCGTCCCCACCCGCGACGCCGCTCCGCAGTTCGCGACCAGTTACAAGGTGGGGGCGATTCTGCGTTACACCTCGGAAGGAACGCGCGTCATCACGCAACTGGCGCCGGTAACGATCGCGGTCCTGCCCGACCCGGTCCTGCAAGTGCATTACTTCCATCAGCGCGACGTCTTTAGCGACGACCCGTTCACGGAGGCGATCGAGCCCTCACAGCCGTTCAACCTGGCGGTGATGGTCGCCAATGTGGGGTACGGTGTCGCCAACAACGTGTCGATTGTGTCGGCACAGCCGAAGATCACCGACAACGATCAGGGATTGCTGGTGGACTTCAAGATCATCGACACCGAAGTCGACGGCCAGAATCTCTCGCCGTCGCTCACGGCCGATTTGGGCGCGATCCAGCCTGGAAAGATCGCGGCGGCGCGATGGCTGTTGACCAGCACGTTGCAGGGGCAGTTCGTCGACTACAAGGCGACGTTCGAACATGTCGACGGTCTGGGGGACAAACGAGTGTCGCTGATCGACAGCGTCGAAATCCACGAGATGATTCACCTCGTCACGGCGGCCGGTGCCTATGACGACGGCAAGTATGACTATCTCGTCAACGACATTCCTGATGTGAACGACACGCCCGATACGCTGTATCTCAGCGACGGTCGAATCCTGCCGGTCACTCCCGCCACGAATGTGGGGAGTGATTCCCCACCTGTTCCCGGCGATCTCCAGGTGCAATTGACGGCGACGGTTGGCGCAGGCTGGAACTACTTCAAGACACCCGATCTGGGGGAGGGGAAATACCGCCTCACGCGGGTGGTCCGTTCGGACGGATTCGAAGTACCTGTCGGAGACAACATCACCGGCGGCAATGCCTGGCAGACCGATCGCACGTTTATTGAACGAGGTCTGCGCCCGCTCAACGAGAACACGCTGCACCTGCTCGATTTCGGCGGGACGGGACACTACACGCTGTATTACGCACCCAACGACTCGGTCGGCCCGACGGTCACCTCGATCACGACCCCCGCGTCCACCGTGGTCGACCCGGTCGGCTCGCTGACCGTGACCTTTTCGGAACCGTTGCTGGGTGGCACGTTCAGCTCCGCCGACCTCGCGCTGTTCCGGGACGGCAATCTGACGAATCTCATCTCGTCGGCCGTTTCGATCTCGGCGATTTCCGCCACGCAGTACCAGATCAACGGGCTGGCGGCGCTCAATGCGGTGGACGGTCACTACCGGCTCGAAGTGCGTGCCGAGGGCGTGACCGATCTGTTTGGCAATGCGGGCACCGGAGTGAAAGTCCTCGAATGGACCAAGGCCGACGCCGCCCCGACGGTCTCCAGCCTGACGGGTCCGTCCGCCGGTCCACGCAACCTGGCGGTTGCCGAAGTACGCGTCACGTTCACTCGCGATCTCCAGGCCGACTCGTTGGACGCTGCGGATCTGGTTCTGACGCGTAACGATACCGTCGTCGACCTTGCGGGCACGGCGCTGACATTCACGCAGACGGCGGCCAACGCGTTCCGTGTTGGCGGTTTGACGGGCGTGACCACAGCCGAGGGGAACTACGTTCTCACCGTGCTGGGGACAGGCGTTGTCAGCTCGACCGGCCTTGCGGGTGTCGGGTCGCGGTCGATCACCTGGACAATGGACGTGACGGGACCGCAAGTCAGTTCCGTCGCCGGCCTGTCCACGGGTCTGACGAATCAACTGGTTGATGCGTTCGACGTCACGATCAGCGAATCGTTGGCGGCGGGCAGTTTCACCGCGGGTGACGTGCGGCTGACCCGGGGATCGCAATCGGTCTCAACCGCCGGGCTGACGGTGACGGCACTCGCCTCGGACCGATACCGTGTGACCGGACTGAGCGCGATCACACAGCTCGACGGCAGCTACCGGCTGTCGATCGCCGGCAGCGATGTCGCCGACGTGGCGGCGAATTCCGGAGCGGGACAGTTCGTTCGGGACTGGCAGCTCGACCGGACCGCCCCTGCGGCGGCGACCGGGTTGGGCGTTTCGCCCGATTCTGGCGTTGTGGGGGACCGGGTGACGAATGTGCTGACGGTCCGAGTGACCGGCAGCGGCGGCGAGTCGCCGGTCACCGTCGCGATCTATGACGACACGACCAACAGCCTGCTGGGAACACAGCAGACAAGTTCCGGCGCGTTCGATATCGCCGTCACGTTCGATGTGGTCGGCAATCAGGAGTTGCGGATCGTGACGACCGACGCGGCGGGGAACAGCGCGGCGGCAAGCTATGTGGTGTATGTCGACCAGACGCCGGCGTTCGTCGCATCGTGGGGCAATGTCCCGAGCGAGCCCGGGTCAGTTCGGCCAGACTTTATCGACCTGGTTCTGACGGAAGCGGTCGCTGAGTCGACACTCGACCACGCGGCGCTCACGCTGACACGCAATGACGGGCCGAACCTATTGCCGGCCTCGCCGACGATTTCGAAGCTCAACGACCACACGTTCCGCGTTTCGGGACTGGCTAGCCTGGTGGGGATCGATGGGGTCTACCGGTTGTCGTTCGATGAACACGGGCTGCACGACCTGGCCGACAATGTGGGCTTGATCACGGAATTCGTGGAGTGGGAGTATGTCGCGCCTCCCCCGCCAGCGGAGCTGCGCGGAACGTTGTGGCACGACTCGAACGAGAACAAGGTGCGGGATTCGGGCGAATCGATTCTGGCGAACTGGACGGTGCATTTGGACGGCAATCGGAATGGTGCGCTCGATCCTGGCGAGTTGACGACAACCACCGATACCAACGGGGCCTACGCCTTCACCGGTCTGCCGGCGGGAACCTATGTCGTTTCGCAGATTCTTCCCGAAGACTGGAAGCAGACGTTTCCGGGAACGTCGTCGACGTTGGGAGGTTCGTTTGGCGGGTTGTCTCAATGGGATGCACAGAATGCGGACGGTTTTGGGCTGCCCAGTGGACGCGGTTCGGCCGCCGGGAACACATTGGCGGCTCAGCAGGAGCTTCGCCCTCCCGTTGGCGGTGAATTCATTGATGATTTCACTGACGGCACGACGGGCGATGACTACACCTGGGCCGACGCCGACCCGACCACGGAGGATGTCATCGAGATTGGATACGACTTCCGCGATCCGAATGGATATTCGAATGAGATCACAGGTCAGCAGCGGATTCTGGCGGAACTCGCTCTGGCATCCTGGACCAGCGCCTCGGGTCGACTCGTGAAGTTTGTTCGTGATACGACGTCGCCCGCAGACAGGATCATCACGATCGGCTCGGGCGATCTGGCCGCCGTGGGTTATCACAGCGGTGTGAAGCAGACGATGGGCCTGGGAGGTGGAGTGTTCACTCAGGCTGACGGTCGACGGTCGATCCGCGCCGGGGTCGTCTGGCTCGATTCCTCCGAACATTGGGATACAACGTATGCCAATGGCAATCCTTCGGGGACGCTGGACTATTTCACGGTGGTCGCGCGGGAGATTGGTCATGCGCTGGGGGTCGCGGTCACTCAGTCTGCTCCGACCGGGGCTGTGATCGACGTTGCCGAGGGGACGTCGCAAGCGATCTACTTCCAGACGCATTGCGGTTGCGGAGGACTTCCCGAGAACGCCTTCAAGTACGTGGGCGAAGTCTCGCGGGTCTCGACTGTCGACGGCCGCTTGCTCGAAAGCCATTATCATTCGGGAGACCAGGGGCAGGGGGACAAACCGTTCTACACCGGCACCGGTGCCAAATACACGTGGCGCGACGCAGATCCGAAGACTCCCGACGTGATCGATGTGTTGTATGACTTCCGCTCACTGGAAGGATATGCGAACACGATTTCGACGACCCAAGTGGCGCTCGCCCGCACGGCGTTCGACGCCTGGGAGGTCGCCTCCAACGGTCGCCTGAACTTCATTCAGGACACGACCGCTCCCGAGAGTGCGATCATTACCCTGGGAGTGGGGGACTTGGCCGCCCTGGGTTACACCAGCGCGCCACGCGGGACGCTGGCACTGGGAGGGGGGACGTTCACTCCGGTGGCCGGTGTCGGTGGGGGGAGAATCACCGCCGATAAAGCGTGGCTGGACGTGGCGGAGCAATGGGATGACGTCGCCGGCAACGGTGATCCCGCAGGCACCTACGACTTCTTCACGGTCGTGGCGCACGAGATCGGACATGCGTTGGGGTTGGGGCACACCGACTTTGTCCCGGGCGAAGACGTGATGGATGGCCGCTATTCCCGTGAGCGGACCAGTTTCTCGGCGAACGACCTGCGGCTGATTCGCACGCTGTACGATGGGTTGCCGGGCGATGAGAGCGGGACGGGTGGCGGAACGACGGTATCGCCGGCCGGCACTCTGGGCGTACACATTGTCACGGTATCGCCGGGGCAGATCCGAACCGGCCTCGACTTCGGCGACACGGAACTGATCCGGCTGGCGGTCCAAGCGGGGGGAGACCAGACGGTTGCTGAGGGAGGACTCGTCACACTGCCGGCCGCGCGGTACACCGCCGTCGCTCCGCTCAGTCAGGTGTCGGTCATGATCGACTGGGGGGATGGAACGACGGAAGCGGGAGTGCTGGTGCCGATCAATGGCACCACCCGCGGCACGTTGATGAACTCACATCGTTACGCCGACAACGGCGTCTACACGGTTCAGGTGACGATTACCGACGGTGTGCTGAGCGCCTCGGACAGTCTGGTCGTCACCGCCAGCAATGTGGCACCGGTCCTGGGGGCGATCACCGGGCTGACGACGTTTGTGCGCGGCCAGACGGTCACGTTTTCGGTTCCGTTTTCCGACGCGGGGACGGGGGACACCCATACGGCGGTCATCAACTGGGGTGATGGAACGACGTCTTCCGGAATCGTCGTCGAGAATCACGGCAGCGGTACGGTGACGGCGAGTCACCTCTATCCGAATGTCGGCGGTTATCACATCAGCGTGACACTGACGGACGATGATTCGGCTCAGGCGACCGCGTCCTTGGATACGACCGCCGTCGTGGTGGCGCTCGAACCGAGTTCCATCGACCCGACCAAAACCGACCTCGTCGTCGGCGGCACATTGGGTGCCGACACGCTGGCGTTCGCGTTGGTGAGCGGCAAGATCACTGCGACATTGAACGGCACCGCCCTGGGTTCGTTCTCGCCAACGGGGCGGATTGTCGCGTTTGGCCAGGACGGGAACGACACGATCAGCCTGGGGAGTACGATTACGTTTTCGGCGTGGCTGTCGGGCGACGCTGGCAATGACGTGCTGACCGGAGCGGCGGGGGCAGACACGCTCATCGGCGGACCCGGAAATGATTCGCTGACAGGGGGATCCGGGAACGATCGGTATCTGTTCGCCGCCGACTCGGCGTTGGGGGTCGATACCGTCACCGACAGTGCCGGCGTGGACACGCTCGACTTCTCGGCGACGAACGCACAGGCCATCACGCTCAACCTCGGGTTGACGACGTCGCAGGTGGTGAACGCCAACCTCACACTGACACTCGCCTCCGCGACTGCGTTCGAAAACGTTGTCGGCGGCGCGAAGAACGACGTTTTGACCGGGAATACGCTCGCGAATACGTTGACCGGTGGTGGCGGAAACGATCGCCTGGTCGGTGCGGCCGGCAATGATGTGTACGCGTTCAACGCCGACTCGGCACTCGGGAGCGACATCCTCGACGAAACGGGGGGCGGTGTGGATACGCTCGACTTTTCCACGACGTTGAACCAGGGTGTTGCGGTGAATCTGGGGTTGGCGACTGCCCAGGTGGTCCATGGCAACCTGACACTGACGCTCGGCTCGGCGACGACGTTTGAGAACCTGATTGGCGGAGTGGGCAACGACACGCTGACCGGGAACGCCAGCGCCAACGTTCTGACCGGGGGACCCGGGAATGACCTGCTGACTGGTTTGACGGGGAATGACACCTATGTGTTTGACACCGACACGGCACTCGGCAGCGACACGGTGGTTGAAGCCGCCTCGGCAGGGACCGAACTCCTCGACTTTTCGACAACAACCACGTCGTGGGTGACGGTCGATCTGTCGCTGACCACGGCACAAGTGGTGAACAGCAATCTGACGCTGACCCTGTCAGCCGGGAATATGTTTGAGAATGCCACGGGGGGAACGCTCAACGATCAAATGACCGGGAACTCGCTGGCGAATGCGCTGGTTGGGAACGCCGGCAATGACACGCTCAATGGTGCGGCTGGAGCCGATACGCTCACCGGAGGGGCCGGCGACGACCTGCTGGCGGGGGGCGCGGATAACGACATCTATCCGTTCGACGCCGACGCGGCTCTCGGTAGCGATACGATTTCGGAAGTGGCTGGCGGCGGGATCGACATTCTGAATTTCTCGACCGCAACGACCAAAACTGTCGGCGTTGACCTGTCGTTGACGTCGCTCCAGATTGTGAACAGCAATCTGAAGCTCACCTTCACCGCCGGTGACGCATTGGAGAACGTCACGGGGGGATCGCTGAATGATGCGCTGACCGGGAACAGTCTCGCGAACACTCTGGTGGGTGGTCCAGGGAACGACGTATTGGCTGGCCAGGCTGGCAACGATGTCTATCTGTTTGATGCCGACGCACAGCTCGGGAGTGATGCGGTCATCGAGTCGGCGGCGGGAGGCAACGACACCATCGACTTCACCGGGACCACGACCCAGGCAATCTCGCTCAACCTCTCGCTGACCACAGCCCAGATCGTCAATGCCAACCTCACCCTCTCGCTGAACGCGGGTGACCAGTTGGAAAACGCGACCGGCGGTTCGCTGAATGACGTTCTCACGGGAAACAGTCTCACCAACACACTGAATGGCGCGGCCGGCAATGACGCTCTGTCGGGTCTCGACGGCGATGATACGTTGATTGGTGGCCTAGGAAACGACAGCCTCACGGGCGGTCTGGGTGACGACAACTACACGTTTGGTACCGGTGCGCTGGGGAGTGATACGCTGGTTGAACTGGCGGAGCAGGGAAGTGACTTGCTCGACTTCTCGGCGATGACGACGGGAATTGTTCTCGATCTCGCGCAGACCACGCCGCAAACGCTGAATTCAAGCCTGGTCCTCACCCTGTCGGCCGGAAACGTGTTCGAAATGGTGATTGGAACGGCGAAAAACGACACGATCAAAGGGAACAGCCTGAACAACGTCCTGTTCGGCGGTGCCGGCCTCGACACGCTGTTCGGGTTCGGAGGTCGCGACCTGTTGATTGGAGGGACGGGGGTCGACACGCTCGACGGGGGTGATGACGACGACATCGTGGTCGGCGGAATCACGACGTACTACGGCGAGTCGACAAAAGTCCTCGACCGGTCGGCGATCGGCGCGATTGTCGCCGAGTGGGCTCGGACAGATGTCGACTACGACACCCGAGTCGCCAACCTGCGGAGCGGGGTCGGAGCCGGAGGTGCGGTCAAGCTGACCGGGTTGACGCTCCTGACTGACGGGTCGGCGAACGATTCACTCCGCGGCGGCAACGGCCTCGACTGGTTCTGGAAGTTCGGCGGCGACGTGTTGAACGACGCGGTCGGAGGGGAACTGGTGAATTGATCGCCTCGAGCAACGATCCATTGCCGACGACCAAGGGTGCGTCGACTCAAGCGGATCGTCGTCCGTGACGTGCGGAATCCTCTACCTTTGGGGGACAAAGCGAAAACGATTGATGGGTGCCCCCGAAGCCGATCAAGTTTGGCTTCGGGGGCAATTCGCGCGACGAAAACTCGCGTGGGTTGGAACCCACGCTACGGGTTACATGTTGATCTCGAATCCCTTGCGGTTCTCCCGTGCGAGGAACGAATTCGCCTGCGCGTCTCCCGTGATCTCACGGGCGACCGGATCCCAGTGGACCTCTCGCCCCAGGCGCATCGAGATGTTCGATAGGTGGCAGATTTCCAGCATCCGGTTGTGCGACCACACGTCAGAGATCGGCTGCTTTCGCGCTTTCATCCCTTCGATGAAATTCGCCGTGTGATTCGCGCTCACCTTTCCGCCGTAAATCGCTTCAATCGCCCCCTCGGGCAAGGGCCGCTCCTTCAAATCTTCGACCGGCTTACCGGTGATCTTTCCGCGATTCACAAAGAACCGACCCTCCGTTCCCTCGAACAGAATGCCGTTGTCCCCTTCGCTGGTGATGATCAGCTCCACGTCATTGGGCATGTCGGCCCGCAGTGTGAATCGAGTCGCGGCGTTGTACCGGTCGTACACCACCGGATGGCCGTCCTTATATTCCACCGGCAATTCGTACTCGATCGGGGTGATCTTGCTCGGCCCCGTCTCGGTGGCACCGAGCGCCCAGCAGGCGATGTCGACATGGTGTGCCCCCCAGTCGGTCAGTTTGCCCCCCGAGTATTCGTGCCAGTTGCGGAACGAATAGTGGCAATTGCTGTAAAGCGGCACACCGCCGCCGTAGCCCTTGCGCAGTTCCGGCAGCGCCCGATAGTCCACTTTCGGTGCGGGGCCGAGCCAGACATTCCAGTCGAGGCCGTTGGGGACTCCTTCCGTTGGAATCACCGGAGACGATTCCATTCGGTCGATGCCACAGGTCACCTTCTTGACCTTGCCAATCCGGCCGTCGCGGATCAGCGCGATCGCCAGCAGAAACCGCTGGTCGATTTCGGTTCGTTGCATCGTCCCGACTTGAAACACCCGGCCGGTCTCCTTGACCACCTTTTCAATGAGCTTGCCTTCGGCGATCGTCAGCGTCAGTGGCTTCTCGCAATAGACGTCTTTACCCGCCTTCATCGCTTCGACCGAGATCTTGGTGTGCCAGTGATCGGGCGTGGCGATCATCACCGCGTCGATGTCTTTACGATCGAGAATCTTGCGGTAGTCGCTGTAAGCATCCGGCTTCTTCCCCTGACCCTTTTCCACCTTGGCGACATTCTCGGCCAGGACGGTGGAGTCGACATCGGCCAGGGCGGCGAAGTCCGCGAAGCCAAACGACTTGCTGGTGATCGCCCAGCCCTGGTTACGCAACCCGATCGTGGCGAAAACCGGACGCCCGTTGGGCGACTGGTAACCGCTCGCCCAGTGTGTGGGCAGAACGAGGGTGGCCGCTCCCAGGGAGGCGACTCCCTGCAGAAACTGGCGGCGCGATGTCACTTGAGCGGCTTGCATTGGAAATGTCCTTCGAACGAGAGTCGGTGAAGTCGCCAGGAATTGAGGCAATCGGGGCGAATCGCAAAAGGATACGCCAGCGCTGCCGGGCTGGCAAACCGGTCGTTGCGAGACGCCAGGCGTGTGTCACTGAGCCGGCTCACCACTCGCCGGTCGTGTACCTTGGGAAGAGGGCCGGCGATCGAGAAACCGCTGAATGACATAGAAGAAGACCGGCGTCAGAAAGATCCCGAACAGGGTCACTCCGAGCATTCCGGAAAAGACCGCCGTTCCGAGTGTCCGCCGCATCTCGGCACCGGCTCCCTTGGCGATCATCAGTGGAACCACTCCGAGAATGAACGCGAACGACGTCATGATGATCGGGCGCAGCCGGCTGCGACAGGCGTTGAGTGTGGCATCGAACAACGGGTCTCCCGCCTCGTGGCGAACCTTCGCGAACGCCACAATCAGGATCGCGTTTTTGCAGGCCAATCCGACCAGCACCACGAAACCGACTTGCACGAAGATGTTGATGTCGGACCGAATGGCCCAAACCCCCGCCAGCGCGCTGAGAATACACATCGGCACGACCAGAATCACCGCCATCGGCAGCGAGTAACTTTCGTATTGCGCGGCCAGCACCAGGAACACCAGCACGACTGCGCCGGCGAACGCGTAGACCACCGAGTTCCCTTCCCGCAGTTGCAGAAACGTCAGCTCGGTCCACTCGAAGGTCATGTTATTGGGAAGCTCCCGCGCGGAGAGTCCCGAGACCGTCGCGATCACCGTCCCCGTACTCACCCCCGGTAACGCCGCTCCATTCAGGGCCGACGCGGTCCGCATGTTGTACCGCGTGATCACAAGTGGTCCGCCAACGTCTTCGACCGTCGCCACAGTTCCCAGCGGGATCATCTGGCCAGCGGCGTTGCGAACCTGAAGCTGCCGCACGTCATCCGCTTCCAGTCGAAACTGCGCGTCCGCCTGCAGATTGACCTGCCAGGTGCGTCCGTACTTGTTGAAATCATTGACGTAATAACCCCCCAGGTAGACCTGCAGGGTATTGAACACGTCCCCAAGCGGCACCCCCATCGTTTTGCACTTGGTCCGGTCGATGTCGACGTAGAGTTGAGGAGTGTTCGCGCGAAAACTGCTGAACATGCCGGCGATCCCTGGCTGTTTGCTTCCCTTGTCGGCCAGATTTTCGGTCTGCCCCTGCAACACGTCGAGCGGCACGTCCCCCAGCCCCTCGATCATCAACTTGAAGCCGCCGGCGTTTCCCAGACCATCGACCGCCGGGGCACCAAACACCGCGACCCGCGATTCGAGAATCTCTTCGAAAAAACGCCGCTGCAAACGCCGGGCGATCTGGTCGCTGGCGAGACTGGCATCGTGACGGTGTTCGAAGTCTTTGAGAATGATGAACATCGAACCGAGATTGGAACCGACCGCGTTCAGCACGAACGATTGGCCGGGAATTCCGATCGTGTGCGCGACCCCCTCGGTTTCCAGCGCGATCTGTTCCACGCGTTTGACAGCCGCCATGGACCGCTCAAGCGACGCCGAGTCGGGCAATTGCAGGTCAACAACCAAATATCCTTTGTCCTGTGTCGGGATGAACCCGGTTGGAATGCGGGTGAATCCCATGTAGGTCAGCCCCAGGAGACCTCCATAGACGAGCAACACAATGGTACTGAGACGCAGGAATCCCCCCACGATGCGACCATAGATTTTCGTCACCACTTCAAAGCCTCGATTGAACACTCGGAAAAAACGCCCAAGGGCGCGATTCATGGGGCGTGCGATGAACCAGCCCAAAACGGCACCGGGAATCAACACTCCTCCCCAGATCAGCCAGGCGCGCCATGCGAATCCCGCGTTGTCCCCCGCCTCGGGTTCGTTGTGAGGCAGCAAAAACCGCTCTGCCAGCGTCGCTCCCAACCACCCCAGCAGCGCCGCGTAGCCCCACCAGGGAAGGGCCTCGCGAGTGTCTTCGTGACCGTGAGCGCCGTGTTTGTAGTCTTTGAAGATCATCACCGCCCGCGAGGGAGTCATGGTCATCGCGTTGATCGCCGAGATGATCATCGAGGCGGCGATCGTCAGAGCGAACTGACGGTAGAACTGCCCGCTGATCCCTGGGATCAGGGCGCTGGGGAGGAAGACGGAACACAACACCAGGGTGATGGCGATGATCGCACCGGTGATTTCGCCCATCGCTTTGATTGTGGCGGTGCGGGCATCCAGTCCCTCGGCGAGCTTGGTTTCCACCGCCTCGAGAACGACGATTGCGTCGTCGACCACAATGCCGATCGCCAGCACCAAGCCGAACAGCGTCAGGTTGTTGAGCGTGAACCCCATGGCATACATGACGGCGAATGTGCCGATCAGCGAGACCGGGACGTCGATCATCGGCAGAATCATCGCCTTCCAGTCCTGCAGGAAAAGCAGCACGACAATCGCCACCAGGATGACGGCGTCACGCAACGTGTGGAACACCTCGGCGACCGATTCCTGAATGAACGGCGTTGTGTCATACACGATGCCATAGCGCACCCCTTTGGGGAAATTCTTCTCCAGTTCTTTCATCCGGATGCGAATGTTGTCGGCGGTCTGTAACGCGTTGGAGCCGGGAAGTTGATAAATCGCCAGCCCGACCGAAGGATCGCCGTCGAGCGTGCAGCGGGTGTCCTGATTTTTGGCACCCAGACGAATTTCCGAAACGTCGCGCAAACGGACGACCTGACCGT
Organism: Planctomicrobium piriforme; assembly: GCA_945860955.1. GTDB lineage: Bacteria > Planctomycetota > Planctomycetia > Planctomycetales > Planctomycetaceae > UBA10511. The sequence goes on from CAMATH010000127.1 coordinate 19,977, forward strand.
CATCCCCCGTCTTCACGATGATCTGTTCAAACTGTTCGGTTTCGGAAAGTCGGCCGAGAGTGCTGAGGGTGTACTGAAAATCCTGCCCCTCGGGGACCGGCTGCTGTCCGATCTGGCCGGCGGCGACCTGCACGTTTTGTTCTTTGAGAACGCTGATGACGTCGGTCGCAGTGATGCCGCTTGAGGCGAGTTTTTCGGGATCGAGCCAGACCCGCATACTGTAATCCTGCTGTCCGAGGTAGGCGACGTCGCCCACCCCCTTCAGGCGGGCGAGTTCATCCCGGATATGGATCGTGGAGTAATTGCTCAAATAGAGCTGGTCGTAAGTCGGCTTGCCGGTCGAAGTGTCGACCTCAGAGGTCAGGTTGACAACCAGCAGAATGCTCGGAGACTTCTTTTTGGTCGAAACGCCAATCGCCTTGACAGCGTCGGGAAGTGTGGGGAGCGCCAGATTGACGCGATTCTGCACCAGCACCTGCGCCATGTCGAGATTCGATCCCAGCTCGAATGTCACGGTCAGGTTGTATCCCCCGTCGTTGGTGCATTGGGACGACATGTACATCATCCCTTCGACGCCGTTGACCTGCTGTTCGATCGTCGCGGCGACGGTATCTCTCACCACGGCAGCATTCGCGCCCGGGTAGGAACAGGAAACCTGGACCGTGGGAGGGGTGATTTCCGGATACTGGGCGACCGGCAGACTGTTGACCGAGGCCAGTCCCGCCAGCAGAATCACCACGGAAATCACGACCCCCAGCACGGGACGGTCGATGAAGAATTTTGCCATTGGGAACCTGCTCTGGTGAGAATTCGGCGGACACTTTCCGTGTCGCCGCTACGATTACAAAGCGGCGCTATTCGCCAGTTTTCGCACGTTCGTCAGCGTCGGTTTCGCTGTCGGGCACCACGGGTTTTGCCGCGCCCGAACGACTGGGCCGGCTGCGCATTTCCCCCGGCTTGGGGGCCACGACGGAACCCGGTCGGACCCGCTGCAGTCCGTCGATAACGACCCGCTCGCCGGGGTTCAGTCCCAGGGAAACCACCCGCAGTCCATCATGCCGCGCTCCCAGTTCGACCGGACGGAACACCACTTCGTTGGAATCATTGACAACATAGAGAAACTTTCGACCAAGATCGGTGCCAACCGCCCGGTCGGTCACGAGCAGCGACCGGGTCGGTTCGCCGACCGGAACGCGAACGCGAGAAAACAGACCCGGCGACAGAGCCCGCTGGCCGACCTCGGGCTTGGGATTGGGAAAGTTCCCCCGGACTCGAATCGTTCCCGTGCGCGGATCGACGCGATTATCGATGAAATCGATGACCCCCTCATACGGATAGTCTTGGTCTGTGGCGAGCCCCAACAGGATCGGGATTTCTCCCTGGACGCGTGACTTGAGCCGTCCCTCACGAACGCCTCGCTGGATGTTCAGAATCGTTCGTTCATCGACATCGAAATAGACGTAGATCGGATCCACCGAAACAATCGTGGTCAACAACGTATTGTCGGCCGTGACGAGATTTCCAGCCGAGATCAGGTTGCGACTGATCCTGCCGGCGATCGGGGAAGTGATCTTCGAAAACTCGACGTCCAGTTGTTTGCGGGCCTTGGCCGCGCTCGCGGATGCCACGGCCGCCTCCGCTTCGAGTTTGCTCGAGAATGCGCGGTCGAAATCTTCGTCGCTGATGGCCCGATTTTTCTTCAGTCCCAGCGCCCGTTCAAAATCGGTTTTTGCCTTTTCGGCTCGGGCCTCGGCACTGGTGAGATCGCCCGTCACCACCGCCAGATCGGCCTGATATTCCCGATCGTCAATCTGGTAGAGATTCGCCCCCTGCGTGACGTCGTTCCCATCCTGGAACAGCACCTTGTCCAGAAAGCCCGACACACGGGAACGGATCTCCACGGTTTCGACCGCTTCGGTCCGTCCTGTGTAGTCGACGAAGTCGGTGACCGACTCCTCCACGGGAGGAGACACAATCACCGTTGTCGGCGGAGCGTTCTGGCTTGATTCCGCTTGCGTTTGGCCGCAACCAGAAGATGCCACCATCACGGGAAGGAGCAGCAGCCACGCGGACCGCGACAATGGGTGACTCATGAAACACACTCCCTGCATTGTGATCCGGCGGATGCGATTCGGTGGATGGCGACCGGACACCAGCACAAAACGCGACTCGCGCTCGTTCCACCGCCGCGCGACTGTTCGAACTCCCAAGTCATGAATAAGAATTGAATTACCCGGTACTCCCCGTCGATGCAAGGGGGCTGTCGTTTTCTATCCCATGCGGCCGAAAAAAAAGACAATACGCGCGGGTCGGATTGGGTTTTGTGAAAGCCGGATGGCGGCTTGGGTTGGCGACCGCCCCATCCGCCTTGGGGGCTGTCGGTTTTGTAGCGACGACGCTCCGCGGCGTCGCTCCGATTGTGGTTCCCGCGAAGCGGAACCACAACCGACTGTGGCAAACACGCGTCCGGATCGACTAAACCGACAGCCGCCTTGAGCGGATGGGGAGAAAGATCGATGGCTAGCCCCAAACTACATTGCGCGGTCCAGACCCCATCCACCTTGTCTTGTCTGACAGAGCGAGGATCTCATTCACCAATCCACACGAGGTGGATGGGGTCTTGCGCGATGGGTGGGGCGTTATTCTAGCTGCCGATCTCATTCACCATCCGGTCGAGCCGGATGGGGTCTGGGCGCATCGCCCGGAAACGAACTCGACGTGACGCTGGCCGACGCTGCCGTTTGCGGTCCGATCGCGGCGAAGGTACGATCCCCCCGTTGTGTGTCGAACCGCTCTCTTCGGGGAACAACATGAATTCGCGAGATTTCGTTCGCAGGATCGTTCGTGCCGGCCTCGGTGGCCTGGTGGTGGCAGCTTGTTTTGTGTGGCTATCGCAAATCGGCAGGGAACCGGTCCACGCTCAGGAGAAACCAGCATCGGCGAAGAAGGGGGTTCCCATGCCCTCGATCGCGTCCGACATCGACGCCGCCATCAAGACGCTCGAGGAGGGGGACTTTGAACAATTCCTGGAACTTTACGCGCCGGTCACCATCCTCCGCGATTTGCGCACGGGTGACGCCGTCGCGAACGCCGCGAACGATCTGAAATCGATTCCCGAATTCAAAACGCAAATGTTGACGTTGTTAGGGCACCTGAAAAAAGGAACCCCAAAATACGACGCCTCGAAAGGTCTGGCGACGTTTGAAATCGACCTCAGCCCGGCGGCCCCCGCCGAAGGGGACGACGTGGCCGTCCCCAAACTTCCCGACGTGTCGAATGTGAAGTCGAAGGGGCTGGGGGGCGATCTCCCGAAGGTGCTGACCGGCGCGATCGCGTTACTCGAAAAACGCGAGTATGCCAAGTTTGTTGACGCCCTGTTTCCCCTCACAGAAATTGTCCGGTTGAATCAGGAGGACGGAAACGCCGCCTTGGTGCGGCAGTTTGAAGAGACCCCCGAATTGCGGACTGCGATGCTCGCTGACTTCAAACGGATGCAGCAGGCAACCCCCAAAATGACCGAAAAGGGGCAGGTGGCCGAATTTGCATTGAAGGCCGAAAAAGGTGCTTCCGCGCGGACAGTCAAGTTGCAGAAGTCGGGCAGCGACTGGCGGCTGTATGACGATTCGCCTCGCGTTGTGGCGGAGCTGGCTCGGGTGGCGAAACTGAAGCCGGCGAGTGCGGTCGAGACGATTCAAATGGAACGCATTGGCGGCAATTGGCGGTTCGTCGATTGGCGTGCTCGATAATCTGGTTCACACAGGATCCTCCATCATGAAAAAACGCGGATTCACGCTGATCGAACTCCTGACCGTTCTCTCCATTGTGGCGATCGCCCTGGCGCTGGCGATTCCTGGAGTGACCCGGGCAACGCAAGACGCCCGCCAGACCCACTGTAAAAACAATCTCAAAATGCTGGGGTTGGCATTGCACAACTACCATGACACCTACGGCAGCTTCCCACCGGGATGGGTCTCCCGGTCGGGAGAACCGGGCCTCGGGGGGAGAAGCGGATGGCAGACTTCGATTCTTCCGTATGTTGATCAAGTCGTCATCTACAACCAATTCGACTTCCGGGCGTCCTCGCCGATCGAGGCGGATGGCAAACCGAACCCGTTATTTCAGACACCGATCAAGGAGTACCGTTGCACACAGGATACAACTCCCAATCTCAACACACTCCGGGGTGAGTTTGCGACGTCGAGCTACTCTGGGAATTATGGCCCCGATCCCGCTCCCCGATTGCGGGGCTTGCGGATGAGTGATTCGTGGCCGGGAGCGGTTGAATCCCCTTCGGAATCCCGGGGCATCTTCGCGCGGAACAGTTCGATGCGAATCGGAAAGATCGTTGACGGATGTAACTGCTCAATAACCCCTCGGAAACTGGTATTTACTCAAAGTCGGTTTTTCGGGGAATGTATGGCGCATGAGCCAGTCAGACCCCCAGCCAATCCAACCGATCGTCATCGCGGGAATCGAGATCCCGGCGGCGGAGCAGACGCC
>CAMATH010000128.1 GCA_945860955.1 Planctomicrobium piriforme
ATCGAACGAATCGACGTGCGAAACCCCGCCATCCATAAACAGAAAGATCACACGTTTGGCAGGAGCCTCGAAATGGGGGAGGCGCAGCCCGCGGGCGGCTTCCCCCCCCTCGATTCGCCGTTCCGACGCGAGGGCCGAAAACGCTAGCCAGCCAAACCCCAGCGCCGAATCGCGCAGGAGCGACCGCCGGGTTAACAAACCGGGGGCAACTCCTGGGCAGACCTCTGTTCGCGTGACGTTTGCACTAGGCATCCAACGACTCTCTCTGCATGACAAATCAAGGCAAGGCAAGGCAAGGCAAGGCAAGGCAATTCGACGCGAAGCAAGGCAAGCGGCCGGCGTCAGCCGGCTGAACCCGCCCCATCCACCACCTCACCGTCCCGCGATCCTGGGCAACAACTCGCGGCGATCGCTCAACTCCAGCCGATTCCGCTTCCAGTAGCTGTAGCCAATCGTCTCGCGGTACTGATCATACCCGATCCCCGGGCCGGCGACGTAGTTGTTGATGCCCACGCGTCCCCGTTGCAGCGGAGCTTCCGCCGAGCTGGGAAACTCCAGCAGCCAGTCCTGGATGTTGGCATCGTGCGAAAAACTCCCCAGCCGACGCGTACCGACAAACGGAGCGGTTCGCTTGAACGAGTCTTTCTCGACGTCACCCCAGAACTTGGCCCACTCCCGACTGTCTTTGATGTTCGCTGACTTGCCGGCGGTCCCGATCCATTGCTTGACGTCGTACACGTTGAGTTCCCCCTTCCAGGATCGTCCCGCCTTGGAGTCTTTTCCGTCGCGGAGCAGATTCTGCGAGATCCACTCGGTTTGGAACACCGTCGTCTCGGCGTCGATGTCGATTTCAGAATGCGAATCCGCACAGGCAATCGCCTCTTTGGAATGGAAGACCGAATGCCGGCTGCGGAGTTTGAACTTCGAGCCGACCGCGTCGGACTTGGCGGCGACCAGCGAAACGCCGCTTGTGCTGAACAGCAGCGTGTTGTCGACTACCAGCTCCTGCTCGCCATTTCCCGAAACTTCGATCGCCGTCCGGCCCCCCATCATCTGGCAGTTCCGTACGACCAGCATTCCCGGCGAGCGCCAACTCACTCCCGAGGTTCCCTGCTGACTGGTTTCGGTCAGTGAGCAATTGAGGAGCCGGAGTTCACCGCTGTCGACGGTGACGATCGACCACGGCACTTTCTTCGTATCCTTGCCGGGATCCATCTGCAATCGCAGTCCCTCGAACGTCGCTTGACCTCCGCGGATGGCGATCATGTCCCGCCCTTCCGGCTCGGTTTCCGGTTTGTAGCGCAGCCCCTTCTTGTTTCGACCGACCTCAAACTTGAAGACCGGGGTGAAGCCGTGGCCGGCCTGAATGGTGATGTCTTTGTCGAGTTCCAGGTGTCCCAATCGCCACGGACCATTCCCCATAATCCGGATGGTCTCACCCGGTTGGGCGGCGGCGACCGCGTCGGTGATTTTTCCGAATCGCGCCACCGGCGTTCGACTGGTGATCTCAAACTTGTCTTCGTATTCCCCTTCCAGTAACCGGGAAATGTCGCTTCCCAGGTTCGCCCGGCGGAGAAACAGCAGCGCGAAACACGTATCGGACAGACCGTCTTTGTCGGTATCGACCCAGGCGGTCGGCCAACTGCCATCTTCCTTCTGGTCTTTCAAGAGTCCCGCCGACCCGGTGGCGAACCAGTTGACATCGCCGATTTTCTCCAGAGCCAGCAGCACCCCCACGCGTTCGACCGACCACAGGAAATACCGACCGGCACCTGGGCCGATCCCGCCAGAGAACTCACCGGTCCGCTTCAGGCCTTTGGCGAAAATCGAATCGTCGAGCAGGGTCTTTTTGGCCGGCGCCGCCTCCCCCTCGGTCTTTCCTTCAACCCCTTTGCCCCCCTTTTGAGCCTCTTTCAATTCCCAGGCTCGGGCGACCGCCAGACAAAACAGCCCCGCTCCCGTCATTGCGGGAGTCGATGCCTGCTTCTCCGCCTTGGGATCCAACGCATAACTCCACCCCCCATCGTCCGTCTGATGCTTTTCGAACCGCCGGGTGACGCGGGTCAGGGTCTTCTCGATATCGATTCCCACGCGCGAAGCGACCCACAACCCCAGAACAGCGAATTGGGTGCAGCTATTGTCGCCAAACCCTTCCTTGGGCTTCGGGCCGGCGTCGCGAAACACCTTTTCCACGTCGATCTCGGCCCCCGGACAGGTGTAATGCCAGCCGCCGGTCTCCAGTTGACCCGCGACCAGCCGGGCGGCCAGGTTGCGAATCAACGGCTTGTCCTTCCGGTCCCCAAATCGCTGCAACATCACGATCGTGAGCGAGATGTCGTAGGTGTTTTTGAGTTCTTTCGCTTTCTTTTTGACGAATTCCGCGCCGTTTTGCACGGACGAATGGGTCAGGTCGACGCCGTTTTCAATGAGCGCGATCGTGCAGAGCGCCGTGATTCCCACGTCGTGCCCCGAGAAATCCCAGCTTCCGTCTCGTTTCTGCTTCGATTGCAGAAACTTCACTCCCCGCTGGCGGGCGGTGGAAATCATCTCTTCATCCGGTGCCTGGGCGCAGACCGGTCGTGCGGGAACAAGGGCAACAACGGTACAGAGTGCCAGCAGGCACAGTCGGATCGAGCGCATCAGACAGTTCCCGGGTCGAGGTGCGTGCAAAGAATCGGCACGACAATGTAGAATCAAGCCGCCCGAACGCGGGCGGAGCGAACCTACTATTCTCAAGGATCTTTTGGCCAAGTCAAGATGCAGGAGCCTTTGGCGTACCTCAACGGGCGAATTGCCCCGATTTCGCAGGCGATGCTTCCCGTGTACGACATGGGAATCGTCATGGGGGCGAGCGTAACCGAGATGGCGCGCACGTTCCGCCATGACTGCTTCCACCTGCGGGACCACGTCGATCGTCTGTTTCGCTCCATCAAGCATGTGGGGTTTGAAATGGATCTCACTCCTGACGGGTTCGTGGATCTGGTGCTGGAACTGGTCACGATCAACTCCCGGCTGATTCCCAAGAGTCACGATCTCGGGGTCTCGATGTTCGTCACCGCCGGTACCGCACTGGTGTATACCGGCCAGGCCGGGCGGGCGACCCATCGTCGACCGACGGTGTGTGTCCATACGTTTCCACTGCCGTTCGAATTGTGGGCAGAGAAATATACCCTGGGTCAGCACGTCGTCACTCCCAGCATTCGCCACCTGCCGCCGGAATGCCTTGATCCCAAGATCAAGGCCCGCAGCCGGATGCACTGGTATCTCGCCGACGAACAGGCCCGGCTGGTCGATCCCCGCGCGATCGCACTGCTGCTCGACCGCAACGACAATGTCACGGAAACGGGGACAGCGAATTTTCTGATCGCGCAGAAAGGGCGGGTGATGACCCCGCCGCCCCGGAACACCTTGCAGGGCATCAGCCAGCAAGTGGTTGCCGAATTGTGCGAACAAGCGAAGATTCCATTCGAGCAACGGGATTTTCAAACGTATGATGTCGTCAACGCCGATGAGGCATTCACCTCGTCGACGCCGTACTGCATGCTTCCCGTCACAAAAATCAACGGCAAACCGATCGGCGATGGTCAACCTGGCCCCATCTTCGCCGAGCTGTTGCGTGGATGGGATCAACTCGTTGGGCTGAATGTCGCCCAACAAATGGAAACCGGGGCCGCCGAGCGCTTGGCGCAATTGGATCAGGATTCATGAAACGACTGCTGCGTGAACATGCGGAATTCTTCCGCCAGTACCGGGAGACGTTCTACACGACAGGAGCGATCGCCCCCAGCAGTCAGTTCGTGGCTCGGGCGCTCACACGACCACTGGAACGGCATCCTGGACCGATTCGAATTCTGGAAGTCGGTCCCGGGACCGGCTCGGTAACGCGTCGGATCGCCCGCCTGCTGAAGCCCGACGACAGGCTCGACCTGGTGGAACTTAACGACAAGTTCGTCGAAGTACTGAATCGACGTATTCGAGACGACGCCGACTTCCGTCGCGTCGCCGACCGGACGAAAGTGCATCACGTCGCCATTCAGGAATTCCAGGCCGAGAAGCCGTACGACTTTATCATCTCGGGACTGCCGCTCAACAATTTTACGCCGGAGCTGGTCAGCGACATTTTTGAAACGCTGTTCAAACTGCTGGCACCGCAGGGGGTACTGACGTACTTTGAGTACATGTACATGCGGAAATTGAAGCGGACGTTCGCCCGGGGCGAAAAACGCGACAAGCTGGATCGTCTGGACGCGGTGATTCAGAAAATGCTCGACCGCCACCGGGTCAATCGTGCGTCGGTCCTGGTGAATTTCCCTCCCGCCTGGGTGCATCACCTGCGGCACGAACCGGAACAGTCGGCGGTTTGAGCCGCTGGTCACCGCGATTCAGTGCCTCCGTCCAATATTTTTACTCCGCACGGCGTCAAATCCGACGATTCGCGTCCCATGCACCGGCGGCCATCGTACGACCGACAAAAGATTTGACAGGATGAAGAGGATGAAAGGGATGAACAGGATGGAGTTACTCGCCATTCCTGCTCTCTGGATGAGTGGCTGAAATCAAAAGACTCCTAATTCCACGCAATCGAAGGTCGCTTGAGCAATCCTGTCCATCCTCTTTATCCCTTTTAATCCTGTCTAAAAACTGAACGGCCCGACTGGTAGCTCAATTGGGAGCCACAGCCAGCGAGCAGCGCGAGTCAGTCGTGGGAGCGTCTACGTGCGTGTTGGTTGAAGTTCGGGTCATCCGAGCCCCGAAGCGGGCCGTTGTATTTCATTGAACACGGCGCTGAAACTTGTTGATTAAGAATACAGCCGGCTAATCGGCCGGCCGTCGTGGGCCAAAAAGACCGGGCGATTCTCCCGGGTGTAGACCGGCTGCGCGAGATCGATTCCCAGGGAATCGTAGACCGTCGCCGCATAGTCGTCTGGAGTGAACGCCTGATCAAGAACATAACCTCCGTCTCGGTCGGTCTTCCCGATCACCTGGCCCCCCTTCACCCCCGCGCCGGCAAACGCGATCGAGTAGGCGTTGGGCCAATGGTCGCGTCCTTCGAACTTATTCAGGCGCGGCGTTCGGCCGAATTCCGTCACAAAACAGACCAGAGTTTCATCCAGCAAACCCCGCTCGCCCATGTCCCCCAGCAGGGCGGCAAACGCCTGATCGGTACTCCCCATCATCTGCCAGGTGGCGATGCCATATCGCCCTTCGCCCCCCGCCTTGTCACGAACGGTACCGCACGATCCTTTCGTGTAAATGAAGTCGTGATGATCCCAGTTCATGTTGAAACCGCCGGGCGCTTTGGCGGTTTCCGGTTCACGCACATCGACGACGACGAATCGGGTTCCCGCCTCGATGAGCCGCCGACCCAGCAGGTAACATTGGCCACGGTGTCCCGTGCCATAGGTCTCGCGTAACCCCAGAGGCTCGCGCGACAGATCAAACGCCGACTGCGTCCGCGGATCCTCGAGCATGTGAAAGGCCCGTTCGAAGAACCGTCCCATCGCCGGGGCGGAGGTTCCCCCCGGAGCGACCACGCCAATATCGAGATTGCTCAACAGATCGCGCCGGTCACGAAATCGCTCGGGGGCCACGCCGTCGAGCAGTCCCAGATCGTTCACTCTCCACTTGGGATCCGACAGATCTCGCCCCCCCGTCTTGAAAACCTTGAGTCCAGGGGACAGAAAGCCGTATTTTGTGTTGTACGACTGCTCGCCGTTGCCGGGGATCATGGTATAGGCGGGCAGAAACGGACTTTCCGTCCCCATCAGGTGCGCGACCGCCGTCCCCAGATCGGGCATCTCAATCGGTGCGCCGGGCTTTGCCCCTTGCAACACGTAGGCGGTCCCCTCGGGATGCCCCCCAATGGTGTGCGTCATCGAACGGACAACCGCCAGTTTGTCGGCGTGCTGAGCGGTTTTAGCCAGAAGTTCGGTGAACTGGATTCCCGCGACATTGGTGTCGATCGGTCGAAACGGACTGCGATGTTCGGCGGCCGCCTCTGGCTTTGGATCGAACGTGTCGATGTGCGACAGCCCCCCCTGTTCGAGAACGACCAGAACCCGCTTCGCCCGTCCCGGTGACGCCAGTTTCGAGTCCGCCCCCCGCGACGGTATTCCTGCGACCGCCTGGAGACCAGCCGCCAGACCCAATCCGACAAAACTGCGACGCTGCATCCGCATGGCGACCTTCGACACATCAACGGGTTCGTGTGGATTCCCCAGTGGAGTCTATCGGTCGCACGGGGATCGGGCAATTGGAATGATCTACCATCCGCTTCCATTGAAAAACGAAATCAAGACCAACTCACGCCTAATTCGATTGTGGAGGACGCACGGCGGCGCGGGCGGCGATGACCGAGGGGGGCATGTGACCGCCCGTCCGCAAAACCGATTCACCGATTTCCAGAGCCCGCTCGTTGATTCCCGCTTCTTTCAGTTGCCGCACCGCCCAGTCAATGTCGTATTCTACGCGCCGCAGGTGGATCACGCCGTTTTCAATGATCGCGTAGGCGCAGCGCGGGTCACCGTCGCGCGGCTGTCCGACACTGCCCGGATTGAGAACCTGCATTTCCGGCAGCTTGAGGTGAAACTGGCGATGGGTGTGGCCGACGCACAGGATGTCGGCGGTGACTCCTCCCAGACGGTCGCGCCAACTTGGCGCATCGTCGGCGAGATACTCGTCCATCGGATCGCGCGGAGTGGCATGGACCAGAGCAATCCGCAGGCCGTCACATTCGACCGTGGTATTGATGGGAAGCCGCGCCAGATATTTGAGTTGTCCCCGATTGAGAAGCTCCCAATGCAGCGGGCGAGTGGCCGCCGCCAGTTCGCGAAACCCGGTTCCGGGGCGCGGGGAGACTCTCTGAGCGACGGCGTGGTCGTGATTTCCACGGACCCCCGCCAGAGCGTGTTGGCGGACCCAGTCGACACACGGGGCGGGGTCGACGCCGTAGTCCACGAGGTCGCCCGCGAACAGGCAGACGTCGAACGGCTCGCGGATGGCGCTCAGAGCGGGCCAATTCGAGTGGATATCGGCCACGACCAGAATTTTCATGGGATCCGGCACCTGTTGTCAGGCAACGAGTTACGTCAAATGTTCCGAAATGGTCCTTGACCCCTGCGGGGGGCATGGTATCTAATATCGTTCCCTTCGTCACATGAGTCTCCACTTAGGCTCCACCATGTCCGAACGCGCGATCGAAGATCAATCCCTACGCGAACGAATGGGGCACGCGGATCAACTGCTCCGCGAACTCAGTGAACACCTCAACCAATCCTTTCTACCCAAGCTCCGTGCGGCCAGTGATCTGGTGCGCAGTGGCTCCGTCGAACGCGACGATATTGCCGATTCCACGGTGCGCAACGCCATGTCCGCGCTGATCAAGAGCGACAACTTCACCCAAACACTGATCGACAAACTCGACCCCTATCTCTCGTCGATTCACAAAGGGGTCGAGCAAGTACTGGAAGGTTCGTAGCGACCGCCGACAGGTCGCGCAGAAATCCCCGAGGACGAGGGGTCTGGATGCTCGAAGAACACGCCAATCCGGTTTCCACCAGTGTGAAACCCCCGGTCATTGATCGACCGCATCGGGGACCGCACACGGTGTTGAATCCCGAAGGACGCCCTGCGCCGGCGACCATTTCTCCCGTACCGCTGGCGGCCTCTGCCGCTTCCACTCCCCGATCCAGTCTGGTCCGCGTGTTATTCCCCGCCGAGGGAGACGACGCCGCTCCTCCGTTTGACCACGCCGCCGTTCCCAAGCTGGGACATTATGTGCTGACCGAGCGGATTCGCAGCGGTGGCATGGGAGCGGTTTTTCGGGCTGTCGATTCCCGGCTGAATCGCGACATCGCCCTCAAGGTTCTGCCTCCCGCGCTATCGCGCGATCCGGCGATCGCCGAGCGATTCCGTCGCGAGGCCCAACTGTCGGCCCAGCTCGACCACCCGCACATCGCACGGGTGTATGACGTGGGGGAAGACCATGGACTGCAATTCATCGCGTTTGAATACATTGCTGGGACCAATGTCCGCGATCTGATCGTGCAGCATGGCCGGCTGGGGATCGTCGCGGTCTTGAACTACGCCGTGCAGATCGCGCGGGCCCTGGTGCATACGTCGGCCCGTGGAATCGTTCACCGCGACATCAAACCGTCGAACATCATCATCACCCCCGACGGGCTGGCGAAGCTGGTCGACATGGGACTGGCCCGATCGCAGGCCCGCGATGACGCGCTCGCCGAGCTGACGGCGGCAGGGACGACGCTGGGGACGTTTGACTACATCGCCCCCGAGCAGGCGCGCGATCCCCGGTCGGCCGACACCCGTAGCGACATTTATTCGCTCGGATGCACGCTCTACCACATGCTCACCGCCGAGCCTCCGTATCCCGAAGGAACGGTGCTGCAAAAACTGTTGCAGCATCAGGGGGACGACGCTCCCGACCCGGCGTCAAAAAACAGCGAAGTCCCGACGTCGCTGTCGGCGATCATCCGCCGGATGATGGCGAAGGATCCCAAACGCCGGTACCAGTCCCCCGTGCAGCTTGTGCGGGATCTCAACCTGACGGCCCAGTCACTGGGGCTGCGATCCGACGGACCCGAGGGGATTGTCTGGCTCGCCCCACCACCCGGACCGTCGTTCTGGCAGCGCAATCTGGCGGCGATTTCGACCGCCGGCCTGGTGGTGGCGATTGTGGGCTGGCTGGAATTTGGCAGGCCAGCGACCGCCGGGCGCACGTTCGATCGCAAAGCCGAGCCGTTGCCGCCGGCGATTGATGCTCCCCGCGACACGGAATCAACGCCAGTACCTGGCACGGCAGCCTCTGGTGTTCGTCGACGCAGAGTCGACGACGAGCCGGCGGTAGCCACAGGCTCGTCCAAAACGAACGACTCCCAAGCAACCGGTCTGCGGCAGGGGGCTCGTGAACTGGTCGACGTGTTGAGTCTCACCGGTATCGATCGCGGAGCGGATCTCGCCCAGCAGGACGAAATCGAAGGGGACGCGCCAGCGGATATTGAGAACATCAGTCCGGTCGATCTCACCAGCCTGGGGCCAACCGGCGGCGAGTCCCGTAATTCGGCGAGCGCCGCGAGTGGGGAGACAGGATCAAAGCGGGAAGGAGTCGCCAGCCGACCGGGTGGATCTCGGTCAGCGAGCGGGACACAATCCGAGCGGGCAGTCACGTCGACGGATACAGAGTCGGCGTCCGATGATGCGACCACTCCTGACGACGAAGGATTTTATCTCGTCGGCCGGGATGGGGCGCTCGACAAGCGGTTCGCGACGCTGGAGGCGGCGTGTGCGGCTGTACGGGTCGATGGTGCGGTGATCGAATTGCGATTCAATGGAAAACGCCGCGAGACCGGACTGCGGATCTCCCGTCGCATCACGATTCGCGCCGACCAACGCTATTCCCCGGTCGTTGAGTTTTCACCCACCCCCTCCCCGGACGCGGCACATGTCCGGGCGGTTTCGGTCACCACCGGCGCGCTCGATGTCGTAGGGTGTTCGTTCACACTGCTGGTGGGGGAATCAACGCGGGCCGAGAGTTGGGCGCTGTTCTCGCTCGATCGTCCCGACTCGCTCCATTTGCAGGGGACGGTTGTCACACTTGTGAATCCGCAGGCGCGTCCCGCGGCGGCCATCGAGTGGCACGGTCCCGAGGGCGCGATGATGCCCGATATGCCGATTGCCGGCGCACCCGTCCGGACTCCGCTCAATGTTGAACTGACGGAGTGTCTGGTTCGCGGTGATGGGGACTTGTTCGTGATTCGACGGCCGGAACCGGTTCGGCTGGAAATTCGCCAATCGGCCATCGCGGTCCGCGGGTCGCTGCTGCACGATCGTGTGGTCGCCGACACCCGCAATGATTCCTCTCCACTCGAATTGCGGCTCGATCACGTGACGGCCGTTCTGGGAGACTCCCTGGTTCGCGTCGATTGCGCGACGGAGGTTCGCAAACCCCCGCAAATTCAGGTCACGGCGTCGAACAGTATTTTCTCGGCGGCGGGCGAGTCTCCATTGGTGACGATGGCCGGCAGCGTGGCGGTGCAGGATTTCCGGGCACCGTTCGCCTGGGTCGGACAATACAACTTCTACGACCGGTTCTCGACGTTTTGGAACGTGGTGTCGCGCGAGGGAACAGGGCGTGCCGAGACGTGGGACTTTTCGTCCTGGCGGAAACACTGGCCCGAGTCGGCGGAAGCGAACCCTCGCGTTGACGCCGTCGTCTGGCAGCAACGTGCCTGGCAAACGACCCCATTCGCGGATCTTGGGCCGATGGACTTCACACTCGATCGAAAAGGGTCCGGCAATCAGGCCCCTGGCGGGGCGGGGGACTCGACCGACGCGGGAGCCAACTTGCTCCTGCTGCCGCGCCTGCTGCCTATTTCCAGCGACTCGTCGGCCCGCGACCGATCACGAAGCTGATTCGCTCGTCAACGCCGAAGGGTCAATCTCCTTGTTTCCCGCGATTTTGAATTCTCGCAGCCGGTTTGTGGTTCGAATATTCGCACTGACCGGCCACGTTACTTGCCACTTGACAGGGCGCAGCGGAATCCACAGTGGAACGTTCCGGTCGTCGGTTCCCCTTTCATCCGGGCGCTCACGCGGTACCCGGTGCAATAGTTGTCACTGCACATGAATGAGCCTCCCCGCTGAATCCGCTTGATCACCCCCGGTTCATTGGGATCAAAGCTCGCCTCCGGTCCGGTCGGATTGTCCCGCGGACTCATTTCATAATAGTCCGGACGGTAAAAGTCGGCACACCATTCCCAAACGTTGCCCGACACACCATAAAGACCGTATCCATTCGGTGAAAACTGGCGGACCGGTGCGGTGGCGAGAAATCCATCGTCCGCAGTGTTCTCCTCCGGGAAATTCCCCTGCCAGATATTCAACCGCCACTTTCCTTCGGGTTTCAGTTCCTTGCCCCAAGGGAACGATTGCCGGGACAGTCCTCCCCGGGCCGCGAACTCCCACTCGGCTTCGGTCGGGAGTCGTTTCTTCGCCCAACGGCAATACGCCACGGCATCCTCGTGCGAGACATGCACGACGGGATGAGCCTGCTTTTCTTCAATCGAAGAGTCAGGACCGGCCGGATGTCGCCAGTTCGCCCCCTTCACATACTGCCAGACTTGGTACGGCCACAACGGGCCATCTTTGCGAAACGTCGTCCGATCGAATTCCGGGTTATAACAGACCGAGCCCGCGACCAGATTCTCTTCCGGAATCTCGTTCACATCGGGGATCTGGCCGACGAAATCCTCGCGCTTTGGCGTTTTTTCGGCGATTGTCACGTAACCGGTGTTTGCGACGAACTCCGCGAACTGCGCATTGGTCACCTCCGCTTCGTCCAGCCAGAAGCCGTCGACCGCCACCCGGTGAACCGGCTGTTCGTCGGGAAATCCATCGGTCGCCCCCATGTCAAACGCCCCGCCAGGGATCCAAACCATTCCCTCTGGCACCGGTCCGGGGGCTTCTTGTGGCACCGGCTCGGGGTTGGGGGCGACGGACACCGGATCCGGTGGTGTTGCCTTGCGTGACCACGGAGGGGCGAAGGCCGCCGCGACGATCAATCCGCACGCGACCAGAGTGATCAACGGGACCAGAGTCGTCGACTTCATCGCGCTGTTTCCTGTGCCGTCCGCAGTGGTTTGATCCCCAGTTTGCGAACATACTCGCCGTATTGCTGATCGAGATCGTCCGACTCAACGCCGATCAGCTTCCAGAGTGAATCGGGCTTTTCGCGGACTGTTTTTGTCGGGCTGTAAATCTGCGAGAGGTATTCGACAAACTCATCGCGATATTGTCCGTCGTCGTAGTGCAGAAAGAAATGGACCAACGAGGCCCCCTGCGCGTAGTTCCGTTTGATCTCGGGGGAATTCTGGTACTCCATCATTCCCATCCGACTGAAGGCGGCGATCGGAACGTAGTACTTCTCCACCAGAAAATGCTGTCGGGCATAGTGAAACCGAGGGGTTTGCGGGTCGCCAAAGGAAAACGTCTCCCCCGTTTTTTGAAACGACTCCATGTAACAGGCGATTCCCTCGATCGACCAGAAATCGGACTTCATGCCAATCTCGCCGATGGCGGGCCGGGCTCCCGAAAGCAATTGGTGCGTCGCCTCGTGATACAGCGTCGAGTCGTCGGTCGCTTGGGGATCGTAGAAGAAGTGCGCGACACCGGTCTTGGGAAAGTAGATACCGCGAGTCAGCTCCACCTTTTGCGTTGTCTCGCGCTTGATGCGGGTGATGTATTCGTCGCGCGTGGCATAGTAATGAACGACCAGCGGTTTGGCGGCGGCCCTCTGGCCCCCGGTCCCCGCGAGCAACTGTTTGAACTGTTCGGGCGTGTTGAAGAATCCCGCCAGCGCCTGCAGGAACAACCCGTGGAATTCCTCCAGCTTCTTCGCCATTTCCACCCCCCGTTCGAGGCTGTGATTCGTCCGGACGAGATAGTGTTCCGTCCGGATCTCCCATGCGTGGGCGAAGTCGCGACGGATCTCGGCTTCCCGTTCAGAACTGATCCAATTCGATTTGAACAGCCGCTCGCCTTTTGACAACCGTTCGATCTGTTCCTGCGGCACCCAGCCAAAGCGGTCGTCCCACTGTTTGTGTTCGCGGAGCATCCTGGCTTCGAAGGGGGACATCCAGTCGTCCCCAGTACGGACGAAGCCGAGCGCCTTACGGGCGGCGGGATTGTCGGGATCGTGATGCGCCACCTCCCGAATGAGATCCCAGGCGAAACTGAAATGACCGGCGGCGAGAACCTTTTGCGACAACGCGAACAGTTCTTTCGCGTAGTCCTGTCGTTTCTGCCGTAGCGGTACCCGCCACCCCTTTTCCTCCGGGGGCAGGTCGGGATTCAATGGCTCTAATGCCGACTTGGGAAGATCACCGACTCGCATCGTGTCGGGCGAGAACGGGACCGCCAACTCACGCACCGTGTCGGCGGCCGCGGGAAGATTGTCTTTGGCGCACTGTTCCGCCAATGCTTCCAGCTCGCGATGAAAGCGGGCTTGCCGGTCGGTGTATTGCTTCCGCAGGGGGGCGATATCACGCTTCGCCCGCGTCTTTTGGCCGCGCGAGGCGTTGCGTGATTGCGACCAGACCGGCGAAGGGGAACACAGACCTAGACTGCCGAGTGTGAGCAAAAAACAGAGCGTTCCCCGGGTGAATCGTAACATCGACGTCGTCCGTGAAAGATGTGGATTCAGACTGCGCCATCCCGTAGGGCGCAGCCACGGGTTTTCACCGCTGATAAATCGGCAGGAATCCGTTCTCAAGCTGCAGAATCGTGGCGTTGATCGCCGTCGTATAGACCGAGCCGATTTGGCTGTCTTTCCAGCTTCCATCCGCCGACTGTTTACGAAGGATGTTTTGACTCACGCCGCGAGAGTAGTTCTTCCACTCGTCGCCGCCGACGCGATACATCACCTGGGCGTAGTAATAGTGCGAGTAGTGCCAGTGACCGAACGTGCGACCGTCGTCGCCGCCTGCCGACAGATTCTGCCGGCAATATCCCAGCAGTTTCTTCGCGAAGTCGTTGTCAAATTCCCCCGAATTGAACAGGCAGGCGACCGCCGCCGCTGTGATGGGAGGACGAGCCCCGCCCCCCTTGATACTGTACTGCACCCCACCCTCGGGGGTGGTACACTTCTTGATGTACTCCACCGCCCGGTCGATTAGCTCTTTCGGAACGGGAATTCCCGCATTGCGACAGGCGCGCAACCCCTGGACCTGGGTGATGCAGGTCGAGCCTTCGTCGAAGTCGCCGCCATCTTTCGCCGACACGTACCCCCAGCCACCCGCAGTCGTTTGCGCCTGACCACAGAACGTGACCGCCCGGGTCAACACGCGCCGCAATTGATCGCGACGTTCGGGATCCTCCTCCTCCCCGAACACCTGCGACAGAAACAGCATCGAAAACCCATGCCCGTACATGTAATGGTAGTCGTTCTTGTAGCCGATCAGCCCGCTGGGATTCGCGACCCCCTGCGGCTCGGCCAATTCCAGCAGGTAGTCGACCGCTAGTCGGATGTTCTTGGAGTATTTGCCGCGCAGCGTCGTCGAGCCTTCGCAGAGCAGCGCATTCCCCGCCAGGGCGGTCATGGCGACTCGGTACTGGGTCTGGTTCGCCTCCCAATAACCTTGCCGGCGTTGTTCGCGAACCAGCCAGTCAAGACCTCGGGCGACCGCCGCCTTGGTCTTGGGGTCGATCCGACCCGCTTGCGCGGCCGGGGCGGCGTACCACGAACTCACCACCACTACGAGCATCAGCACCACGCCGCGCCTGTGCATTCCACGCTCCCAAATCCCGCGAATCGCCGACTTCCGGGGCCGCGATGGCGATCCCGATTGTGAGACTCTCCCAACTTTCAGACGGCGTGTCTGTTTCTAAAGATATCAGCCGGGGGAATCGGACGGAAGCTAGGATTCATGGCCGCCTGGAGGCTAATAGGAACCGCAGGCGACCGAATTCACGGAAACTTCACCGTCTCGCCACCGTTTTCCTCTTCAATGGGGGGTCAAATGGTTGAGGCTGCGCCGGCGATTTCGAGGCGTGACCATTGGAATTTCCCTTTGTCAACCCGCGCCCCCACAGATTCTCGTCGGCATGCCACAGCTTGAACTTGCGCAGATCACCGCCGGCATGTCGGTTGGCGATCTTCCCGCCTGCTCGCACCGCGTCTTGCCCACGACGACCACCGGGACGATTCTGGAACTCTTCGATCGGCAGCATGACCTGGTCGGGGTGATTGTCGAAGACTCGGGTCGACTGATTGGCGTGCTGTCGCGCTCCAGTCTGATGGAACGGTTGAGTCAGCCTTTCGCGCTCGAACTCTACACCAAGCGCCCCATCCGCGTTCTCCACGATTCGATCAACCACGTTCCCGACGTGATCCCGGCGAAAAGTCCGATTCATGAGGCGGCCCACGCCGCCCTCAGCCGGCCTCACGAACGGGTTTACGAACCGGTCGTTATTGAAGGGGACAACTCGGACTATCGTTTGCTCGACGTGCATACGCTCTTGCTGGCGCAGTCGCGGCTGCTGGAGCTGGCACACGACGAAGTTCGACAAAGGAAGGAAATCGCCGAGCAGGCAAACGTTTCGAAAAGCCAGTTTCTGGCGAATATGAGCCACGAGATTCGCACGCCTCTGACCGCCATTCTGGGGTTCGCCGAGAATCTGCTCGACCCGGACCTGCCGGAAGACGATCGCCGGTCGTCGGTGAGAACGGTGTTGCGGAATGGGGAACACCTGCTGGAGGTGATTAACGACATTCTCGATCTGTCGAAGATTGAAGCGGGCAAGCTGGCGGTGGAGTGGCTACCGGTCTCGGTGGTCCAGCTTGCCGCCGACGTCCTTTCCGTGATGCGGGTGCGGGCCGAGTCCAAAGGATTGCCGCTGATCCTGAACTATCGCGGTCCGATTCCGGAGACGATTGAGACAGATCCCACCCGGCTGCGACAGATTTTGATCAACCTTCTGGGGAACGCCATCAAGTTCACGACCAAGGGGCGCGTGGAATTGTCGATTGAGTGTCTCGACGCGGAAGCGGACTCCCCGCGGATGCGATTTGAGATCCTCGATACCGGGATCGGAATGACGCCGGAACAAAGCGGGAGGCTCTTCGAGGCATTCACTCAGGCCGATGGTTCGACGACGCGAAAATTTGGCGGCACGGGGCTGGGGCTGGCGATCAGCCGGCGGTTGGCGCGGATGCTGGGCGGGGACGTCACAGTCCGCAGTGAGCTTTGCCAGGGGAGCGTCTTCACCGCGACTGTGTCAACCGGTCCGCTCGCCCAGGTCAAAATGCTGGTCGATCCCCAGGAGGCGACGATCGCGGAACCCGACGTCGGGGACGTGAACCTCTCCGGGGTCGAACTCAACGCCCGGATTCTGCTGGTGGAAGACAGCCCCGACAATCAGTTGCTGGTCGGCTTCTTTCTACGCAAACTGGGTGCGGACGTTCAGTTCGCCGACAATGGCCAGATCGGCCTTGATCTGGCGCTGCATGCTGACGCCGAACAACGCCCGTTCGATCTGATTCTGATGGACATGCAAATGCCGGTGCTGGATGGCTACTCGGCGGTGAAACGCCTGCGCGGGTTGGGGTACACCCGCCCGATCGTGGCGCTCACGGCCAACGCCATGGGTGGGGACCAGCAGAAGTGCCTTGACGCTGGCTGCAATGACTACGCCACCAAGCCGATCAACCGCGCGCGACTGTGTCAGCAGATCTGTGCACAGCTCAACAAATCCCTAGTCAGTCGACAGGCCGCTCCAGCCGACGAAACGTCCCGGCGGACCCAATCCCCCAGCGCGGCCCCGACGCGCGGCCCGGAATCGGTCGCGCCGGAACGCAAGTCGGGTCCCGCCGGTCAACTTCCCGATGATCCCATCGATCACCGGGTCGCGCTCGAACGGGTGGGTGGAGACACCGAAATGATGTTCGAGATCGCGGGAATGTTTGTCGAAATGGCCCCCGGAATGTTGCGCGATTTGTACGCGGCGATTGAGTCGGGCGACTGCGCGACAACCAAGCGACTCGCGCACACGTTGAAGAATTCGACGGACAACGTCGGTGCCCGGCGGGCGACTTCGGTCGCCTATCGGCTGGAAAAGATCGCGGCGGAAGGGGACGTCGCCGCCTCGCGGCTCGCGTTCGCGGAAATTGAAACCGAGATGGCTCGCTTGTTGCCGGCGCTGGAGCGACTGATCCAGCCGGCCGTGGCCCGATGACGAATTCGCCGGGCGGAAGAGATTGGAGAAGTGTCACTTGAAGACCGTGTTGATCGTTGATGATTCCGTGATGGACCGCCGTCGCGCCGGAGGTCTGATCGAAAAGGACCAGGACTGCCGTGCGGTTTACGCCGACGACGGGGAACAAGCGCTGGTCCGAATCGCGGAAGAAGTCCCCGATGTGGTGGTGACTGATCTGACAATGCCCGGGATGAGCGGGCTGGAACTGGTCGCGGCGTTGCAGAAGGCGCATCCCCATTTGCCTGTGATCATCATGACGTCGATGGGGAGTGAAGATGTCGCTGTGCAGGCGTTGCAGCAGGGCGCCGCCAGCTACGTCCCAAAACGCCGACTGGCCGCCGACCTGTTGAGTACCGTTCACAGCGTCTTCTCGGCGTCCCGGGATTCCTTGAGCGCTACGGAACTGCGGCACTGCCTCAACAAGCAGTCATTGAGTTATACACTTCCCCCGGAATTGCCGCTGGTGCTGGCCCTCGCCAGTTCGCTTCAAGAATCGCTGGCAGCGCTGTGGGACTGTCCGAAACGCGAACTGATCAACATCGGGATCGCGCTGGAAGAGGCGCTGGTCAATGCGTATTACCACGGCTGTCTGGAAGTCAGCACGGGATTGCGCGATTCCGACTACACGGCGTACAGCGAACTCGTCGATCAACGGCGATTGATCGCGCCGTACATTCATCGTCGCATCCACGTCGAAGCGACTTTTTCGGCGAAACGGGCGACGTTTCTGGTGGCTGACGAGGGGCCGGGATTCGATCCGTCGCAACTCCCCGATCCCAACGACCCGGCGAATATGGACACCGTCTTCGGTCGGGGACTGGTGCTGATCAACACGTTCATGGACGCCGTCACGCACAACGCCCGCGGCAATGAAATCACCATGGTGAAACACCGTGCGCGGCGGGCTGCGGGCGGATGATTTGGATTTTGTTCGACGAATGATCAGTCGCCTGTCAGCGTCGTCGCGACAAGTGGTGGACGGCGTTCCTACGCCGTTGCGGTCTGGATATCTTCGGCAGAGTTAAGTGGAGACAGATTGAACCGCCGCATCGGAAACAAACCGCGGCGCAGCCGCCGCTTCCCCCCTCTCCCCGCGCGCGACACCGCAAGGCAAACTGGACTTCACTGCGGGGAGAGGGGCCGGGGGTGGGCTGATAAAAATCCCTATACTGCGGCCTTCAAATCAGTTGCGCGTTTTGACGCGCGCGATTCGCTGTAGGCTGTCTGTCGCTGCGAGGCGACAGTTTTGGGAGTGTTCTCGGCGACCCATGCCTTGACGTCGGCGACCTTGACTCGTGACAGGCTCGCGCGCATTTCCTTTTGAATCGTTGGACGCAGCAATTTGCCCAGCGTGAGCAACAGCGACGTGAACCCGCTCTTGGCGTGTTGCTGCTCCAGTTCTTTGAACAACGCGAAGGACGATTCGAGGATCTCCGAGCTGATCGGCAATCGCTTACATCCCTTCAAGCGGCGCTCGGAAGACCGAATGAACTGAACGACCTCATCGAGCAACTGCCGAGCGCGGCCAGCACAATCGGGTGTGCTGAAAGTCTGGAGGAATGCCCTGGCTGAGCCGCGGCGGATTCCTTTGGCGTTGAAAAAGGTCAGCGCCTGCGAGATCACTTGCTGGCATTGACCCCACTCTCGGATGCTGCCCGCAAAGGAACGCAGCCAGCTCAGTTTCGCTTCGATGCGTTTCGGTTCAATTCCCTGGCGCGCCTGGGAGTCAGAATGGTCGAGTTGCCACTGAGCCATCTGGGCCCAGTCGAGCGTCGGCTTGAGGTTCATGAATCTCGCCTTGGTTTTAAAGCCGGGAGGCGTGAGGTGAGAAATCTCGGTCTGCTGCAGGGTCGATCGTGTCTGGCCGATGTGGGAGGTGAATTCCTTGTACCGGGGGTCGCTGCTCAACAGTTTCTCCATTCGATTGGCGAGAAAGTGCTTCAGATCCCGCAGAACAACGGGGGATTTTCCCTTGTTTTTCAGCTGTCTGGCCGGTTCACGCAATTCCACGGCCCCGTCGGTCACGATGGCGATCGGGAAACCGCACCGCGCCGCCGTTTGCCGATACGCTTTCAGCAGTCTTCGTGTTTCCAGACCTTGTCCGGGATGCAGGTGATGAGTTCCAGGTCGTTACGCCGCAATGGTGTTCCTTCGGGAGGCAACCGAGGCTCGCGAACTCGCATGATCACCAGCGCCTTTTCCTGACCGCTTTGGTTGGTGTGATCGACGAACCAGACGCCATCGTCCACGTGCTTCGCGCGGTTCATGCGGTCCAGGCCGACGCGCTGCATCCATCCACGAACGGTCTGGTAACAAGGAATTTTTTGCGTGACCTTCAACCAGCCGAAGACGATCGTCAAGACACGGATACATCGGCGCAGGCCGACAACGCTGGCGAGATTCACGCAAAGTTCCATCAGACCGGCAGGATAGGATTGGCCAGGCGGAGGCGTTCCCATCGGGAGTTGCACCACGCCTTCCGACAACGCCCGCGATTCTTGTTCCCGTTCAGCCAGGTGAGCCCGAAGTTCACCGTTCTCTTCCCGCAGTCTGCGGTTGTCCTCGTCCAGCTTCACTACGGCAGCTTCGCTTCGGGCCGATTTCTGCCGTTCGACGTCCAGGGCCGCTTTTAGCTCCCGTGCCCTGTTCCGCCACCGCGATCGGCCCGCGAAGCAGGATCGCGCGGCTGCCGACAATCTCGACTTGCACTTCCCCCAGAACACAGTCCATGATGGCATCGTTGCGCTCCTTCGCTTTTTGGGTGCGTCATCCAAAACCTCACACGAAGAGCGCAACACTTTTCTCGATTTTGATCAACTCCAAATCGGGCTTTTCTGCCAACTTTTTATCAGCCCAGGCCGGGGGTGAGGGGAACACCCATCAAATGTACAGACCCCGTACTGGGTAACGTCTAGTTTGCGCTTGACCCGCAATGCCCTCATCCGGCCTATCGGCCACCTTCTCCCCGAAAGCGGGGAGAAGGGTCCGATTCAAGCCGACCCGCATAATCCCCCCTCTGCCCGCGCGCCTTCGGTTAACCACGTATCTCCTACTCCGCGTGCCGTCGTCGCGACTTGTCGCCGTCCGAATTCACTCAAAGTCCGTCAGCACCTTCGGCGGGAACGCCACCCGCAGCGCGTTGACGACCGCCAGAACGTCGATCACTTCCTGCATCACCGCGCCGGCGACCGGGCTCAGAAGTCCGAAGGCCGCCAGCAACATTCCCCCGACGCTCAGGGCCATTCCCCCGACCGCGCTTTGCAGTGCGATTTTTTTCATCCGCCGGCTGATGTGCAGAAACTCGTCGACCCGCGTCAATGAACTGTCGAGAATCACCGCTCCCGCCGCCTCGGATGTGACTTCGCTGTTTTGTCCAAACGCGATTCCGACCGTGGCCGCCGTCAGCGCTGGAGCGTCGTTGATTCCGTCGCCCATGAACAACGTCGCGGCGGCCGCAGTTTCGTGACGGACCAGTTCCAGTTTCTGTTCCGGGCTTTGACTGTAGTGGACTTCCTTAATGCCGACCTGGTCGGCCAGATACTGCACCTCGGACTGCCGATCTCCCGAAACCAGCATCACCCGGGAAAAATGATGCCGGGGGGCCAGGTGTTTCACGAACAGCGCTCCGTCGCGCCGGGGTGCGTCACGAAAACGGAGCAGCCCCGCGTACTGGCCCGCTTCCAGTACAACGCATTCCAGCCCCCCGGTCATTTCGGGTAGCGTCGACGCGAGTTCCGGGTGTTTGAGCAGCAGCTTCTTGCGGCTGGTCACCTGAATGGGCCGGCCCCCCAACACACCGTGCATCCCTTCACCCGCCGGCTCACGGACTTCGGTCGCCTCATGCAGCGCGAGCTTCTTTTCTTCAGCGCCCCGTGTGATCGCCCCTGAAAGAGGGTGCTTTGAGTAGCGTTCGAGACTGGCGACGTCGGCCAGCAGAGCGTCAGCTTGAAAGCCGGCGGCGGGAATCACGTCGGTCAGTTTGGGTTCGCCGTAGGTCAGCGTGCCGGTCTTGTCGAAGATCGCCGTTCGGCACTCGTCGATTTTTTCGAGAACCGCTGGGTCTTTTACGATAATTCCCCGGCGGGCACACAACGAAATCGCCCCGATGATCGCCACGGGAATCGCGATCAAGAGAGGGCAGGGGGTCGCGACCACCAGCACGGCCAGAAACCGCTGGGGGCTTCCCGAGGCACCCCACGCGATCAGCGCGAGTAGAACGGCGAGCGGTGTGTACCACGCTCCCAGTTGGTCGGCGAGTCGGCGGAGGCGCGGGCGACTTTGTTCGGAATCGCGCATCACCTGCATGATCCGCGCATAGCGCGAATCGACCGGAAGCCGGTCGGCGCGAATTGCCAGAGAGGTTTCGCCGTTGACCGCACCCGACATCACGGTCGTGCCAGGCGCTTTGGAGATCTTGTAGGGTTCACCGGTCAGGTAGGATTCATCCATCACCCCATGCCCGTCGATCACCGTTCCGTCGACGGGACAGGTCTCGTGCGGAAAGACCTGCAACAAATCGCCGACCGCGACCTCGGCGAGTGAAATATCGACCAGCGAGCCATTCTGTTTGCGATGGGCGACGTTGGGCATTCGCTTGGCCAGCGCGTTCAAAACCGAGCGGGCGCTGCGGACGGCGTAGGCTTCCAGAGTCTGCCCGCCAGACAGCATCAAGACGACCATTGCCCCCGCCAGATATTCCCCCAGGCATACGGCGGCGACAATCGAAATCGCGGCGAGCAGGTCCGAACCGAACTGCGCGTGCAGTGCCTTCCAGGCGAGTTCGAGAACGAGCGGCGTTCCCCCCAGCGCCAGGACGACCAGCAGGGGAATGTCAGCGCGCGAGACTCCCCACCCGACCGTGACAGGTTCCAACGCGAATCGGAGGATTAGGTGCGCAACAATTCCCAATCCCGCCAGCACCGCGATGGCCGCATACATCAACGAACTGGTCGATTCGTCGGAATGGGCTGGCGCAGCGGGGGGCGGGGACGGAGCGGTTTTGGAATCTGGCATACAGTGCTGTGAGTGAAAGATTGGGTGACACTTGCATTGTAACGGAGAGGATCCCCCAGCGTTCCGATTCGTCAACGAGTTGGCTGGCAAGAACACGGCCTTTGCTTTCCAACGCGCGCTTGGATATCGTGGATTTCCTGGAACAGACACAGTTGGTCACATGAAAACCGCCCCCTCCTTTCCCGTCAGCGTGCTGCTCGCACTGGGCGTGTTCGCGCTGGATTTGGGGATGCGCGAATTGCCGTCGGCCGAGACCGTACTCTACCTGTGGCCGGTCTGGGTGGCGGCGCGAACCGGGGACTTGCGGTGGACACTGGTGATCGCCCTCAGTGTTTCTTCCATGGCGGTGATCGGCGAACTCTCGGAGCGGGATCCGATGGTGGGGGGGCTGGACCAGATTTTCAGCGTGCGGGGCTTTGTGCTGTTTTCCATCTGGGGAACTGTGCTGACCGTCCTTCCCCTGATCCAGGCGAAGCGCCAACTGCTTCAGTCGCAGGCGAATCTGCTCGCTGAGGCCGACGTGCAGCGGATGGAACTGGTCCAAGTGCGGCAGGAAAAGACGGTGCTGGAAACGGAAGCGGAGCGCGCGCTGCGCGATTCGGAAGCGCTGTATCACTCGCTGGTCGACCATTTGCCGTTGTCGGTGTTGCGCAAAGATCGGGAGTTCCGCTATTCGTTCGTGAATCGCCGGTTTTTGGAATTCGCCGGTGCCGATCTGGGAGACGTTCTCGGGAAAACCGATTTTGATCTCTTCCCGAAGGAGATGGCGGAAAAATACCGGGCGGGGGATGAACGGGTCTTCAGCAGCGGACTTTTGTTCAACGACGTCGAAACGTACCAGCGGCCTGACGGAGAGCAGCGCTGGATCGAGGTGCTGAAAAGCCCAGTGTACGACGCGCAGCATCAGGTGACCGGGATGCAGATTGTCGTCTCCGACGTCACTGACCGAAAGCGGGCCGAGCTGGCACTGGCAAGTTCCAAGGTGGAATCGGAATCCCGCAACCGCGAGCTGCAGCAGTCGCAATCGGAATTGCAGAGGCAGACCGATGTGCTGGAATCGATTCTCCGCAACATCGCCGACGGTGTCGTGGTTGCCAATGAGCATGGGGAGTTCCTGCGATGGAACCCGGCGGCCGAGCGGATCATCGGGATTGGTGCCACCGAGACCAGGACCAATGAATGGGCGGCGGTGTATGGTCTGTTTCTGCCCGACGGAAAAACCCCGCATCCACCGGAACAGCTTCCCCTGGCCCGGGCGATTCGGGGAGAGCAGGTCGAGAACGGTGAACTGTTTGTTCGGAACGCCCATCGGCCGGAAGGGGCGCTGATCAGCGTCAACGGGATGCCACTGCGGTATGACGACGGCCGAATCCGTGGTGGAGTGGTGGTTTTTCGCGACGTGACCGAATTGAAACGGGCGGAAGCCGAGATTCGCGCCAAGAACGAGGATCTTGAGACACTGTTGTACGTCACGTCACACGATTTGCGGGAGCCGTTGCGGGCGATTGAAAATTTCTCCAAGCTGGTGGTCGATCGATATTCCGACAAACTCGACGAGAAGGGTCAGGACTTTCTGCAACGGGTCGTGCGTGGTGCCCAGCGACTCGACCATTTACTCCAAGACGTTCTGACGTTATCACGGGTACAGCGGACGACGCACCCGGAATCCAACGTCGACGCCGAGGAGGTCGTCGCCGACGTGCTGAGACAACTGGAACCAAGAATTCGCGATACGCGGGGAATTGTGCGCTTGGTGAAGCCGCTTCCCGCGTTGCGTGTGGATCGACGATGGGCGACGCAGGCCATTTACAATCTGATCTCCAACGCGCTGAAATACACGCGTGAAGGGGAGTCACCTGATGTCGAGATCACCGGATACACCGGACCGGAAGGGGACGGGTTGGCGGTGAGGGATCGCGGTCTGGGGGTTCCCGAAGAATATGCCGAGCGGATTTTTCAGTTGTTCCAGCGGGCTGTCGGTCGCGAAATCGAAGGGACCGGAGCGGGGCTGGCGATCGTGAGGCGGGTCGCTGAGCGACACGGGGGCCGGGCCTGGGTCCGGCCGCGTATTGGCGGTGGCTCGGAGTTCATCATTACATTTGGCGCGGGGCAGAATACATGAACGCGCAACTCACACGGGAGCCGTTGCGGATTCTGGTGGTGGATGACAGCGATGATGACATTGTGCTGCTGACCGAGGCGCTGCGCGAGGAGCCCGGGGTTGAACTGCTCCCGGCCGTCCGAAGTGGTGACGCGGCACTCGCGTATTTGCGGCAGGAAGGTTGCCATGTAACTGCTCAATAACCCCTCGGAAACTGG
Organism: Planctomicrobium piriforme; assembly: GCA_945860955.1. Classification (GTDB taxonomy): domain Bacteria; phylum Planctomycetota; class Planctomycetia; order Planctomycetales; family Planctomycetaceae; genus UBA10511. The sequence goes on from CAMATH010000128.1 coordinate 24,103, forward strand.
TATTTACTCAAAGTCGGTTTTTCGGGGAATGTATGGCGCATGAGCCAGTCAGACCCCCAGCCAATCCAACCGATCGTCATCGCGGGAATCGAGATCCCGGCGGCGGAGCAGACGCC
>CAMATH010000129.1 GCA_945860955.1 Planctomicrobium piriforme
GACGGCCAGGCTGCGCCCGAAGGTCCGACGTCGCGAAAATCACACTGGCCAGAGCCAAAATCGAACAGACGACCCGGCGGATCCCCACCGATCGGGAGACTCTTCTCATGATTCCCTCCGCAATCTGCGGACCATCACCGAAACGGTCATCCAGCGCCGACGAATTGAACTTCGCGGACGTGGCAGGGACCGCACTTTCGGCGGGGGACGCGATTCGACGTGGCGCTTGCACTACTGTTCCTCGCAGGCAACCCAGAGTCTCTGGAGACCGGACGCCGAAGCATACCAACGGCGGTTTCGGAATTCCAACATCGACAGACACTTCCGACACCGTTTGTCGATTCTTATGGTACCCTATCAGGCATTCTCTGCGAATGTCAAGTTTTTTCCAGCGTTTCTGTTGAGATTCCCTCATGGCGGACCCACTTCCCCCGCTCATTCATTCCGACCCGTGCTTCCTCGACCACCTGACCGGCGACCATCCCGAATCTCCAGAGCGGTTGAGACACCTCACCAGCCATCTGGCGCATCGACCGATTCTGGCGAAGTTTTCGCCTGGGAAGGTTCGGCTGGCGACCCGGGAGGAGTTGGCACGGGTCCACCGACCGGCGCACATCGATTCCGTACGCGACGCCTGCCTCAACATGCCCGGCCGGATCGAGTCCGATACGGTTGTCTGTAAAGATTCGTACGAAGTCGCGCTGAAAGCAGCCGGTGCCGCGGTGGAAGCGGTCGACGCCGTCATCATCGGCAAAGCCCCCCGCGCGATCTGCCTCGTCCGCCCCCCCGGCCATCACGCCCTGCCGCATGCCCCCATGGGGTTTTGCCTGTTCAATAATATCGCGGTCGCCGCCGCCCACGCCCAGGCGAAACATGAACTCAAGCGGGTGCTGATCGTCGATTTCGACGTCCACCACGGCAATGGCACCCAGGACATGTTCTACGATTCGGGCGAGGTCTATTTTCTGTCGGTTCACCGGTCGCCGTTCTATCCCGGAACGGGGGCGGCTCACGAGACCGGTCGCGGGGCAGGGCAGGGGACCATTTTCAACCTGCCGCTCCGCTTTGGCGTGACCCGCAAAGATTTCCTGACCCAGTTCGAAACCATCCTGGAAAAGGCCGCGTCACGTTGCAAGCCGGAACTCATCCTATTGAGCGCCGGCTTCGATGCGCATGCGGCCGACCCCGTGGGATCGCTCGGACTGGAGACGGAAGACTATGAGCCTTTAACCCGGAGAGTGGTCGAGGCCGCCAAGCAGCACTGTGGCGGGAAACTCGTGAGTCTGCTCGAAGGGGGGTACAACGTTGAGAGACTGGCTGAGTGTGTCGAGTGTCACATGGAGGCGCTGGAGAAGGAGTAACAACCCGTCCAGGTTCAGATATTGGACGGGTTCGAATGGCCTCATTGGATGCCGCGAGGTGTCAAACTCCGCGGTCCCGGTTCAAATTCGCAGCTCTCCGCCTCACCAAATTGCTCCGGACGGGCGGCGTGATGGTGACTGGCGGGGCCGTCATCGCCATGGCGGCCGCCGCCGTCACCTTTTCGAGGCATCAGGAGTTTTGCGACCAGGCCGGTCCAGCCCGTTTGGTGGCACGCCCCCAGACCGCGTCCGGTGTCGCCGTGAAAGTACTCGTGAAACAGAAGGTTGTCCCGGAAGTGGGGGTCGAATTGCTGTTTGGCATGGTCGCCGAACGCCGGCCGACGCCCATTTGAGTCCCGTAAAAACAGTCGGGTCAGGCGTCGCGACAACTCGTCGGCGACGCCGTTCAGGGTCAGATAGTGCCCCGAGCCGGTCGGGCATTCCACTTGAAAATCATCGCCGTAGTAGTGGTGGAATTTTTGCAGCGATTCGATGATCAGGTAATTCACCGGCATCCAGATCGGTCCACGCCAGTTCGAGTTTCCACCAAACAAGCCCGATTCGGACTCACCGGGGATGTACGAAACGGTCAGCCGCGTGCCGTCACAATCAAACGTGTAGGGATTGTCGGCGTGATGCTTAGACAACGCCCGGACACCGTACTCCGAGAGGAACTCGGTTTCGTCGAGCATTCGTTTCAGCAGCTTCTTCATCCTGCTCCCGCGCAACAGCGAGAGCAGCCCCCGTTCTCCCAGGCCGGGTTCATTCCAGCGGGAGACCAGTTTCGCGAGGTCGGGCCGGTTCGCCAGAAACCAGCGGAGCCGCCTGTGAAAATCGGGCAGCCGGTCGAGCAGTTCCGGCTCCAGCGTTTCGACCGCGAACAGCGGAATCAGCCCGACCATCGACCGCACTTCGAGCATAATGGCCTGGCCGTGCGGCAGCTCGAGCGAGTCGTAGTAGAACTGGTCCCGTTCGTGCCAGAGTCCGCGATTCTCGCCCGTGCCCCCCATATTGGTCATCGCCTCGGCGATGTGCAGAAAATGTTCGAAGAACTTCGTGGCGATGTCTTCGTAAACGCGGTTGTGCAGCGCGAGTTCCAGGGCGATTCGCATGAGATTCAAGCTGTACATCGCCATCCAGCTCGTGCCGTCGGCCTGGTTGATATACCCCCCGGTCGGCAGCGGATCACTGCGGTTGAAGACCCCAATGTTATCGAGCCCCAGGAATCCCCCCTGGAAGATGTTGCGGCCACTGGCATCTTTGCGATTCACCCACCAGGTGAAATTGAGCATCAGTTTGTGGAACACCCGTTCCAGAAATTCGATGTCGCCGCGATCCCCGCGCTGTTTGCGGTCCATCTGAAACACTCGCCAGGCAGCCCAGGCGTGGACCGGCGGATTCACGTCACTAAAATTCCATTCATACGCCGGCAGTTGACCATTGGGGTGCATGTACCATTCGCGAGTCAGCAGCAACAGTTGCTGTTTGGCGAATGTGGCGTCGACCAGAGCCAGGGGAATCGCGTGAAACGCCAGATCCCAGGCGGCGTACCAGGGATACTCCCATTTGTCGGGCATCGAAACGATGTCGGAATTGTTCAGGTGCCTCCAGTCGCGATTCCGGCCTGACTTGCGCTGTTCGGGCGGGGCGGGATGGAGTGGATCGCCCGCGAGCCAGTCGGGCACGTCGTAATGGTAGAACTGCTTGCTCCAGATCATGCCGGCGAGCGCCTGCCGGTGCACCAGACGTTCGTCGGCCCCGGCAATTCCAGTTTGCAGATGATCATAAAACTCGTTGGCCTCCTGCCGGCGCAGGTTGTGAATCGAATCGAAATCAGCGAACGGATCGGCGGCAAGTTGTGGACTGAGCCGCGCGCGAAGGACGACATGCCCGTGCGCTGGAATCGTTCGCACAACCCACGCCGCCCCTTTCGTACCCCTTTGACTCGGGTTCACCCCCTCCACCTCGCCGTCAACAATCCGGTCGTTGATCCCGTCCTTGAAAAACCCGGTGACGTTCGTGCCGTACAGCTTGGGGGTGTTCGTATCGTTGTCGCAAACCAGGAGTTCCGGCTTACCTTCGATCGCGAATTGATAACTGCCCAATGTCGGATGTCGTGCCTGGAATGTTCCTGGTCCAGTCACCTGAAGTTCTGGTCGCTCGGCCCCTTCGCACCAGCTCCAGGTGTTACGAAACCACAACTGCGGCAACAGGTGGATGGTCGCCGCCGCAGGACCGCGGTTATGGACTTCAATCCGCATCAAAATGTCTTGCGGTCCCCCTTTGGAGTATTCGACAAAGACATCGAAGTAACGGTCATCGTCGAAGATCCCGGTGTCCAGCAGCTCGAATTCGGGATCGAGCCGGCCGCGCCTGAGACTCTCGACCAAAAGCTGCTGGTACGGGAATTCCCGTTGAGGATATTTGTACAACATCCGCAGCCAGGAATGGGTCGGGGTCGCGTCGAGATAGTAGTAGAGTTCCTTTACGTCCTCGCCGCGATTCCCTTGCCCGTTCGAAAGTCCGTACAGTCGGTCTTTCAGAATGGGATCCTGGCCGTTCCACAACGCGAGCGACAGACAGAGCCGACACCCCTCGTCAGAGATCCCGGCGATGCCATCTTCGCCCCAGCGATAGGCGCGGGAATGCGCGGCCTCAAATGGAAAATAGTCCCACGCCGATCCGGTCGGACTGTAGTCTTCACGGACGGTTCCCCATTGGCGTTCCGAAAGGTACGGCCCCCATTGCCGCCAGCGCCGGGTGCGGGCGTCGGCTTCGTGGAGACGCGTTTGTTCGGCGGTTGGAACAGGGACAGAACCAGACATCGGGTGACCTTTGGGACGGATGATGCGGCTGGCGCGAGCGAAACGTCATCCAGGAGGGATTTTGAGTTGTCCAGCCGCCGCCGCAAGTCTGAAGCACGTGGCGATCAGAAGCAAGTTCGAAATGTTCGCGACGTCTGTCCCTTGCCTGAGTGACGTCCTGGGCGAATTGATTTATTCCGGCTTCACGGCGGGGACAATCGAACTGATCTTGAGTCGATTGCTTTCTCTCTGTATTCTCCCCGCCCGGTTCCCGAGTGCGTGACCCCCGTCGGGAGCGGTTCGCGATTCGTTAGAGGCGAGAGTCCTCCATGTGCCGGTTGTCTGTCTCCCGATTGCTGTCGCTGGGATGCTGCGCGTTCGCGGCGGCCTGGCTGGCCGGGTGCAACACGATGCACGGCAATATGAACAACCAGACCGGCATGCGGTTGTATCAGTCGGGAAATTACACGGCCGCCCGGAGCGAGTTCCAACGCGCGGTCGCTGACGAACCGTGGAACGCCGACTATCAGCACAACCTGGCGGCGGCCCAAAAGCGAGACGGTGAGATCGAGGCTGCCGAGCGGAGCTATCGGAAAGCGCTCGCGATCGACCAGTCACACCAGCCCACCTATCACGGGCTAGCCACTCTGCTTCGCGAAGAGGGACGCACCGCCGAAGCTCGCGAACTCGTGACCGGATGGTTGGGGGCGCAGCCCTATTCATCTGAGCCCTATGTCGAAATGGCCTGGATTGAAAGGGAACAGGGGAATCTCCCGCAGGCGGAGTCGTACTTGCGGCAGGCTCTGCGGGTGAAGCCCAACGACCACGTCGTGGCCGCTCAGCTTGGCCAGCTCTACCAAGATGCGAATCAGCCCGATCGAGCGTACGCGATGTATCGGCGGAGTCTGTATACCCGTTGGTCGCAGCCCGAAGTTCAAACTCGAATCGCACAGCTTCAACAGGATCAGGCACAGCGGCAAACCGAAGCCGCATGGTCGGGTTACGGACCACCCGTTCCCAGCTATGCGGTCGGTGCCACCCTCTATCCGGTCGCCACCGCTGCACACCCTGCGGACTCGGCCCACGAGTCGGTCGCCGTCTTGCCAGGGCCACCCGTGGGGGGCTTCGCGCCCGCTCCCATCGTCTCTCGGCGAGAGCTGGGAATGCCCGTGTTCAGCAACAGCCCACTCGACGGGCAACCTTTGGGAGGCGACCCGGCCCATGCGGAACAGATCGCAGAAGAACTGCCGCTGGTCAGCCCGAGATAGTCCACCGCGTCGCCGACCCCGTAGCGTGGATTTCAGTCCAAGCGCCAATTGCGATCGGGACTATTTATACTTCGCACTGCCGGAAACGAGACAATTTCGGGGAGCCGCAACCGTCAGGAAGCGGTATTTGAGCCAACTGTCAGCGGGTTGCGCCCCGCAGGGGCTTTCAGGCCTGGTGTGGGGCCAGAACCCAGGGCTCCGCCCCCGGATCTGGGCTTCACCCTTGGCTTCCGAATTCCGCCCCGTGTGGGCTGAATCCTTGGTAGTTGTCCTCGTCGGTCGTCGTCCCCGTCAGCCCCTACCGCTTCGCCGTCGCCGGGCGATCCGCGACACGTCGCATCAGCACGAATTGCCGTTTCGGCAACTCGGGGTGAAACTCCACCCCGGCGCGACAGCCCCCCTCGGCGGACGGTTCCAGCCGGACCACTTCGGCGATCACATCCAGCAGATTGTGCTGGGCCGCCTGGACACTCAGAACGAACAAATCCCCCTTTTGAAAGCCGTTCGGGGGCAACCGGACGACCCCGCCCGTGGGCGAGGCGGTCTCTACAACTGCGGGGAGCGACTCGACGCAGCCTGTCGATTCGACAGAGCGCACGGTCGCGGAAAATGGGCTGTCACGAAACGGGCGAGATTCGATCGCTACCATCGGTCGTGTGGTTCCCGGAGAACACTTGGCTGAAAACTCCCAGTCGGTCTGTTCCCGGAATATCGGCTATGCGGCCTGTGCGACTTTGGTAAAAACCGCCCGTGGTAACGGTTCAACCGTCCCAGGATTCTCCGTTCCACCGGACCATTCGATCAATCAGCTTCACAACATCGGTTGTAAACGACTGAAACAGCGTTTCCCCCTTATCCGCGGTCGCGATCCGAGGATTGCCAATGTGTCCGACCGAAGTGCGGTCTTTGGTAATCCATGCGCGGTGCGCTGGGTCAAACCCGCTGCCGAACGACATTTCCTCGACGGCGGTGTGGTTTCGCACCAGTCGCGGCGCGATCCGCAGCATCATCGAGGTTTCAAACTCGCAGGCGTGTCCCATCTGACGCTGCTGTAGGGTCGGATTGGCCTCCCACGGTTTTGATCCTAGAGTCCAGTAGGTGGACGAGAGGATCAACAGGTCGTTCCGGTGGCGGTATTTTTGCCGGAGTTCAAAGGTCGCCTGTTGTGCGGGGACAATGTTGCCGCCGTGTCCGTTCAGAATCAGTAACCGCTGGAAACCATGAGTGAGCATGTTTTCCATCAGATCTTCGAGCAGGTCGAGATACAGCCGAGGCGAGGCGGACATGGTCCCCGCGAAGTCCATGTGATGGTGGGAGTTTCCCAGCCAGGTCAGAGGAGCGAACAGTGCGCGATCGGCGGTCGCCTCGGCAGAGCGGCGAACGACTTCCCCCAGCAGCATGCTGTCTGTGAACAGGGGCATATGGTGCCCGTGCTGTTCCAGAGCCGCGACGGGAAGAATCACCGGGGTCGATTTGGGCAACGCCGCCACCATCGGCCAAGTCATTTCTTGCAGCAACACAGTCGAATCCTCCAAAAGAGTGCGTAGCAGAAATCCCCCCAGGCGAGCGGGCGGGCGTCAGCCCCCTGCCGTCCGCCCATCCCTTCACGCCGACTACTTCTTGTCGGCTGGCTTCGGCTGAGGTTCCGGTTCCGTCCGAAAACCCTTGTCTTCAATGCCATCGAGCATCAGGTTGGCGATCACCGGTTCATCGCCGCGCATCGTCACCCAGACAAACTGATCGATCTCTCCCGCCTGCTTCCCGCGCAACTGAGAACCGCCCCCTGTGGTCGCCAGCATAATATAGTCCCGGCCTTTGCGAACGAAACGTGCGTAGCGGTGAATGTGGCCCGCGAACACGGTGTATTTGCGGTCGGCGACAGCGTCTTCAATTGCCAGCCAGCCGCTGGGGCCCAGGGAGTCGGGGATCATCCAGACTGGCTTGTGCAGGAACACAAACGTCCAACGGACGTCTTTGTTCCGGTTCAGCGTTTCGCGAACCCACTGCTGCTGCTCGGGGCTGAAACGATACGGCTCGCCACCGGGGGGGTCTTCGCTGTTGAGCGCCAGAAACAGGACGTCGTTGTAACGGAAATCGAAATAGGTCCGTCCGAACTTCCGCTTCCAGGTCTCCAGCATTTTGGGGTTGGTGAGGTCATGATTGCCCGGCACGTAGAAGAACGGCATCTGCAACTGCTGGACTTTCGACTGGAACTCCGCCCATTCGATCGCGATCTGCGCGGGGTCTTCGGAATAGCCTTCGATGAGGTCGCCAACCGACATCACGAATTCCGGCTGCATCAGATTCAGTTTGCGGACGGCGTCCGTGAAAATCCCGGGACGGTGCCCACCGGTGCGGTCGGTGACGATCGCGAATTGAAAGTCGCGTGGCCCGCGATTGAGGGGCTGCGAGGTCCACGGGTTTTTGTCTTCGGTCTGAACAGTCAATGGGGACTGTTCCGGCGTTGTGGCGGTGCCTGGCGCATTCCGCCCGGACAAAATTCCCAGCAAAACAGCGAGTCCCAAAGCGGCCAGTCCCAGCGTCACGCGTTGCATTCCGGAGTCCTTTGGTCTGAGAACACGAAGGGGGTTAATCGCTCCGCCAATCGGCAGGGACCGGGGAGGTGCGTCAACGGGTGAAACAGTATCCGTTGATGGATTTCACTGCAACCAACGCGATTGCTCGGGTTTTCCCGCATTCAGTTTTTCCGCTTGACTTGACTTTCCCGTTACGACCCCACTATCGTATCACCATGCGCTCATGTGAGGTCGATGAATTCTGCGGAGTCGCTCGCCGCCCATCGACTTCTGAGGCCCTCGCCCACAGAGTCACTCGCCTACCGTGGTCCAGTTGCGAACCTGCCTCTCGGTTCGCGGACCAATACCTCCCCACTCAACTTCGGCTTTCGGAATTCCTACCAGGAGAACGTGAATCGCTATGGACGCTGACAGCAAGAAGATCACCGGAACTTGGGCCGACGACCCCGCACATTTCAATCGGGTGAGTCGACGCAATTTTCTGACGGTTGGAGCGATTGCCGGCGTGGGCAGCTTGACTCTCGCTGATCTGCTGCGTAACGAGGCTCGCGCCGAGCAGAAGAACTACGCGAGCTTTGAGGGGACCGCCAAGTCGATCATTCACATCTTCCTGCCGGGCGGCATGGCCCATCAGGAATCGTTCGACCCCAAACCCTATGCTCCCATCGAATACCGTGGCGAGATGGGCCAGGTTCAGACAAAGGTTCCGGGTGTTCTCTTCGGTGACACACTGCCCAAGTCCGCTGCCCTGGCCGACAAGATGTGCGTCATCCGTTCGATGACCCACGGCGAAGCGGCCCACGAGCGTGGCACGCACAACATGTTCACCGGGTACCGACCGAGCCCCGCGCTGCAATACCCCAGCATCGGGTCGGTGGTGAGCCATGAATATGGCCCGCGTAACAACCTGCCTCCCTACGTTTGCATTCCCTCGCTGCCGAACATTTACGCCGGCACCGGGTATCTCAGCTCGGCGTTCTCGCCGTTCTGTCTGGGAAGCGATCCGGCTGGCGGCGGATTCAAGGTTCAGGACCTGGGCCTGCCCGGGGGAATCGACGACAGCCGATTTTCCACCCGGCGGAACATGCTGACTGCGGTCAATCAGCACTTCCAGAAGAAAGAAAAGTCGGACCTGCTGACCGCGATGGACACGTTCTACGACCGGGCCTACAGCCTGATCAGCTCGCAACAGGCCCGCGAAGCGTTCAACATAGACGCCGAACCGGCCGCGTTGCGTGACGCGTACGGTCGGAACACCGCCGGTGCCCGCATGCTGCTCGCCCGTCGTCTCGTTCAGGCCGGGGTTCGGCTCGTCAACCTGACCTACGGCGGCTGGGACATGCACAACGCGATCGTCCCCGGCTTCCGCGGCCAGATGCCTCCGTTTGATCAGGCGTTCGCCGCGCTGATCAGCGATCTGGAAGCGACCGGATTGCTCAAGGAAACGATCGTCATGATTTCGTCGGAATTTGGGCGGACCCCGAAGATCAACGCGACGGCTGGCCGCGATCACTGGCCCAAAGTGTTCAGCGTTGTGCTGGCTGGCGGCGGGATCAAGGGAGGAAGTGTGTTCGGTACGTCGAACGCAACCGCTTCGGAACCCGAAGACAACCCGATCGGACCCGAGGACTTGTTCTACACCCTGTACAACTGCATGGGGATCGTGGGAGACAAGGAACTCATGGCTCCTGGCGACCGCCCCATCGAAATCATCGACGGCGGAAAAGTCCGCAAAGAACTGCTGGCCTAATCAACTCCCCTGGCGACCGGGGTGGCGTAAGCCCGCTGTACGCCGCGTGGACTGTCGGTTTCATGAGATCCGTTCGCGTGTTTGCCACAGCCGGTTGTGGTTCCGCTCCGCGGGAACCACAACCGGAGCGACTCCGCCGAGCGTCGTCGCTACAAGACAGACAGCTCCCATGTTGAGTTGGTCCCAGCCAACACCCACCACGCCCCCGTTTCGCGACTCACCCCGGCGCGTGTCCAGACACCTTCCTGAACTGCCGGTGATCGACCGCCATTGCGGTCGATTACCGGACTCTTCTGCGGATTTGCGCTGCCACGACGGATCCCGTCGTCAGTTGTTCCGCAACCGATCACCATTGCTTTCATCCGGGTTCGATTGGAACCACGCTTATGTTCCGTGAAACATTTCGGCAATTTTGCCTGCTGACTTTGGTTGGCGGGGCGCTGTTCACCGTCACCGCGACAATTCAGGCGGCCTCCCCGTCATTCGGCGGGACGACCCCTCGCGGAGCACAACGGGGGACAGAACTGGAAGTCACCCTCTCGGGGGGGCAGCTTCAGGATGCCCAGGAGATTCTGTTCTACGAACCGGGAATCGAAGTCACCAAATTCGAGGTGGTGAACGCCGGGGCGGTGAAGGCGACGTTCAAGATCTCTCCGGAATGTCAGCTTGGTTGCCATCGGTTGCGGATCCGAACCGCCAGTGGTATTTCGGACCTGCGGCCATTCTTCGTGGGCGCGCTTCCGGAAGTCGCTGAGAAAGAGCCCAACAGCGAGTTTTCGACACCACAGGCGATTCCGATGAACGTCACCGTGACGGGAGTCGCCGACTATGAGGATGTCGATTACTACGTGGTCGAAGCGAAAAAGGGAGACCGGATCACCGCGGAGGTCGAGGGGATTCGACTCGGGATCACGTTCTTCGATCCCTACGTGGCGATTGTGAATTCGGCCCGGTTCGAACTGGCTTCCAGCGACGACAACGCCCTTGTCTGGCAGGACGGCGCAGCGTCGGTAATCGCTCCGGAAGACGGCAAGTACTACATCCAGGTTCGCGAAAGTTCCTACGCTGGCAACGGCGCGTGCATCTACCGCGTGCATATTGGCAACTTCCCGCGCCCGCTCGCGGCGATCCCCGCTGGTGGACGTCTTGGCGAAGCGTTGCAGGTCAAGTTCCTGGGCGACGCTCTGGGAGAGAAGATCGAACAAGTCACACTCCCGGCTGCGCTTGATTCGAATTTCGGTCTGTTCGTGAAGGATGCAACCGGAATCTCCCCATCGAAAGTCTGGTTTCGGCTCAGTGATCTCCCCAATACGCTGGAGCAGGAACCGAACGAGACACATGACAATGCCACGCGGTTCACAGCACCTGCTGCCTGCAACGGTGTGATCGAGAAACCGGGCGATTTCGACTGCTTCCGCTTCACCGCCCGCAAGGGAGAGGCGTACGACATTCGTGTTCACGCCCGCAGCATCCGTTCGCCGCTCGACCCCGTCCTGACAATCTTCGCGGCCGGTGGTGGCGCAATCGCAGCCAATGACGACAGTGGCGGGCCGGACTCGTTTATCCGTTTTGGAATTCCGAACGATGGCGACTATGTCCTGCATGTACGCGATCACCTGGGTAACGGCGGGGCGCACTATGCGTACCGAATCGAACTGACCCCGATCAAACCGGCGCTCACGCTGGGGGTTGCCGAGTTCGTGCAGTACGTGCAACCGGTGATCGCTGTTCCCAAGGGAAATCGATTCGGCGTGGTTCTCACTGCGGCCCGTTACGATTTTGGTGGTCCCCTCGCGTTGCGTGGCGAGAACCTGCCTGCGGGCATCACGATGGAATCTCCGGGGATGACTGCTGGCCAGAGTGTTGTGCCGGTGATCTTCCATGCGACGGCCGACGCTCAAATCTCTGGGAAACTAGCGGACATCATCGGTTCGTTGAACGACCCGGCACAGCCAATGTTGAAGGTCGAAGGCAATGTTCAACAGCCGATCACGCTGGTTCGCGGTCAGAACAACGTTCCGGTCTGGACCGAGAACACATCCAAGTTGCCGGTCGCCGTGACCGAAGAAGCCCCGTTTGAACTGACGCTGGTTGAGCCAAAAGTTCCGATGGTTCGCGGCGGTCAAATGGATCTGAAAGTTGTCGCGAAGCGGAAGGAAGGCTTCAAGGCGGCAATCAAGGTTGACCTGCTTTATGTCCCGCCTGGTATTGGGGCGAGTGGATCGATTGCGATCGCCGAGGGGCAGAACGAAGCGCTCATTCCAATGAACGCGGCCGGGAATGCCGAGTTGACAACCTGGAAAATCGCGGTTCGAGGCGAATCGAACGCGGGAGCGGGAAACATCATGACCTGCACACCGTTCGCGAATCTGCGAATCGCTGACATGTACATGACACTGACCTACGACCAGGCTGCGGTGGAGCAGGGGAAAGAGACTGAAGTCGTGGTGAAGATGGCCAAGCAGTACGAATTCCCGGGGACCGCCAAGGTCGAGCTGTTTGGTCTGCCGGCTCAGGTCACCACGATGCCAATCGACGTGACCAAAGACACGACCGACATTGTGTTCAAGGTGGTGACGCAGCCCGCGTCTCCGGCGGGGAATCACCAGACACTATTCTGCCGGATCACGGTGATGGAAAACGGCGAGCCGGTGATTCACAACATCGGAACGGGGAAGCTGCGGATCGATGTTCCGTTGCCGCCGAAGAAGAACGAACCAGCCCCCGCCGCCCCGCCGCCCCCCATGCCGGCGGCGACCCCGGACGCTCCTCCGCCCAAGCGGCTGACTCGCCTTGAGCAGCTTCGCCTGGAACAGCAGGAACGCGAAAAGGCGAAGAAGAAGTAACTCCCGCGAGCGGGGCGGCGTAAGCCCCCTGTCCGTTTCACCAAAAACAAACTCCTCTGCCCCGTCCGCCAACAGATTTCATCCGTTCGCGTGACCAGTTCACAGATCGAGACGCTGCACATGTTTTCCCTTCGAAATTCGCTGTCTGTGCTAGCCCTGTGCCTGGCGGCGACCGCCGTCTGGGGTCAGGAAGCCACGGTTGACTCGTTGCGGGTCTACCCACCCGAGGTGATCCTGGAAACCGCCCGATCGCGGCAACTGCTGGTTGTCCAGGCGGTCTATTCCGACGGCATCACACGGGATGTTTCCACCCAGGCGGAATTGAAGTTCAGCAACGAAGCACTGGTTCGCCGAGAAGCGGCGACGCTCTATCCCCAGGCCGATGGCGAATGTCAGTTGACCGTCACTTTTGGCGGCAAGGCGCTCACGGTTCCGGTGAAAGTATCCAAGGCGGGCGAACAGCGCGACGTCAGTTTTCGGCTCGACGTGATGCCGATCTTCATGAAGGCTGGCTGTAACACCGGGAGCTGCCATGGTGCCGCCCGCGGAAAGGACGGTTTCCGCCTGTCGCTGTTCGGATACGACCCCGAGGGGGATCACTATCGATTGACTCGCGAATTGTCGGGCCGTCGGCTGGATCTCGCGGTCCCCGAAAAGAGTCTTCTGATTGAAAAATCGATCGGCGAAGTGCCCCACACCGGCGGTAAACGGTTCACTCCCGACAGTGAACTGAACCAGACGATGACCCGCTGGATCGACGCGAATTGTCCGAACGATCCCGCGACGATCGCTACCTGCACCAGCATCGCGATCTATCCCACTCAGGCAGTGTTGGACGGTGAGGGTGAAAAACAGCAGGTCACGGTGGTCGCCAAATACAGCGACGGCACAACCCGCGACGTCACTTCGTTGGCCCTGTTTCTGTCGAACGACGACAGCGTCGCCAATATCAGCCCCGAGGGGACTGTAACGGCGGGCGCTCGCGGCGAAGCGTACGTGATGGCGCGGTTCGCCACGCACACCGTCGGTTCGCAATACATCGTCCTGCCGAAGGGTTTGAAGTTCACCTTCCCGCAGGAATCACCGAGAAACTACGTGGATCAGCACGTCAACGCCAAGCTGCAGAAGTTGCGGATGGCACCTTCGGGAATCTGTTCTGACGAGACGTTTTTGCGTCGGGTCTATCTGGATCTGACCGGAACGCTGGCGACTCCCGAGGAATACCAGCGGTTTGTCTCGAGTCCGGATCCGGAGAAACGGGACAAACTGATCGATGAACTGCTCAATCGCAAGGAATTCACTGAGATCTGGGTCCAGTACTGGGCCGAATGGTTGATGATTCGTTCGAACAACATCATCAGCCCCAAGGCGGCCCTGCTGTATTACAACTGGCTTGCCGACCAGATCGGACGGAATGTGCCGCTCGATCAAATGGTTCAAAACCTGCTCTCAGCGAGCGGTGGCACATTCAAGGTTCCCCAGACGAATTACTACCAGAATGAAACCGACATTCTGAAGGTTTCTGAAAACGTCGCCCAGGTCTTCATGGGAATGCGGATTCAATGTGCCCAGTGTCATAACCATCCGTTCGACCGCTGGACGATGGATGATTACTACAGCTTTGCCGCCTTCTTCTCCCAGGTCGGTCGCAAAGGGGGCGAGGACTACCGCGAAGCGATCATCTTCAACAGCGGCGGCGGCGAAGTGGCGCATCCGGTCGGTGGACGGGTGATGGCTCCCAAATTCCTGGGTGGCCCCACTCCGGATCTGGTTGGAAAAGACCGACGTGTCGTGATGGCCAAATGGCTGGCCTCGCCCGAGAATCCGTATTTCGCACAGAACTTCACGAACCGTGTCTGGGCCCACTTCTTCGGTCGTGGGATCATCGACCCGGTCGATGACATCCGGATCAGCAATCCTTCGAACAACCCCGAACTGTTGGCGGAACTCTCGAAGCGGTTCACCGAGTCGAATTACGACTTCAAGCAGCTCGTTCGCGACATCTGCCGCAGCCAGACGTACCAGCGTTCGACCGATCGCAACGAAAGCAACGCGACCGACGAAAAGAACTTCGCACATGCGAATCTGCGACGACTCAAGGCGGAATCGCTGTTGGACTGCATCAGCGGCGTCACCGGTACCAAAGACAAATTCCCCGGTCTGCCGATCGGCGCCCGGGCGGTTCAAATCGTCGATGGCAACACCTCGACCTACTTCCTGACCACATTCGGCCGCGCGACGCGTGAGACCGTTTGCAGTTGCGAAGTGAAAATGGAACCGACCCTCTCGCAGGCGCTGCACTTGCTGAATGGCGACACCGTCAACGGCAAGATCCAGCAGGGGGGGTTGATCGCCAAGTTGGTAGCCGAAAAGCTCGAGCCATTGCAGATCGTTGAGCGGCTCTATGTCTCCACACTGGGACGCCAGCCGACCGTTGAGGAAGTGGCGACGTTCCAGCCGCTGTTCCCTGCGGGAATGGATCCGAAGCCAATTCTGGACGACCTGTTTTGGTCATTGCTGAACAGCCGCGAGTTCTTGTTCAACCACTAATTGTGGCGATCGATCGAAGTCCGATCTCGCCTCCGGCAGCACCCGCTCCCATTTCATTTTCCGACTGCGTGCCATGTCCCGCCGCCTGAAGTCAATCGGTTACGCCCTCGTCGCCATGCTGTGCGGTCTTTCCGCCTCGTTCGCGGAAGAAGCGAAGCCGGCCGAGAAGATCAATTTTCAGGATCACATCGTCCCCATCTTCCGCGCCAAGTGTGGCACCTGCCACAGCGCGGGCGAGGCGAAGGGGGGATTGGTCCTTGAGAGCTATGGCGCGACGATGCAGGGGGGGGCGTCGGGTGCGGTCGTCGAAGCGGGGGATGTCGACGCCAGCCGTCTGTACGACTTGGTGACCCACAAAGAACAGCCGGCGATGCCTCCCAAGGAGCCGAAACTCCCCGACGAGACGCTTGCGACGATTCGCAAGTGGATCGAGTTGGGAGCACTGGAGAATAAAGACAGCGTCGCGAAAGTGAAGAAAAAGTCGTCGTTCGCGCTGTCTACGACAGCCGTTTCGACCGACAAGCCCGAGGGGCCGCCGGCGATGCCCGAAAACCTCACGACCGAGCCGCTGGTGCATTCCAAGCGCGGCAACTCGGTCACCGCGCTGGCAGCCAGCCCTTGGGCTCCCCTGGCTGCCGTTTCGGGTCACCGGCAGGTGCTGCTCTACAATCTGACCGACTTCACGCTGGCCGGCGTGTTGCCGTTCCCCGAAGGATCGGTTCATGTGTTGCGGTTCAGCCGCAATGGCGCGCTTCTGTTGGCCGCAGGTGGTCGCGGCGGGCAGTCGGGACGGGTCGTTGTTTACGACGTGAAGACCGGCAACCGGGTGTTTGAGATTGGAAGCGAAACAGAAGTCGTGCTGGGAGCCGACCTCAGTCCCGACCAGAGTCAGATCGCCCTCGGCGGTCCGCGAAAGATGGTTCGCATCTATTCAACGTCCGATGGCGAACTGCTGTACGAAATGAAGAAACACACCGACTGGATCACCACCGTCGAATACAGTCCGGACGGCGTGCTGGTCGCGACCGGAGATCGCAGCAACGGTCTGGTCGTGTGGGAGTCGGCGACCGGGCGGGAGTTCTACGTCCTGAATGGACATGGAACCGCGATCACAAGTATCAACTGGCGCGTCGATTCCAACGTTCTCGCCAGCGCCAGCGAAGACACCACGATTCGGCTGTGGGAGATGACCAACGGCACCCAGGTCAAAGCCTGGGGGGCACATGGGGGCGGTGCCGCGTCGGTCACGTTCCTGCGTGACGGACGATTGGTTTCGACCGGTCGTGACCGCGTGTCGAAGATCTGGGATCAAAACGGTGCCCAGCAGTTGGCTCTCGCCGCTCTTCCCGACCTCGGACTGAAGACCGCCTTTTCAGAAACGCAGGGCCTCGTTTTGGCGGGAGACTGGACGGGCGGGGTTCAGGTGTTTGATGTGAAAGATGGCCGGAACGTGGCGACGTTGTTGACGAACCCCGCACCGGTCGCGAAGCGACTTGAGGCCTCGAAGACGGAGGCGACAGCGGCGGAAGGAGTCGCGACCACCACGGCAGCCCAGTTGGCCGCTCTGCAGAAGCAGGTGACCGACAAGCAAGAGGCGGCGAAGGTCGCTCAGAAGGCGCACGCCGACGCCGAAGCGGCAGTTCCCGTTTTGGCCGCGGAGATCACCAAGTTGCAGCAGACACTACCGGGTAAAGACGAAGCGGTGAAGACCGCCGATGCGGCGGTTGTCGCGGCCAATGCGGTGGTCGCGAAAGCCAAGGCCGATCTTGCCGCCGCTGAAGCCGCAGCGGACGCGGCCACGATCGACGCCGGCAAGAAGGCCGTAGCGGCCGGGGAATTGGGTTTGGACAACGCGAAGAAAGTCGCGGCGGCCGCGCTGGCCGACAAGGTAGCGGTCGAGAAGTCGATCACCGACCTGGCGGCGAAACACAAGGCGACCGCCGACTCGGTCCCCGTTCTGAAGGCGGCCGCCGACAAGGCGGTCGCGGAGATGAATCCGACTCCCGAGATGGCCAAGGCCATCGAAGTGGCGACGGTCGCCGCGAAACAGGCCGCCGCCAATTTGGCTCTGAAGCAATCGGTCGTGACCAAGTTGGCCGGCGAATTGACACGGGGCGCGACTGCCGAGGGGAAGTAGGCGCGCCGGTTGTCGGACGGCGCGGAACCGGGTAGAACGAGCGAAGTTCTCCGTTCGCCAGATGTTTGGTCTCTCCGTCCGATGCCCATCCACAATTGGTCGCGCTCTCCCGTTGGCCTGTACCATCATTTTCATCAGCGCTGGATCGCCGCGCTGTGTGACGCGCTGAACTCTGGTTTGTTGCCCAAGGGGTATTTCGCCTTGACGGAGCAATCGACCGGCGGTGTGATACCGGATCTATTGACCTTGGAACGTCCCGCTTCGGGTCATTCGGATTTCGGGCATTCAGCGGGCGTCCTCACCAGTGCTCCCCCACGTGCGAGCCTTGTTGAGAAGACGAGCCTCGAGCAGTACGCACATCGTGCCAATCTGATCGCGGTCCACCACAGTCTGGGAGACGTCGTGGCGGTGATCGAAATTGTTTCCCCGGGAAACAAATCGTCAACACATGCGCTAAGGTCGTTTGTTGACAAATCGATTGGGTTGCTCCTTCAGGGAGTCCACCTGAGCTTTGTCGACCTGTTTCCTCCCGGCCGTCGCGATCCTCGAGGTCTCCATCAATTGATCTGGAGTGAGCTGTCTGACAGCGACTTCTCTCCGCCAGCGGATCGACCGCTCTCCATGGTCGGATATTGTGCGGGCGATCAAGTGGCCGCGTATGTCGAAACCGCTGCCGTTGGAGAGATGTTTCCCGATGTGCCGCTGTTTCTGACTCCGACCGGTCATATCGTCCTGCCACTGAATGAAACGTACTCGACAACCTGGAACACCTGTCCGGAACCGTTACGAGTGGCGGTGGAGGGGGGATCGCCGTCGTAGCCTCTCACCCCATTGACACCGCACCCGCAGCGTGCGATTTTGAGGCCCACAGTAGATCCACACCCCCCGAACCTCAAGAGGGCGTCATGGTTGCGACTGGTCGTTGCGTCAAGAACGCGTCTGCTCCGACTTCTCAATCCTCCTGCGGATATGGCACGTCGTGCCGCGCAGTCGTCGCTGCTCGCCGGATTGGATTCGGACTCGTCGCCTGCATCGCGTTGATCGGTTGCGGCAAACAGAGTCCGCCTGCACCGGTCGGGGGGACGGGTTCGACAGGGACTACGGGAGGCACCGCGTCGCAGACAGGAACCCCACCTGCCACCAGCGGGACAGTGGGAACACCGGCGACTCCCACAACTCCGGTGAAGGGTGCCCCGGTCTCCCAGGCCGATGTCGATGAACTTGCGAAAAAACTGATGACGGCCCTGGGCAATGACGACCCAACCGCGGCGACGCAGCTCTTCGACTGGGATGGGTTGATCGACATGGCCGCTGCGTCCGCAGCCAACGATCCCGGGATTCCCGCCGAGCGAATTGCGGAATTGGTTTCTGAGTTTCGCAAAAGTGTCATAAGTTCCAGACAAAAGTCCGGTGGCGCGTTTGGGCAATGGCGGCAACTGGTACGGTCGGGAGCCATTCCAAAAATCGTTTGGGCCACTGCCGCCGGTGGCGTTGAACCCTCGATTCTGATCCGGATCATGCACACGAATTCTGGGGTCAGTTACCTGGAGATGTTTGTGGGGCGGGCGAGTGATTCCCGCATCTGCGTAAGTGACATTCTGGCTTGGGAGAACGGCGAGCGGACATCGTCGGCATTTCGCAGGGCATTCAACACGCTGATCGCCTCGCCCCAGGGCCTCGGTGCGAATGCCAAATTGAAGGATGTCTCGAACGACTACGCGATCATTGGCAAAATGGCGGCACTTTCTGGTGCCAGACGGTTCGCGGAGGTCTTGCAATTGTCGAAATCGCTCTCCCCGGGTTTTCAAAATGACCGTGTCGTGCTGGTTCTGCGAATGACGGCGGCGTCGAACGCCGAAAACATTGGGGAATTGCAGGCCGCCGTGGCGGCTGTTCGCAAGAACTTCCCCAACGACACCACTTTCGATCTGGCGCTGCTTGACCCGCATTTAACTCTCGAACAATACGACCTGGCCGTCGGCTGCCTGGAGCGGTTGGAGAAACGGGCCAGTCAGGATGGATACATTAAGACGCTGTCGGGGAATATCCTGTATGCGGCGAAACGCTATGACGAATCACGCAAGAAGCTGCTGGAAGCGATTGAGATGGAACCCGACCTTGTCGCCCCCTATCAGGCGTTGATGAGCGTCGCATTGGCTCAGAACGACTTCAAAGAACTGCGCCGGATGCTCGAAGTTCAGACCGAGAAGTTCGGAACCGAGTGGGCCGATCTCACCAAGGTTCCCGAGTATGCCGACTTTGTGAAATCGGACGAGTACCGCGAGTGGAAGGCGGGCTCGACGAAGTCCGAGTAAGTCTGCGCCAGGGGCGTATGTCGACAACATCAATGATTCCGCGATGACGGGAGGCTGTGAATGCGACCGCCGATGAACAACGAGACTGCTGCCAGCCCGCATGACGACCGTGAGAACGCGCCGCGCCAGCCCCTGTCGCGACGGGACTTCCTCGCGGGGGCAGCGGCGACACTGCTCCTGACGGCTTCGGCACGCGGCTCGGTTCGGCGACCGAAAATCGCCGCCCTGACCACGATCTATCACAAGTACTCGCATTCCCAGCACATCGTCGACCGGTTCCTCGACGGTTACGGCTGGGAGGGTCGGCATCATCGTCCCGAGATGGATGTCGTCTCGTTGTACGTCGAGCAGGTGGGGGGGAATGATCTCAGCCGCGAACGCTCCAAACGGCATTCGCAGATGAAGATCTATCCCACAATCGCCGAGGCGCTCTGCGCCGGTGGCAGCTCCCTGGCTGTCGACGGGGTTCTGCTGATCGGCGAACACGGGAGTTATCCCAAAAACGATCGCGGGCAGATTCTCTATCCGCGGTACGAGTACTTCCAACAGATTGTCGAAGTCTACAAACGCAGCGGCAAAACCGCTCCCGTATTCAATGACAAGCATCTCTCGTGGAGTTGGGATCGTGCCCGCGAAATGTACGACACGGCCCGCGCAATGGACTTCGGTCTGATGGCCGGTTCGTCGTTGCCGGTCACCTGGCGGCAGCCCTCACACGACCTGCCGTTCGGCGCGGAGGTCGAAGAATCGATGGCGATCTGGGGCGGTGGGATCGACGGCGGGGACATCCATGTTCTGGAGGCGATGCAGTCGATTGTGGAACGCCGCAAAGGGGGCGAGACCGGGGTCAAATCGGTCGAGGCGTTTCGAGGGGAACGATTCTGGAAGGCTCTGGAAGCTGGCTCGTGGGATGCGGGGGGCTGGGATCCCAAACTGCTCGAAGCGTGCCTGTCGCGGAGCAATCAACTGAACCCCGCGCGAGAAACCTACAGCGACGTTTATCCCACGGTCGCCGACCTCCGCCGACTCGCCCCCGAGTCGTATGCCTACCGGTTTGAATACGCCGACGGACTGCGAGCCTCGATTCTCCAGTTTCAGCCCAAACCCAAGCAGGAAGGCGGGGGCGTGGTGGGTGATTGCAACGTCGCGGTACGCTCCAAAGGCGACACGCGATTCTCGGTGCAGATGTACCTTCCCTACTACTCGATGCGGAATTTCTTCAGTCCCTTGGTCCACCACATTGAGACCTTGTTTCACACGGGTCGGTCGCCGTACCCGGTCGAGCGGACGCTCCTCACCACCGGCATGACCGCCGCCGGTGTTGAGTCGCTGTTCCAGGGGGACAAAAAACTCTCGACACCGCACTTGGCCGTGGCGTATCAACCCACGGCGGAATCCACCTTTTGGAGATCGTAATGCTGGACCGCCGCGCGTTTCTTGGGACGTTGGGAACCCTCGCGATGGCTCCCCGTCCGCTGGCGTGGGCCGCCAACGACCCCGATCGGAGCCACTCGACTCCCAAGCGTCGCCGAATCGCCATCATCACCACCGTCTGGAAGTACCTGTCGCACGCCCAGCACATGGGAGACCGGTTTCTGGTCGGCTACCCGCGCCATGGCGAATGGCACCATTCGGCGTTGGAGGTGGTGTCGCTGTACGTCGATCAGCGTCCCGAGGGAGATTTGAGCGAACGCCGCGCCGCGACCCATGGCTTCAAGATCTATCCGACAATCGCCGAGGCACTGCGTTGCGGCACCGACAAACTGGCGGTCGACGGTGTCGTGATCATTGGCGAACATGGCGATTATCCGACCAACGCCAAGGGGCAGATCCTGTATCCCCGGTATGAGTTTTTCGAACAGGTGGTGAAGGTGTTCGACGCGGACGGCCGCGCGGTCCCCGTGTTCAACGACAAACACCTCTCCTACAGCGGCGAAAAGGCGGCCAAAATGGTCGCGCATTCCAAACGCCTGAAGTTCCCCTTTCTCGCAGGGTCATCGCTCCCTGTCACCTGGCGGCTACCCGCCGTCGAGATTCCTTACGGAGCCGAACTCGAAGACGCCCTCATGGTGGGAGTTGGCAGCTCAGACGCCATGGATTACCACGCGATCGAAGCGATGCAGTGTATGATCGAACGCCGCAAGGGGGGAGAAACGGGAATCAAATCGGTTCAGATGCTCGAAGGGGATGCCGTCTGGAAGGCGGGCGACGAAGGCCGCTGGTCCAAACGGCTGCTGGAGGCGGCGCTGTCGCGAAGTGACTCGCTGCAGGGAGATTCCGACCTCGACTCCCGTCCGCAGGATCTGGTTCACAATGGCGAGTTGCCCAAGCTGGTCAAGAACCCCGCGGCCTATTTCATCGAGCGAAATGACGGTTTGCGCACGACACTTCTCATGCTGAATGGAGCATTGCAGGACTACAACTTCGCGGCCCGGCTCCAGGGGGGCGAAGTCGTTTCCACGCAGTTCTTCCTTCCGCCGACCCCCAACGTCACGTACTCCGCATGCCTGATGGCACAGGTGGAAGAGATGATCGTCAGCGGCAAGGCTGTGTACCCCGTCGAGCGGACGCAAATCGCCTGTGCGGCTCTCGACCGCTGCCTCGATTCCAAAGTGGAACGGTACCGACGGGTTGAGACGCCCGAGCTGAACATCTCCTACACCGCCCCGCGCGAATCGTTGTTTGGCGGTTGACGCACCTCAAGATTTCTCTTCTGGCTCCCCGGTGTCGCCCCACTTACCAATTAGGAACACAGCATAATGTCCCAGCGTGTGACACGTTGGTTCGATTTTCGTTCGTACCGCCGGGCGTTCTCCCGATCACGGTCCGTTACGCTGCTCACTGTGTTCGCGCTGCTGTGCGTCTTTCAGTCATTCGTGGCGGCCGCCGACCGGCCGAACATTCTGTTTCTGTTCGCCGACGACCAGCGGGCCGACACGATTGCCGCTCATGGGAATTCCCACATCGACACGCCGCATATCGACGGGCTGGTTCGTTCGGGATTCAGCTTTCACCACAATTACACATTCGGTGGCAACAGCGGTGCCGTTTGTGTTCCGAGCCGGGCCATGCTGATGAGCGGCAAGACCTGGTTCGACCTGAATGTCGCGACGATTGACGGGGCGAAGCTGCTGCCGGAACTGCTTCGGGAAAACGGCTACGTCACGTTCGGGACAGGCAAATGGCACAACGGACAGGATTCGTACCGCCGGGCGTTTCAGCGGGGAAAGACCGCGATGTTTGGCGGTATGTCGGACCATACCAAAGTTCCCGTGCGCGATTTGCAGCCTGACGGAACCTTGTCCGCCGAACGGGTCGGTGAAAAGTTCTCGAGCGAACTGTTTGCCGACTCGGCGGTTGAATTCCTGAAGTCGCACGACCCGAAGGTTCCGTTTTTCGCCTATGTGGCGTTCACCGCCCCCCACGATCCGCGACAGCCGCCCCAGGAGTTTCGCGACCACTATTACAAACATCTTCCGCCACTCCCGCCGAACTTTCTCCCCCAGCTTCCGTTCGACAATGGCCACATGAAAGGGGGCCGCGACGAGAATCTCGGAGCATGGCCGCGGACGGATGCGATGATCCGGGATCAGCTCGCCGAGTATTACGGGATGATCACCCATATGGATCGCGAGATCGGCCGGATCCTGGCGGCATTGCGGGAATCGGGGCAGGCCGACAACACGCTGATCGTTTACACGGCCGACAACGGACTCGCTCTGGGGAGCCATGGACTGCTCGGCAAACAAAGCGTGTTCGAACACAGCATGCGGACGCCGCTGATCATTTCCGGTCTGGGTGTCCCCCGGGGACAATCGTCACAAGCGTTCACCTATCTGTTGGACCTGTTCCCCACACTGTGCGACGTCGTGGGAGTCACTCCCCCCAAGGGATTGGCCGGTTTCAGCCTGCGACCCGTTTGGGAAGGAAAGACTCCCCGGGTTCGCGACACCGTCTTTCTTCCGTTCCTTGAGATCCAACGGTCGATCCGCGACGAACGCTGGAAGTTGATCGCCTATCCCAAAGTCGGCTATTTGCAGATGTTCGACCTGGACAACGACCCCAACGAGATTCGCAACGTCATCGACAACCCCGCTAACGCGGAACATGTCATACGCCTGCGGAAAGCGATGTCTGACTGGCAGGCACTGGTGGGAGACAAACTCGAAATCCCCGCGAACAGCACTCCCTTGCAGAAGATCGACCTGACCGGCAGGAAACGGGAGCCAGATCAGTGGCAACCGGAGTGGATTGTGAAGAAGTACTTTGGAGAGTGACGGGGCAGGGGGGGGCTTTGCGGAGAGGCGTGTCTCTGGTGCTGCGCTGAATGCGGCGTGCGCGGGTCCACCGACTCTGCAGCCGCCTCAAGGCCGAACGAACCCAAGCGAACCGACCGGCGTCCGCCCAATGCCACTTACTTTCGGAATTTCTCCGCCACCCCGAATAATTGGCATGAATTTTGCGCCAGGATGGCAGGTCGTCCATTTGTGTGGAAAACCTGCCATTTTTGCAAGGAGGCGCCATGCCGCACCGTCCTGCCAGCGCCGACGGTCCGTCGGCCGACAAACTCGATTCGGCGGCCCAGTTGTTTCGCTCGGTGATGGAGACCTCGCGGCGAGACCTTGGTCTCGATTTCGACGAAGG
>CAMATH010000130.1 GCA_945860955.1 Planctomicrobium piriforme
CCCAGTACTCGAACATGTATCCCTCTCCTGCACACAATTCCAGGCGTGGTGGCCAGTCCCACCCACGTCGTCGCATAAGTATACTAATGTATATTCATGTTGTCAAGGGGGAAATCTCGCTTTTTTTGACTAAAACGACAGACCCCTCGTGTGGATGGGGTCTGGATCGCACAATGCAGCTTGGAGTTAGCCAACGATCTTTCTCCCCATCCGCTCAAGGCGAATGGGGCCGTCATTAACACCAACCGCCAAACGGCATACCCAAGCCCCCATCCCGCTCGGGTGTGATGTCGCGTTTTGGCCGCTTGGAGTATTTACCCTAAGCGTGGATCAATGCAAAAATCTTTGGGTGACCCATTGCCGGCTCACGCGCCACGTGACGAAGTCATGGACTGGCACCACGCCACCGGCCCACGTATGTTGGAATGACGTGAATTCCCTGCCTCGCGTCCGGTCGCCATGAACTCGCCCCCCAGTTCCGCTCCACGACTGATTCGGCCTGCTGGTCGATTCGTGTTGCTGGGGGCGGTGGTGGCGTTTGGGTTGGCGGTTGGATTTTCCCACACGGGATACGAGTCGTTCCAAGAGTTTCTTGGAGCCGCCACATGGAGTTGGCTCACTCCCGAACCACCACAATACGCGTCGCGGTCGGGGCAAATTCAAGCGGAATTCTGGCTGGCCGAGGTGGACCGCATCCTGACGGCGAACCCGGAAACCGCCGAACGACTGATGGGGGCCGCCTGGGCGTTGAAAAAAATCAATTTGGGGCGATTGAGTTTAAGTAATCCCCTGCGTGCTCCCTCAGGGAAGGATTCTGAAACTTTTCGCAACGCGTGCGAAAAAAGATCGATCGAGCTGGCGATTCGCGCCACGCAACTCTCTCCAAACGACGTCCAGATCTGGCGTAACTTTGCTGAGTTCTGGACGTCTTCGATATTTCACGATCCTGGTTTTCGCAATACCCGCGGAGAACTCGAAAGTGTCCTCCTTTTGTTGAGGGAAGGGGCCGAACGCGACCCCGACAACGCGCTGTACGATTACACGGCCGCGTTGCTGATGTGGGAGAATTCGTCGAGTACCGTTACCGTGGTTTCGCCTGGCGACGTCCACGAACAAATCGAGCTGGTTGCGATCGAGGATGACGAGCTGTTCTTGCGCGGGTACGAGGCGTTTGAACGGGGCCTGGTCAAGCAACAGTTCGCATTCAGCAATACGCGAGGGCGTGATTTCCACAATTTTCTGCGGGAGTCCTCTTTGCCGACGGGCTACCAATCGGAACGACTGGCGGTCTTCCTTCTCGATAACGAAATCGAATTCTTTCTGCCGTTTTTTTACAGTGGCATGTGGCGCGACTGCTTCTTGAACGAACGGGTACTTTGTGGCGACGTAGTCGGGGTCATGGAAGAATTTCGTGTTCGGAAGTGCCTGGCGGACCAAGTCGCAAACGGCACGGGACGGTGCGGGACGGAATCGACCGCGTGGTCGTTTTGCGATTCGCAGGCCGAGGTTATGCTGCAACTGGTGAATTCCCCCAAGTCGAGTTGGTTCGCCGGTGAGGGTTTTGAACCGTCACAGATCATCGCTATTCGCCACACGGCTTGCGAAGTGACAGTCGCCTCGTTGATTCTACAGGCGGCGTTTGTGGATGGTCTGTGGTTCCAATGGCGCGAGCCGGATCATCACGCCGCGGTGCTGTTGCCACTCTTGACCGCACTGATTCCCATCACCTGGGGGCTGGGTCGCGCAACGCGACCCTACGCCCAGCGACATGGCTTGGTCGTGAACTGGCGAATCGCAAGGCCGGGCCGGCTGGCAATTGCGGCGGCAGGAGGAGGAGTCGCCGTATTCCTGGTGTTTCTGGCGACAGACGTCATTCATTGGAACCTGCCAATCCGCCTGTTCGCCCTCACGCTTCTCATGTGGTCTCCGTTCGTGCTCCTTGCGGCGCTGGTCGCGTTGGTTTCGACGCGTTTTCAGCAACGCATGCGAAACAGTCGTGTGCCCGGCCGACTCTGCTTTTGGGGACTGTTGATCTGGGGCCTCCTGGGGCTCTTCCACTTCGGCCCCTTCGCATCGGAGGCGATTTTGAACTGGTGTGATCCACCGGGACGCACTCTCCCTTGGGGAACCTGCCTGGTCCTGGGGATCACCTTTCTGGGGACCTACCTGGTGTTTCGCTCACTATGGGGGTCGCGGGACCGGGGAACGCTCTCCAAAACGCACCTCGCCATTGTCGCGAGCGCCTTTTTGATACCCACGGGAATCCTTCAATGGTACGCCGCAGGTGCTGCGGCGACGCGCGCCAACGACTGGTTACAACGGCAACCTGCGTTGGATCTCCAGCGATTTGAGACAATCCATTGGACTGACGCAGTCTATTGGGCTTTGGAGAATCTTTGGGTGGAAGTTGTTCTGGGTTGTCTGATCTCGGTCCTGGCGGCGATGACAGTGTGCATTCACCGGGAAATTCGGCGCACCCCGGGAGCGAAGCTGCCTCGAATGGTGCGACTGACGCTGTACCCGAAATCTTGGCTCACACAAGATGACCTGGCGGCGCGACAGATGCTGAATTTCTACGCGGCGGAGGCACTGCTGTTCGCCACTCTGTGCGCGATGGGACTATTGTTCGTCCAGGGCACGGTGGAGCTCGCGCGTCGCGAGTTGTTTTATCGCAAGGTGGTCGCCGTTCCGCTGCATGCCGCCGAGCGATACACGGCGTATCGAGACCGAGTGGCGAAAATCCAGGCGGACCCGGTGAAAATGCGTGAGATTCGTCAGACAGCGCGCCAGGCAGCGGGTTTGCCAACGGAGTGAGGTGCCAGATTGTGAAAGTGCCTCGAGTTGGCAAATTGCTGCTTGTCGATGAAGCAGCAATGGGTGAGTCAACTCGAAGTTGACCAGGGAGCTAACGCTCCCCGTTCGCCTTACGGGGCATTGCAGCAACGCAAAAGGGCGTCCCGCGACAGTCGCGAGACGCCCTGTTTTTTGCGTCACACCGTGACAGGTACTATTTGCCGCCGGCCGCCTGAATTCGGCGGTCGAGCGTCTTGTTCGTCTCCGACAGCACATGCTTGATGTAGACGTCGTCCGGCTTCAACAGCGCCTCGACCACGATCTCGGCGGCGCGGCTCGCCTCGGCACCGTGGAAGAAGCTAAGCCCCCAGATCGCGATCAGACGCACCCGGGAACTGTCATCATTGACCTGCTGCTGCAGCAGCTCCAGCGTGTCGGGAACGCGGTCACGCCACGCCGTCAGGACGCGGGTCGCCGCCGACCGGGCGTGGATGTCGGGGGACTTCAATACGGCCCGCAGCAGATCCTGGTTCACGACATTGTGACTCTGGAACAGCCACAGTCCTTCGAGCCGGTGGTGTTCGTAGTCGGCGTCGGCCTTGTTGAGGCTGGCGAGCCACTTGGCGGCGGCGGCCGTCACCTCGGCAGTGGGGCGACCACTCAGCTCGATGCGGGCCCGGGCGCGCACGCGGTCTTCCTTCGATTTGAGCAGGTCGAGCAGTTTTTCGACCGGTTCCCCGGCGATCTTCACCGGCTTCACCAGATCACGCGTCGCGTGCCGCACGCGGTAGACGCGGCCATGCGTCTGATCGCGACTGGGGTCACGCAGATTGTGCTGCATGTGCCCGATGATTGGGTTCATCCAGTCAACGAAGTAAATCGCCCCGTCCGGACCGACTTCGACGTCGGCGGGACGGAAGTTGGGATCGGTCGAAGTCAGGATCGGTTCCTGCTCAACACCGCCCAAACTCGAGTCCTTGTCGTCGATCTTGTACCGCAACATTCCCTGCACGCCAATCACGTTCAGTACCAGGATATGCCCCTGGAATTCGTCCGGGAAATGCGCGCTGGCAAGAACTTCGGTTCCAGAACAGGGCCGAACACGCTGTCCATAGACCTGCGGCGGGCCGGCATGCTTGTGGGGAAAATCGACATCTCCCGAGAACATCACCGCGTGGTACGGCTGAGCCCCCGTTCCGTCCCAGACAATATCCTGACCCCAGCGGTCGAAGATGTGACCGTGCGGATTCGCGAAACTGAACGACACGTACACGTCGATCTTCTTTGCGCGCGGTTCATATCGGAAGACGGCACCGTTCGCCACACGGCGGGGAGCCCCCCAGGGGGTTTCGATCTGCGAGTGGTGGAATGTCCCTTCCTGAAAGTACAGCGCCCCCCCCGGGTCGAGGGCGAAACTGTTCGCGGTGTGGTGCGTGTCGGCGGTATCGAGACCGTGGATCAAGCGCTCCTTGATGTCGTACTTGTCGTCGCCGTTCGTGTCCTTGAGGAACAACAGGTCGGGGCCTTGCGCCACCAGCACGCCGTTGTTCCAGAATTCGAACCCGGTCGGATTGTGCAAATCGCCGGCGAAGGTCTTGCAGGTGTCGGCCCGGCCGTCGCCATTGGTGTCTTCGAGAATCAGGAGCTTGTCGTCCATCTTCTCGGTCGGCTTCCAGTGCGGGTAGGTTCGCCAGCAGGCGACCCACAGCCGACCCTTGGTGTCAAACGCCATCTGCACCGGGTTCACCAGTTCGGGGAACATCGACTCGTCGGCGAACAGTTCGACCTTCAGCCCGTTGGCGACGGTCATCTTGGTGAGGGATTCTTCACCCGACAGAAAAAGGTGCTTGCCCCCCTCGAGCGTCCCTGGTTTGTTGCTGATCACCGGGATGAACTCGGGTAGGTTATTATCCACCGCCTTTTCCGCTTTTCCCTGCGCCGTCGACCACACCACTTTGTCGCGATTGGCGGTCAGCATGTCGAGAACGTCGAGTTCACGCTGGGCAACCGAGTAATTCGACAACCCGTTGCCGTACCCGCCGGGGCCTTCAGAGAACTTCAAAAACGCGCGATCGCCGTAGGTCGAGAAGCCGTCGGTCACCCGGTACCGGTTGTACCAGTAGAAATTCTTGTCGACGACCGCCTTGCGCAGTGCTTCGAGCGCCGCTCCGTCCCGCTTGAGCATGGGGCCGTTGGGAAACAATCCCTGCTCGGCGACCGCGGCGATCAACTGATCCCCCATCGCGTTCTGGTGGAGACCATTGATGGTCACCGCCTGCTCGGATGTGCGTTCACCCAGGATCGCACCGAACAGATCGACGAACTGCACGCCATTCGCCTTGGCGACCTCGGCCATCGCGTCGGAGTATTTCTTCAGACGCTGATTGGTTTCGAGAACCGCTTTGGGCGACAACAGGTTGGGGTCGAGAATCGTTTCCAGTCCGACAGGCGAAAATAGCACCAGCTTTGGTGCCGACTTGCCGTTGTACTGCTGGCCCAGCGTGTGCTTGATGAAGCCCTCGACGTTCTCGCGGAACTGGGGCAAACCCTTGTCACCGGCGAACGATTCGTTGTAGCCGTAAAACGCAAAAATCACGTCGGCCCGGGTGTTGGTCAGTTCGAAACGGTTCTCGCGAACTTTCCCCTGGTCGCGGGGGGAGAGTTTGTCGGGTTGGGGAACGCCCGACTTGCCAGCGAGCCATTCGTCTTGGGTTCCGAACGACATCGACCGCAACCGGTGACTCGAATTGCGATAGCCGTCAATTTCGTCGCCCGAATACGCCAGATTGCGGAAGACGAGTTCGAGGTTGGAAAACCGCGAATGCAGTCGGGCTTCCAGCCAGCCATAGTGCTGCATCCGCTCGGCGACACCACCGCCGACGATGCAGATATGGTCTCCCTTTTTCAGTTCCAGGTCGGCTGCCGGTACGGTGGCGGCCGAGATCAATACGAGGCAGAACGCGAGCAGAATCCGCTTCATCGAGGGGGGTCCTTCAGGGTGGCCACTGAGCGCTGCGCAAACCGGCGTGATCCACCGCGGGCACCCGGCCCGCGACAATTCGCCGACGCGAATCCGCATTGTTTCGCGTCGGGCGACTCCCCGCAAGCCTTGCGCCCGGTCGCACCGCGTCTTAGATAAACCTGCGCTGCCAGTGTTGAGACTTTCTGGCAGAGCCGCGCCCGTCAGGAAGCGGTTGCTGGTTTCCGCTTCCTGACGGGCGCGGCTCTGCGCGCAGAATCGGCCGATTTCCGACCGCTCGCGGTATAACTTGCATTGAGGCGGTCGATTGATCACGATCTGGCGATGCAAACGCTCATCCGCCCGGCCGCGCTGGCCACACTGACGTTCCTGTGCCTCTTCGCCCACCCCGCAAGCCGGCTCTCGGCCGACGACAAGGCCGACCGCGCCGCGATCGAAATCCCCGCGACGGACGAAGGATTGCCCGGGAGCGGACCGATCCGCCGGTATGACTGGTTCAAGAATCTGTGGCGCGACCGTCGTTCGGTTTGGGCGGCCCGGGTCGAGAAGGATCAGGGGGCGTTGGTTCTGCTGGGCGATTCGATCACGCAAGGCTGGGGCGACGACGCGGGAGGAAGTTTCCCCGGAGTGAAAATCGCCAACCGTGGCATCAGTGGCGACACGACTCGCGGCATGCTGATCCGTCTGAAAGATGACGTGCTGGCGCTCCAGCCCAAAGGTGTGGTGATCTTGATGGGGACGAACGATCTCGAAGAGAACGCGACTCCCGAGACAATCGCCGGCAACCTCAAGCTCATTATCGCCGCCCTGAAAAAACATGATCCCAAGCTGCCGGTCGTGGTCTGCCAGGTCTTCCCCAGTTCCGAATCCAAGAACCGGTCGGCGAAGGACATTCAGCAGATCAATGCCCTGTACGCTGCCGCCCTCAAGGAAGAAAAACAGGTGACGGTCATCGACACCTGGACGCTGTTTGCCAATGAAAAGGGGGATGCGAAGGAGTCCGAATTTCCCGACCTGCTCCACCCGAATAAAGAAGGGTACCGCAAGTGGGCCGCCGCTCTGCGACCGGTTCTGGCGACACTCGACTTCGTTGAAACAGAAGACGACAACTTCCAGCCGGAAGAGGGGTTTGTGAGTCTGTTCAATGGCCGCGATCTGACCGGTTGGGGATTTCGTGTCGAGAAGACTCAGGAAAAGCAGGAGTCGTTCGATGACAAGACCGCGAGTGGTGATGGGCGGTATGTCGCCAGGCACGGCCGGTTGATCGTCACTACGCCCCCGGAAGGACGGCGCGTGCAGCAGCTTTGGACGACGCGGGAATTCTCGAAAGACTGCGTTCTGAAACTTGAATTCCGGGCGACCCCCAATGCCGACAGTGGCGTATTCATTCGTCGTCCGCAGTTGCAGTGTCGCGATTATCCTCTCGCCGGCCCGTACAAAAACCTGAAGAACTACAAGCCTCAGGAATGGAACGAACTAGTGATCACGGTGAAGAACAACGTGGCTCACTGCACCTGCAACGGCGAAGTTCTGGAAGAGGCGCTGAACCTCCCCGCCAGTGGCCCGATTGGACTAGAGGGGGATCGCGGGCAGATGGAATACCGGCGGATCCGGTTGAAGGAAACGCCGTAATGCCGAACGGAACACATTCAGGCGCTCAATAAGAGACTCCAAGCAGCCTGAATTGCGAAATTGGTCACGGGCCGCCGTTGGACGGGTCTCTGACCCGTCCGGAGCGGCGGCGACCGAGGTGAAACATAAGCCGCGATTTAGGGCGGATCAGAGACCCGTCCTACTCAGCAAACGACTCGTTTTCGGCCGCGTGGAATATACAATCTGCTGCGGCAGACCGAGGTGATCATTCTAGCGCGCGATCTACCCAATCGCCTGAAAGGGGCCGACCCGGCCGCCGTCTGGAATACGCGCGGTTGGGCCGAGATGAGCGTGAGGTCCAATCCGGCAATTCCTCCCAATCTCGACCGGTCCGTGGATGGTGGTGAACGGTTCGATGATCGTATCCGCACCGATCTTGGCCCGCAGGTCGATCGAGGTGAGAGCCGGGTCGACGATTGTGACCCCTTCCAGCATCAGGCGTTCCTGGCAGCGGGACTGCAGCGCTTTGTGGACTCGCGCCAGCTCTGCCCTGGTATTGACCCCCAGCGCTTCCACGATATCGAGTCGTTGGCTCGCCACCACACGGTCACCGTGATCGCGAAGAATCGCACAGCAGTCCGTCAGATAGTATTCCTTCTGAACGTTGTTCGGTTGGAGCCGATCGAGCGCCCAGAAAAGTTTTTGCGAGTCGAAAACGTAACATCCGACGTTGATCTCTCGGATTTGCTGTTCTGCGGGGGTCGCGTCTTTCTGTTCGACGATCTTCACGAACTCACCGGAACCGTCACGGACAATACGGCCGAGTCCGAAATTGTGTTCGGTCTCGGCGGTCCCGATGACGCAGGCGGCCTGTTTTTCCGCGTAGTCTTGCAATAGTGCCCGGAACGACTCAGTACGCATCAACGGCGCGTCGCCCGTCAGTACGAAGACGGGGCCGGTATTGTCTTTTAGGCTCTCCCGTGCCTGCATCACGGCGTGGCCAGTTCCCTTTTGCTCGGACTGGAGCGCAAACTCCACATCCGACTGACTTGCGAGGACTTTCTTCACCGAATCGGCCTGATGCCCCACGATGACGACGAGACGTTTCACCCCCGCGCCACGAGCAGCGTCCAGTACATACTCCACCATCGGACGACCGCAAACTTCGTGCAAAACCTTCGGAAGTGTCGACTTCATGCGGGTGCTTTTGCCAGCGGCAAGCACGATCGCAACAGGAGCGCCTGACATAGGTATGAGTGTCTCAAGAGAGCCAATGTGATGGGAGCCGGATTCTAGAATGTCCGTCAAGCTCCCGCAAACTGTGACGCCATTTCCCCGACATCTGACCCGCTATGAGACCGTCGATGCGACTTTGACCGAGAGCGACTTTCGCCGGGTGGCAACCTTCCTCAAATTCTCACAAGGAACTTTCTGTTCTTTGTGGCAGCTTTATTCCACCACAACACCGATTTCCTCGATCGCCGCGTGGCCCGATTTCTGAAATGGCCGCGGCATCGGCTGAGCCTGACCATTCGCGTCAACCGTTCGGCAATGCAGCGCATACTTCCCCGCAGGAACTCCCGACAAAAGCGTGGCCCAGTGGATTTTCGCCAACCGCATCGGCCATTCCAGGGGGCGTCCCTCAGAGTCAAACCCGCGTGTGGATTTCAGAATGGCTTCATCCTGGAGCCCGCCTCCCCATTGCGCCGGGGGGGGTAGAACTTCGGCGTCAATCCACGGCGCGGTGGCGAAGTACTTGTCCTCGGCGGGCCAGTCGGTCGCCTCACTCCGCAACCAGACCTGCACTTTCGATAACCCCGCTGTCCCGACCTGCGCGTAGCCAGTGACGGCGAACGGCTCTCCCGCTTTGACTCGCGTGGGAGCGTTCAAAGTCGAAGCGAATGTCTTCAGCGTACTGTCGACATCGTTGTTGCCGTTGGCGTAGGTGTCGTTCGCGTGATAGAGGTTGGTCAATACGACCGTCGTGAGCCACTTGATCGACTTGAACCCGTATCCTTCGGGAACCACCATCCGGACCGGTCCCCCACGTTCCGGCGACAACCACTCTCCGTTGAGTTTGTAACACAAGATCACCGGGGGCAGTCCCACGGGATCTTCCAACACTCGATCGACCGACAGCGAACTTTGAAATCGTTGGTCGGGGACGTCGTTGTGGTAGCCGTAGTAGAAGACCCGGCGCAGGTTTTCGCGTGGCTGCGTTTTCCACAAGACCTCGCGCAGCGGTACCCCTTCCCAGATTCCCATTCCCAGCGGGCAGCCGATATTGAGGCACGTCATCACTTTGGGGAATCGAACTGCGTGCTGCTCCGCGAGTCGCATGAGGCCAGCGAAATCGAGCGCGGTCCCCGCCTCCTTCGTGAAGGGGGTTCGAATCTTGGCCGGCTGTTCAGGATCGCTGATCACCTCCAGTTTCCAGGTGTCGCGAGTCATCCCGACTTCGGACTTTTTGTCGTCCGGAAGGGAGTGTGGGATCGGCTTGCCGCGCGACACATCGCGAAACTGCGCCGGCTCGGTCAGCCACGATTCCAGCTTGTCAATCGCCTGTTGCAACCCGGGATCCCGCGGTTCGGCCGCGCGCGACGCGGTGACCTCCGCCAGAGCCGCGGCTCCAGCGGCCCCCAGCCCCAGGAAAAACCGCCGCGTCAGGTGGGAATGCTCGGCGACAAACTGCTCGAGAGAATTGGACATGGCGGGAATCGTGACTGTCTGACGGAAGATAAGCGACCGGACGACGGATCCCGATTGTACCGCGAGATCACGGGAAACTTGTATTGAGCGACGCCGATCCCGAGCCAGTCCGGAAGACATCTCCGAAAGCATCGATTCGGAGCAGGTTCGTAAAGTAGCGTGTCGACGCTTCACCCGTGGTCTCCTGCAGCACCAGCACGTCGCCGGGGGCGATGAGGAGATTCTCGCGCGGATCGTTAAACGCGCGATTGACATCGACCCGAATCACCACCTGACGACCGTCGCTGGTGCGGCGGATGACCGACAACAGACTGGGCGACGGATATCCCAAGCCGTTGTTGATGAGCTGACCTGTCAGGTTGTTTGAGTTGACTCCGCCATTGACCAGGGGACCACCGACCCGGCTGATCGCTTCGATCGCGGTGATGTCGATATCCCGCGGCAGGGGGATCTCCCGTGCGGGGAGCAGTCCCGCGGTGTAATACACCTCGGGGCGGCGCGCTTCCACAAACACGATGTCCCCTGTTTGCAGTATGATATCTTCGGGTGAAAACGTTTGAGACTGGCCGGGATAGCGGCGTAGTGGAATTCGAATGATCTCATCGCGCGAATCTCGTGCCCAGCCTTCGCGCCGACGGGACTTTTGCCCCCCGCGCTGAATGATCACTTCGTTCTTGGCCGCCGGGCCGGGCAAACCTCCGGTCCGGGTCAACGCGTTGAGAACGTCATTTTCATTGGCGGGGAGGTCGACGACTGTGCCGGTCCCCTGTTGCTGGGTGATCGACGTGGTCGCCAAGCTGGTCAGACCGCGGAAATCCTGAACCTGCCCGCCACCCTGAAACGGTGTCGCGGTGGGGTTATCCTGGCGGATGACCAGAATCCGTTCGTGACGCGGACGGACCAATGTGATGAGGATGCGTTCCTCGCGCGGCTTCACCAGTTGCCGTTTGACCGAATACGCGTTGATGATCTCCTGCTCGGCCTGAATGATCGTCAACCCGGTGAGATTGACCGGGTCAATACGCGGCAGGGGAATCGTCCCGTCTTCTCGAATCGGGATGGGGACCCCAACGGCTGGGGGAAGCGAAGCCACTTCGGGGACAGTCACTGGCGGAGGAAGATTGGGGTCACCCAGAATTCCGTCGATGTGAACGCCCAGAATGTCGCCCGGACCCAACAGGTAATCGCCATCGGGTTCGCGGCTGAGCCACGAGAGGGGGATCTGTTCGCGCGCTTCGCGCGGCTCGGCGAGAATCTCGGACGGAACCAAGCGGACAGGAATCCCCTGCGCCACCGGGTTTGAGACGGCCGCGCAGCCGGAAAACCGGGAAACCGCCAACAAGGCACAGACCAGCCAAGCGCCTCTCAGAAGGCGTGCGGCGCCGACCCCAAACGGAAATCGATTGAACCAAGCGGTGGTTGCCATGGCCTATCCCTCTCCCAGTGGATTCAGGCGAACATCGCCCGAGCCGGGACTCACGGTGGGTGAGTCAGATGGAGCGAGATCGGGGGAAAGAGGGCGGTCATTGGCCGGGCTCAGAACCGGTTCATCGAGTTCGAGCGATTCAGAATCGAGTTCTTCGGGGAGCACGGGGACGAGGGGGGCGGAGGGAGTGATTCGCTCCACCGCCGGGGCCGGCTCGGGGGGAAGGACGTGTGACTTCGAGGTTCGCGGAGGTTCGTCAGGAAATTCTGGAGCGATGATCCCTGTCGCTGGAAGGGACGCCCCCTCGCGGATGCCCATGCCTCGAGCCGTTTTCGCACCGAATTCGAACCCTGCCAGCCAGTCCCGGCCGGCGGAATTCGCGTCCGAATAGCGTTGGTTGATATGCCAGTATTGCCGGGGGGGGATGACTGGTGGGAGCGTCGTTCCCCCATAAGTCAGGTAGTCGACATAGCCTGTCTCGAACCCGTCGGCGAAATCGGGGGAGGCGTCGCAGTATTCCGAACCTTCGACCAGGAGTTCGTGCCACGTCTCACGGGCCATCAGGTGATGAATTCGGTTGGTGCGCCGGGCGTCTTTGTCGCGATGGAATTTTATCGGGGCGACAATCAGGTTGTCGATTACCTCGCGCGTCATGGAACAACCGACCACGCCAAGAGTAGCGACACAAACCGCACTGATGAACAGTATTCGACCACCCACCCGAGTCGCAGCAGATCGCCTGGCGGGTCGACTGAGACGGTTCATGATGGGACGCGATGAGAACGGGACGCGGCGGTGAGGAAGAGGGCGAACCATCGCCCGGTCTCTTGCAAATCGGCCAATGAGTTTGCCGACTTGAGAGGATTTGACGATTGCGTCGAATTTGCCGGAGATTTCGTGTCCGGACTTCCCGTGTGGGAACCTGACGCCCGGATGGCATTGACTTCGAACAAGTCGGAACATGCGAACACATGTCGAGTCTCGAAACCTTGCAATTGCCCACAAACTACGGCAGAATGCCATGCTCTTTCGAACAATTTGACCACCAGCCCGATTGGGTAGAGAGTCATGAAGAAGCCGGAGATGACCGAGTTCAAGGAGCTGCTGGAAGCTCTGCAGGCGCGCTTGCGGGGGGATGTGCGGCAACTCACGGACGAGGCGCTCGGGAAAGACCGCCAGGACGGGGGAGGCGAATCGAAAAGTCCCACCCATATGGCCGAATTGGGAAGCGACGCGTTCGAGCAGGAGTTCGCTCTGTCGCTGGTCGCAAACGAGCAGGAAACACTCGCCGAGATCGCCGTCGCCTTGCAGAAAATCAAGGATGGCGTCTATGGGATCTGCGAGATTTGCGAGAAAGAAGGGAAGTCCGCCACGCAGTCGGCGATTCCCAAGAATCGACTGAAGGCGATTCCCTACGCGCGGACGTGCGTCGACTGCGCCCGCAAACGGGAAGACTACGGGGTATGAACCCGGTTCCCAGATCGCGGGTGTGGGTCTATTCGCTGCTGGCGTTGAGTTTACTGACGCTCGACCTCGTGTCGAAAAGCTGGGTGTTCGGCGAGTTGGGCTACGAATACCGCTCCAGCGACTGGAAGTGGGAGTCGCCGTTCCTGTGGGGGCGATTCGCAATCACCTTGCGGACCAGTTTCAACCGGGGAGCGCTGTTCGGACTGGGACAAGGTTATGCCTGGTTGTTCGCGCTGTTGAGTGTTTTGGCGTTTGCTGGAATCTTGTACTGGCTGTTTCGCCGGGGGGAGGCCAGAAGCTTGTGGTCTACGATTCTTATGGCGTTCATTTCGGCTGGAGCGCTCGGGAATCTGTACGACCGTCTGGGGCTGCACGGCTGCCTCGATGCGACCGGCAAGCGACTTTTCGCGGTGCGAGATTTCGTCGATTGCACGATCCCCGGAATCCGGTATACACCGCCGTTCCGGGTTGAGTTGCTTCCGGAATATGACTGGCCGATTTTCAATTTCGCCGACACGTTTCTGGTTGTGGGGACAACGTCGCTGGTCGTCACCGGATTGTTCGCAAAGCCACCCGAGGAGGCGGTGGCAGCAAAGTAGCCCGCACTCTTCCAGTACGCGGCCCGCTGTGCGAACTGCGTCACTCGACGCACTTGGGGCTGGCGCAATCCGGTCGCGAAGCGACCATCCCCCCCTTAGCAAGGAGGGGTAGGGGGGGTCGCATGGTCAGCGAACTGGACTCCACGCACAATTCCGACACGATGCCAAGCGGTTGGATCACGACGATCGTAATGGGCTTGTTGAAGGTCAATGTGCTGACCGAGCGACCCCCCCTTCCCCCCCTTCCTAAGGGGGGGACGACGTCGCTGCGCGACGGGGCCAGTCTTTCGGAGAAAGACGGCTACGTTCCCTGCGACTACACGCGATCGGAACACACGCGTTTACCCCGAGCCGCTTCCTTCAGAAAGCGGTCACTGGTGTCAGCTTCCTGACGGGCGAGGCTCCGGCACAATGTCGCGGTTTCCGTCGATTCAGAGATCGTCGGAGGCGGGGCCAATGAGGTTTTGACTGATCCACGCAATCAGCCGGTCGGCGATGTCGGTTTTCGACCCCGACCATTCGCCCGCGGTGACTCCATGGCGATCGATCAATTCAATCGTATTTTCGTCGGCGTCAATGGCGGTCGGGGCGTTCAGCACGATTGCGTCGCATCGCTTCCCGCGCAGTTTGCGTAACGCGTTTTCGCGGGCGTCTTGGGATTCCAGTGCGAAGCCGACGACAAACTGGTTTTCCTTTTGCCGGCCCAGTGCGGCCAAAACGTCGGGCGTCTCGACCAATTCCAGTAGCAGCGGCCCGCCAGTCTTTTTCATTTTTCCCGTCGCCCGGATTTTGGGACGGTAGTCACAGACTGCGGCCGCCCCGATAACTCCAGCACACTCTGGCCAGACCCGTTCACACGCTTCGAGAAGTTCTTGCGTCGTTCGCACCGGCACAAAATCGCAACCGTCAGGCGGTGCGATCGCGACCGGACCGCTTACCAAAGTCACCTGGTAACCTGAGGCGAGCGCCGCCCGTGCGAGCGCGTATCCCATGCGGCCGCTGCTGGCGTTGGTGAGAAACCGAACGTCGTCGAGATATTCCCGGGTCGGCCCCGCCGTGATTAGGAACCGCATCAAGGAGTGTCCTGAATGGGGCGGACCGGGGAGGGTGTTGTGTCGGTGTCGTTTGGGGCGCGGTTCGGGGCGGCGGGGCGTGGCCGTCCCCCCGAGGGCAATGTGCGGTGCAGTTCGGAGTACGAATGCATCGCGGTTCCCATGTGTCGCAACCGGTCCATCGTTTCGACCCGCCGCGATTCATCACGCGATCGCTGCAACCACGGGCCAAGCAGGGCGCACGTGACGCACACGACGAACAGCCAGACCAGGACATCGGCTGGATTCCAGCTTGTCAACCAGCGGGCGGCACGCGCCACGCGGTTCTCAATCCACTCCATGACGCGATTGACCAGGTTGTGGGAAGGGGAGAAAAAAGGGTAGCAGACCCGGCCGCGCTGTGAAACACCGGGAGTCAGGAATTGGAGATCGTCCGTAACGAGTATAGAATCGTCAGCGTCGCGAGCCGTTGTGTCCCTTCCACGCCGCTTCTGATTCCACTGACTGACGAGCCACTTGATGCGATCCTTTCGCCACGCGATGCCGCGCCTCGTCCCGTTTCTGTCCCTCGTTATCTTCTGTGCCAGCACCACGTCCATTTCGTCGGCACCACCAACCACGACAAGAACGAAGAAACCGCCGTCGAAATCAGTCGCACCGTCGATCTTCCGACAATCGGACCGGCGGCCTCGCCACGACGATCAACGGCTGGCGAAGCTGGGAATCGGTCGCTACGAATCGCAACGCCTCATCCTGTATACCGATCTTCCTGCAAAAGAGGCACAGCCGCTGCCTGCGTTGCTGGATGCCGCCTACAGCGCGTGGGAGGAGTATTTCGGTCCACTGCCGCCGGACCGCGAACGGAGTGAATACCAGTTGACCGGCTATCTGATGGTTGATCAGGCACCGTTTCGGGAAGCGGGTCTGCTTCCCGACGATCTGCCGAACTTCGACCACGGTCGACATCGGGGCCAGGAATTCTGGCTGAATGATCAGCCGAGTGTCTACTACCGCGAACACCTGCTCCTGCATGAGGGGACCCACTGTTACACCACCTCCGTCGAACACGGACTGCTGCCCCGCGTCTGGTATATCGAAGGCATCGCGGAACATTTTGGAACGCACCGGCGACTCTCCGACGGCACGACCGAGTTTCGCATCCTGCCCGACGTCAGGGCGGATTTCCCCAATCTGGGCCGAATCAAGTTGATTGAGGAATACACCGCCGATCGCCCGCCGTTGTCCCTGAAGACCGTTTCAGAACTTCCCTCAGTGCGTTTTTCGCAGCCGGACGCCTACGCCTGGTCATGGGGGTTGTGTCACTTTCTCGACCAGCATCCCCGTCATGGCGAGAGGTTTCAAAAGGCTACCCGTGTCGTCGTAGCGGGGGGGGCAGACGACGAGTTGCGGCGGTTGCTCAGCGAACCCGATTTGGCGCGGGAATGGGAGTGGTTCTCCGCCGACCTGTGTCACGGTTACGACCTGTCGCGCGCGGCGATCGATGTACGGCACGGCGAGAGTGCGAAAGCGGGAAGCGGCGAGCCGGTGAAGGTTACAGCGGACAGAGGGTGGCAGTCGAGCGGGTGGCTGCTCAAAGCGGGCGAACGATACCGGTTAAAAGCGAAAGGGCGATTCCTGCTCGCAAAGGAACCGAAGCCGTGGGTGAGCGAGCCGGCCGGCGTGAGCATTCGCTACCATGCCGGCCTTCCGCTGGGTCGGCTGGTTGGTCGTTTGTGGCCCAAAGACGCGCACTCAAAGGGATCTCTCAAAGTCCTCGACTTGGGATCGACTGCCGAGATTTCCGTGGAGGAAGATGCCACGTTGTACCTTCGGCTGAATGACGCCTGGAATGAATTGGCGGACAACGAAGGGACGGCCGACGTCTGGGTCGAAGACTCTCGATAACTCGTCGGCAGTGCAATTCGACGTCCTATCGAATTTCGAAAAATGGAAATTCGCCGCGAACCAATGGCAAGGTTGCCGCGTCCTAATCGCGTTCGTACAGCAATGTACGATTTCCCCGCGAATCGCTGTTCGATTCGCCAAGTTAAGCCCCGTGTCGATTCCTGGATTCCAGCAACATGCATCTCTCCCTGCGAGCAGTCGGCAAGGATGTTGAACAGTTGTCGACAAGGGTTGAATTCAACGGAACAGATTCTGGTCGAATGTGACAGCAGGCCCCCCGGCCTGATTCGAGCTGCCTTCACAGCCCGGTGTCACACTCGTGACGGCCGGGCTGTTTCGTTATTCCTGTGCCGAAATCGCGGTGTAAATCCGAGCCGCGCCCGTCAGGAAGCGGTAATAGCGTCCGGACGGGCACGGCTCGGATAGAAACGCAGCATTTCAGGTCGGACAGCGTTGTTTGTCGCCGGTGGGCCAGCGCCCAGTGGAGTTTCATACGTTCCAACCGCCAGGTGCGACTCCTGGACCGGCCATTTTTGCCATTTCCCATCGAGGAACCGATTCATGGTCGCCGTCTTGACTCGACCGACTCTTGTGCTGAACCGCAACTGGCAGCCAGTGGGGGTCGCCTCGGTCGCGCGGTCGTTGACGCTGGTCGCGTCCGAGCGCGCCCGAATTGTCGACCCCCGCGACTACCGCCAGCACACGTGGGCCGATTGGGCCCGCATGGCTCCCGAAGGGGACGAGTTGTTTGTGCAGTCGGTCCGTTCGCGGGTCCGCGTTCCCGAGATCATCACTCTGGTCGCATACGAACGTGTTCCCCGCTGCGAAGTGGCGTTCAATCGACGCAACCTGTTTCGCCGGGATGCCTACACCTGCCAGTTTTGTGGTTCACGCCCCGGGAGCGAAGAACTGACCATTGACCACGTTCTGCCCCGCTCGCGGGGCGGAACCAGCACCTGGGACAATTGCGTTCTCGCCTGTTTGCAGTGCAACGCCCGCAAGGCGAACCGCACTCCCGCTGAGGCGCGGATGCCCCTGCGAAAAGCCCCCGTCCGTCCCAAATGGCAACCGATCTACTCGTGGTCGAAAGTCCGCATCGCGAGCTGGTCGCAGTTTCTGAGCGAGGCGTACTGGAGCGTGGAACTCGAAGAGTAGTGAAACGCACATCGACCATCGAAGCCGGAAGGCGCGCTTCGATGGGCCGATGGCGCATGTTGTCGTCCTTGAAGTGTGATGGATGCACGCGACCTTGCGAAGGTCGTAGACCAGGTTCGATTCCTGGCGGGGGCGCTCGCTTCAACTGACCGTTGGGAGTACATCACTCTGAAAAGTGTGCCGCGAGGCGCGAACTCTCGACACCCCTTCGTTGAAGCGTTTTGACTGTTTCGAAAGGAATTCCACCGTGGCCAACAAGTCTCTCTTCGCCAGCCTGAAGTCTCTTCGGCCGCGCACGACCACCCGCAACGACGCGGGGGGACCGGCCTACGCTCACGGACCCCGCCAGGCACTCGCGCAGTTTGCCGCTACGGGTTGCTTCAACGGAACCTACTACACCTCTGGCGAGTCCCAACTCGGGACGTTGCTGTCACTGGTCGCGCAGGTTCCCGACAACCTGTTCCTGGCGAAACTGGCAGTCTACAGCCGGGAGAAGGCGTTCATGAAAGACATGCCGGCGGCCCTTTCGGCGATTCTGGCGACTCGTGATCCGCAGTTGTTTCACCAGGTTTTC
Source organism: Planctomicrobium piriforme (assembly GCA_945860955.1). Taxonomy (GTDB): domain Bacteria; phylum Planctomycetota; class Planctomycetia; order Planctomycetales; family Planctomycetaceae; genus UBA10511. The sequence continues at coordinate 18,254 of CAMATH010000130.1, forward strand.
GATCGCGTGATCGACAACGGTCGCGTGTTGAAGACGCTGTTCCAGATGATTCGTTCCGGCCAGTTCGGAAAGCGCAGTCTGTCGGCGTCGGTCCAGCGGGCGTTTCAGCGCTGGTTGAACACCGCGTCGGTCGAGAAGCTCCTCTCGGCGTCAATCGGTCATGACCCGGCGCTGCGCGATGTGCTGCGTCTGGCTCGCCCCACGCCGGTCGACAACTCCCGCCGGGCGCTGTTCGGCTGGTTGACCGATAAGGATACTGCAAAATGGTCCCCCGCGACCGAGGCCGATCTCCCCGAGCAGGTTCGCCTGCTCGCCGTGTTTCGCGCCGCGACCAAGGCCAAGACTCAAATCGAGATCCTCGACCGGTTGCATGCCCGCTGGGATCTGCTGGCCGACTCGGCGAAGTGTGGTTCCGTCTGGGCCGCGATCGCGCGGAATATGGGACCGCAGGCGCTGCGCATGAACCTGAACACGCTGCTGCGCCATGGCGTGTTCGACGTGCCGGGAATGGAGGAGTACATCGCCGGCCGCTTGAGCGATGTCGACGAGATCCGTCGTTCCCGGCAGTTTCCCTATCAGTACTTCGCCGCGTATCTGAACCCCTCGGACTCGATTCCCAAATCGATCCGCCAGGCGCTCCAGCGGGCGGCGGACATCGCCTGTGGAAACGTCCCAGTACTCGCGGGGCCGGTCATTATCGGTCTCGACGTTTCGGGTTCGATGAGCGCTCCCGTGACTGGTAACGGTCAGCGCGGGGGAACATCGAAAATGCGCTGTGTGGATGTCGCGGCCCTGTTGGCGGCGGCGCTTGTGCGGCGTAATCCCGAGAGTGTTGTGATTCCCTTCGATACGCAGGCGTTCGATGTTCGCTTTGAGGACGGGCCACGATCGGCCGAGAAAATGGACCTGTCCCCTTTTGCGTTGGCCGAGCGGCTGGCGCAGTATGGGGGAGGGGGGACCGACTGTTCGTTGCCGTTGCGCAAGGCCAATACCGCGTTTCACCAACGCAAGTTCGCGGGTGTGGTACTGGTGAGCGACAACGAGAGTTGGGTTTACAAGGATCGGCCGTTCGTGCATGGAACGCAGGGATCAACCGGCGTGATGACGGAATGGACGCAGTTCGTGCGGAACCAGGTGCGACTCCAGGGAGAAATCCAGGGGCCGAAACTGGTCTGTATCGACTTGCAGCCAAACCAGACCACGCAGGCCCCCGACCGGACCGACATCCTCAACGTTGGCGGCTTCAGTGACGCGGTGTTCGATGTGATCGCCGCGTTCCTGAATGGGGAATCGAACCGGTTCGTGACCGAGGTCGAGTCGGTGGACTTGTCACCTCGGCCGTCTGATAAGTTGACTCCGAAGGAAACGACTGCGGACTGAATTCGCAGAAACGCCAAACAGGGGGATTCGAACCGTTCGAATCCCCCTGTTTTCGCTGGATGTGTTTCGGCTGCGCGGCGATTCAACGTACCGTTCATTCCCGTTCCGCCCAGACTCTCGCTTCCCCGTTTTCTTCCAATTCCACATGAATGAGATTGGGACGGCAGCAGACCGGGCAGTCTTCGACATATTCCTGACTGGAACCGGCTGACAAGTCGATCGGCACGACAATTTCTTCGCCGCACGCATCGCAGCGATAGCTCGACTCTTCGCACGCTGCGTTCCGTCGCTTCTTTTTTCGCATCTTAGCGTTTCAGCCAATACGCGTACTGAACGGGCAGAATCTGCTGGGGTTTGTCCATCCCCAAAGCTTTCGCCGCGTGGAATGGCCAGTGCGGGTCGGCCAGCTCGGCCCGGGCGAGCATCACCAGGTCGGAGTGCCCGTCGCGAACAATCTCTTCCGCCTGGTGCGGTTCCGAAATCATCCAGCCCACCGCGGTCGGCAACCCCGTCTCTTTTCGAATGCGGCTGGCCGTCGGAACCAGAAATCCCGGTCCCCAGGGGATGACCGAAATATCGGGCGTGTTAAAACCCTGGCTCACGTCAATCAAATCGAGTCCCCCCGCACGAAAACGCTTGATCAACTCGATCGCTTCTTCGACCGTCACACCTCCCTCGACCCAGTCAGTGACCGACAGCCGCGCCGTGAGCGGGAGTCGCTCGGGCCACACGTCACGGACTGCCGCCAGTGTCTCCAACAGAAATCTCGCCCGGTTGTCGAAGCTGCCGCCGTAGGCGTCGGTACGTATGTTCGCGATCGGCGAAAAGAAACTGCTGGCGAGATAGCCATGCGCGAAGTGCAGCTCCAGCCATTCCATCCCCGCCGCCAGGGCGCGACGGGCGGCCGCAGCAAAGTGGTCACGAATCCCCTCGATTTCGGCGATTGTCAATGCGCGAGGTGTGACTGGCAGATTCGCGCCGAACGGGACGGCGGATGGTCCCACGATCGGCCATGCCCCTTCCCCCGGTTCCAGATGATCGTCCCCTTCCCAGGGACGGTTGGCGCTCGCCTTGCGGCCGGCGTGAGCGATCTGCAGACCGGGAACCGCGCCTTGTTCCTTCACGAACTTCGAGATGCGATGGAACGGTTCGATGTGCGCATCGGACCAGATTCCGGTACATCCCGGGCTGATTCGCCCTTCGGGGGAGACCGCTGTCGCCTCGGCGATGACCAGGCCGGCACCCCCGACGGCCCGTGCCCCCAAATGAACGAGGTGCCAATCATTCGGGAACCCGTCATGTGCCGAGTATTGGCACATGGGGGCGACGGCGATCCGATTGCGCAGAACGACATCCTTGAGCGGAAAGGGCTGAAACAACGCGGGCATGAGATTCCTTGAGGAAGCAGACGAAGTGGACGCGATGGATGTTGAGTGGCACCGAGGCGGGGTGCCAGTCATGCACGAATTGTATCATCCGAAGCGTTCGCATCGAGCCGCGCCCGCCAGTCAGCCGAAGTCGATGTCGGACGACCGAAAAGCTCCGATTCATCAACGGTGCTCCATGGAGTGCGGGGCCTTGTCCCCGCCTTTCCTTCATCCTCCCTCGACAACCGACAGGTAGAGGCGACTTTCGGCCGAAGTCTTCGATCGCGAATTCGACCCAACATGTTGAAAAATCCGCCATCGCGCAAGAGCCGCGCACGCAGTCAGCGGACGTCGAGCAACACTTACTGCGTGCGCGGCTCTTTGCCAACGCTGTCTTGTCGGTCGCTGGAAATCGATACGCCGTTGAGTCGCGTGGGACCGACCGCCTCGGCAGGGAGTCGACTCTGCCGGCTGCGAGGTATTGTGAGGAAAAACGAAAGGCGGGATCGAGATCCCGCACTCCATGGAGTGCGGGGCCTTGTCCCCGCCTTTCCTTCATCCTCCCTCGACAACCGACAGGTAGAGGCGACGCTCGGCCGAAGTCTTCGATCGCCCAGTCGACCCAACACGTTGAAGAATACGCCATCGCGCAAGAGCCGCGCAAGCAGTCAGCGGGCGTCGATCATCGCTTACTGCTTGCGCGGCTCTTTGCCAACGCTGTCTTATCTGTCGCTTCAAATCGAATTGCCGATGTGGCGCGTGGGACCGACCGCCTCGGCAGGGAGTCGACTCTGCCGGCTGCGAGGTATTGTGAGGAAAAACGAAAGGCGGGATCGAGATCCCGCACTCCATGGACGGTGTCTGTACAACCGGCTCGGTGCGCCGTCCGTTGCGGTACCTCGGCTCGCTGGTAAAGAACCGCCCCCGCCGGGGTCTTCATTCCCGGCTCCGCTCACCGCCGCGTTTCCGCGCTCCGTTTACTTCTCAGACAGACTCAGGCACACGCGGAAGCCCAGGCTAGCACTACGGACATGCGGAGGCCAGTCACCGCGATTTGCAGAACGAATTTCACTGTCTCGCGTACAGTTACCGCCCCGTACCGCTCGGAACTTGAAACGACTAGTACCAAACGGAATATCACCTACATCGAAGGTGATAAAGTCATCGCACCATTCTTCAACATTTCCGTGCATGTCGAAAAGCCCCCAGCCGTTCGGAAGCTTGCTCGCGCAGGGGGCGACGCGGCTCTCTTGAATCGTTGCATATTTCCTTAGCAGCTTGTCATCGCCACCGCTGGAAAAGTCGGTCGTCGTCCCAGCACGACAGGCGTATTCCCATTCTGCTTCCGTCGACAGGCGGTAACCACTTCCCTCGGGCACCTGGTGCCATGCATCGTACTCCTTAGTCGAATCGGAAATATCGTTCTCTTTCTTTCCAGTCCGAACATAGCATGGTGTACGTAATTCTATGCGACTCAGCCAATTGCAGAATAATACGGCGTCGTACCAACTGACGTGCTGCGCCGGATCATTTGGGGTCGAGGCAACTTCCGTTTCGACGCCTTCCCGCTTCTCGGGCTTTTCCCCGTTAGGACAATTCGGGTCATTAACGAACCTTTGGAATTCCGCCACACTGATCTCTCGATCGCACAAATAGAAAGCTCGAGTTAGTTTCACTGTCAAATCGCTTGTCTCAACGCCGTCCGAGTTCTTTCGGGTGAACTGGCCGGGGGCAATGCGGAGCAGCGTCATCCCCAACGAATTCACGAACCACTGGCGGCCATCAATCGGTTGAGTTGTCGACGGCAACACAGGAAGCTCGACGCCCCACTGTCGCAAGGCCCAGCCAGCCGCGCTGTGCGTGCCGCTGTCGACCGCCGTTTCGTACAACTTCGCAAATACCGGGTTCCACGCAGTGCGGTCCGATTCAGACACACGTTCTTGGGAAACACTTCCCACCGCCAGGCAGAGTCCCGATCTCAGCGCCGGGTCAGTACGTGAATGACCATACGTCGCGAGCCTTCTTAGATCCCCATGCCATACCGCGAACTCGTCAATAAACAGGGTCCGCTGAACGGGATCGGGGCGGTCGTCGATCCGACACATGTCGGCCGCCAGTCGATCGTCTTCCAGATGGAGAGCGACCACCGCGGCACGGGTTTTGAGCCGCCAGTTTTGTTCTGCTTCGGCCCGACTTGCCAGCGTTTGAATCGCCGTCAAAGTACGCTCGCGCTCTTTTCCAAACGCGGTCACCAGATTGTCGACCTCTTCCGACGAGGCCCGTTCAATCTGTGTGCAGAGAAATTCGGCGTCGACGATTCCGTAATGCGCCAGTGCGTAGGCCAACCCGAGTTTTTGAGGTGCGACCGCATCGGCAATTCTTCGCTGCAATTCTGCGACCACCATTTCAGCGGGCAGTTGCTTGAGATCTTTGATCGTCCCCGGAACAAGTACGCCGCGCGTGCTTTGGACGATATCTACAGCGGTGGAGACACTGCGTGTCAGGCTGACCTGGCGCTCTGCCGAAACCACATTCCAGATTCCGATTCCAATCAGCAGCAGAATCGCCAGGGTGCTCCCCCAGCGGACTGCGTGGACACGTCCGGCCGTACGCAGCATTTTCTGCTGAGCCGGCGTCCGGTTTTTCTTTGGGACGAGCGCCACAGCGGTCAAGTACTCCCACCAGGACGGCAGATGCCGGTTTTCGGGCTTCGCCTGCCAGAGGGCCGACCGTTCAGCCAATTGCAATTCGGCCCGGCCACGGCGAGTCTCTTTCTGCTTTCGCGTGAGCCAGTCGCGGAGCGTCGGAACGAGGTAGTCGTGGGTAAGTTGGAAGTAGCGGGCGTTGAAAACCCGGGGGCTAACGCCCAATGCCACTTACTTTCGGAATTTCTCCGCCACCCCGAATAATTGGCATGAATTTTGCGCCAGGATGGCAGGTCGTCCATTTGTGTGGAAAACCTGCCATTTTTGCAAGGAGGCGCCATGCCGCACCGTCCCGCCAGCGCCGAC
>CAMATH010000131.1 GCA_945860955.1 Planctomicrobium piriforme
ACAGTCCCGCCCGGCGTTGTTCGATTTGCTTCAGCAGCCCCCCAACCAGTCGGGGACCATCGTCCCCCGCGTCTTTGGCGATCTGCTTCAGTTTCTGTTCCGAGGCTTCGAGCAGTTTTTCGGCTTCCTCAGTTTCTTTCTTCGAAATCAACCCCGGCACTTTGCCGAGATCCTTTTTGACTTCTTCAATCTCTTTGCGATGTTCCGCGGTGACAGCACCGACTGCCAGACTGCTGATTGCCCACCAGGAATAGCCCAGCAAAACCACCAACCCCAAGCCGGTTCGGGAACGTGTTGCGCTCATGGTCACGATGGACAGTGGATGTGGAAATAGCCCGCGCGAGAGTCGGGGCTGAAAACTGCAGCAGAAGCGTGTTAGGATTGTATGACGGTTCCCCAATGTTGGGAAGCGCTTCGGTTGAATTGACTCGCATCGACTCCAGTTGCGACGGTTCCACCCCGGAGACAGGACGAGACCTCCGGTCGCGTGATTACCCACCCTGACCAGTGGTACTTGTGAATTCTGGTAACGCGACCGGCACGACTTGAAATAACGGACTGCCGGAAATGAGATATTTGTACACTCGGGGGGGCGGTAGGATGTTAAGCTGTGGACAACATCTCTACAATCTTCTCTCCGGTCGCCCCGTCGCCGTTGTGGATGATACTCCACGCGATGCAGCCCGTGGATTCACACCCCAATCGAATTAAGGGTGAATCCCGGAAGATTGAACGGGTCGGAATCAAGATTCCCCGGGAAACGCCCCCTGACTGGTTGACATGTGGAAATCAGCGGGTTAATTGGAGTGTTTCGTCGGATGCGGTTACTCCCTCGGATGTTTACATGGCGAAGAAGAAAGCTGCGGTGAAGAAGGCGTCTGTCGTGGAACTCGATCAGGTTCTGGCCGACCAGACGGTTTGTTTCGCCGGTGTCCCCCATCGATGGCGGGGCAATGAGAGCGTCGCGTCGCTGGTGAAGCTGCGCGGCGGCACGATGGTCTACGAGATCGCGGAGGATCTTGATTTCCTGGTGTTGGGGAAGTCTGGGTTTTCCACGGCCCGGACGGAAGCGGAGAACCTCAACGAGCTGGAGGGGGCGGGAATTGAGATTCTCTCGGAGGCGGAGTGCTTCCAAATGCTGGCACCCACTCGGGAAGAGGTCGTCGACCTGCTGACGGGAGGGTCGCAGAGCGCCGCAGCACTGTGTGAGTTGTTGCATAAAGTGGACGCGGAATGGCCCGATCTCAGTGGAGAAGACTTGCGTCAGACGCAGTTTTCCGACGAAACGGTTCACGCCGACCTGTCGAACCTGTTGATGGACGACGTTGACCTTCGCGGGGCGCACTTGGTGCGGGTCTGGCTTCCGGGAATGACGGGGGCGAACCTGGATGGCGCGGTCTTCAAAGAGTGTCACATTTCGGGTGATTGTGAGTTCATCAAGAGTTCACTGAAGAAGGCGAGCGCCGACGGGGCGGACTTTGGCGCGTGCGATATCACCGACGCCGACTTCAGCGGATCGGAACTGGCCCGGGCCGATTTCAGCGCCAGCTCGGGGGACGGGGCGGTCTTCAAGAAGGCGGTTTTGCCCGACGCCGATCTGTCGTTGTGTACCCTGACGAACGCCGACTTCAGCGGAATCAAGGCACCGGGGGCAGACTTTGGCGGAGCACGGGTGGCAAAGGCGATCTTCACCAAGGCGGACTTGCGGGGGGCGCGGTTCACCGTCGCCGACCTGCGGGATTGTGATTTCACAAACGCCGACCTGCGCGACGCGGAACTGACCGGAGCCGACCTGCGCGGCGCGGTCTTCAAAAACGCGAAGCTCGCCGGCTCAAACCTGCAGTTGGCCGAAGTGGACCTTCCCGCGATCGCCGAGTCGGCGGATCTGCCTGCGGAAGCGGTCGACACGCTCAGTCGGGTGGGACCGCGGCTGAACGAATTGCAACTGGCGATCACCAAAGCGGCGCGGATCGAAATCGCGCTGTCGTTTGTGCGCGGGGGATCGCCGACGAAGATCTCGCTCGTGTGCAGTCCCCGGCACATGCGCGCCACCTGGGACGAGCCGGTCGAAGGGACGACCGAGACCCGCCAGAAACTGCTGCGGACGACCGATGTCCGACCGGCGTTTTTGTCGATCGCCCAGCGGTTTCATGATGCCGAGTTCCAAACCGACCTGGTCGAAGTCCGTTCGGTGAAGAGTCCGGTGTCGGGCAAGCAGTTGAAACGTCTGGTTTTGGAGGCGATGTGCGAGGCCCAGGGGGTCGCTCCTCCTGAAGAGCCGGTCATCGTCGTTCCGCCTCCCCCGCCCCCCCGGCCGAGGTTTGCCGAAAAGAAGGAAGAAGAGGAAGAGGTGGCCGTTTCGGCTCTTCCCCCCATGGAGGAGTCCGAACGCAAAGCGCATCTCCTCGAATTGTTGCGGGGAGGGGAAGAGGGGCTCTCGAAGTGGAACGCGCTGACTGAAGGGGACCGCGAAGAAGACGGGTTGCTGCTGGAAATTGATTTTTCCGGAGGCAATCTCTCGGGTGCGCTGCTGCGGCATTTGGCGATGAAGGGAGCCAATCTCGCGCGGTCGAATCTCACCGGCGCGGATTTCAGCTATTCCGACCTGCGGAACGCCAACCTGTTTGGTGCCCGGATCGACAACGTGAAAATCTGGGGTACGCTGTTCCGCGATGCCGACCTGTCGCAGACGTCGTTGACGGGGTCCACGCTACGCTGCCTGAAACTCGCCGGCGCGAAATTGCGGGGTGCCAACCTGTCGAATTCGAACGTCACCGATTGTGATCTCCGCGGTGCTGACCTGACGGATTGTCGCATTGACGGAACGACCTTCACCAGTTCGCAGCACGACGAAAAAACGATTTGGCCCGCAGGGTTCAAGGCGTTTGAAGACCTCAAATGGTCCGGTGAGGGACCGAACCCGGCGGATGCGTTCGTGGTTCGTAAAACGGCCGTCGCGGAAGAAGTCGCGTCGGCCACAGCCAGCCGACTCGGTTTCGACGACGAACTCGACGACATCGATTTTGGTGACGATGACGAGGAGTCTGACGACAACGTTGACGACGATGACGAATCGGAAGCGGAGGCGACCGAAGAAGAACCGCTCGATGGCGAACCGGTCGACCTCCCGGCGTTTGTCGAGAGTCTCAAGCGGGAAGTGAGTGCTGGCAAGCTCGACAAAGCGCTCGACATGCTCAAGGAAGACCGCTTCCATCTGTTCGCCGAGGTTCTCGCCGACTCGATCACAGGCGTTGTCACCGTCGATTCGGATCCCGACTTGCTTTATTCCTGCCGACTGGAGGCCGACGGCACGTTTGGCTGTTGCGGTGAGAATCTGAATGTCTGTCCGGGATTGCGTGGCAGCCTCTGCAAGCACCTGTTGGTGATGATCATCGGACTGGTTCAGGCGGGTCGGCTCGATCCGAAGAACGCCGAGCAATGGGTCGCCGCCAGCAAACTGCGGAAAACGCAATTGAACAAAGAGCTGATGAGCGAAACGTTCGCGAAGTACAAAGACGCCGAGTCGGGCGAAGTCGACTGGCCGGCGACCGAAACGGTCCCCGAGGATTTCTCCGCGGTTTGACGGTTCGCAATTTGGGAGCGACCAGATGCAGATGCGTTTGTCGACAATCGGTCGTTTCGCGGGAATGGTGTTGTGGTTGACAGCGGCCTGCGCCGCGGGACGCCCGGCTCTTTCCCGTGCGGACGACGACGCGGAGTTCTTCGAGAGAAAAGTCCGTCCGATTCTGGTCAGTCGCTGCGAGGCGTGCCACTCGTCGGCGAAAGGCAAGACGAGCGGTGGACTGGCTCTCGATTCACGAAAGGGGTGGCGTGCCGGCGGAGATTCCGGGCCACCCATCGTCCCGGGGAAAGCCGACGAAAGTCTGATGATTCAGGCGATTCGCTACGAGGGGGATGGCTTGCAGATGCCCCCCAAAGATGCCGGTGGCAAGCTCGCGGAAGCCGAAATCGCCATTCTCACCGAGTGGGTACGCCGGGGGGCGCACGACCCGCGCGAGGGAGCTGGCAAACGGGGCGGACTGACCGAAAACGAACTCCGGAACTGGTGGTCGTTTCAACCGCTGAATCGTCAACCCGGTTCTCCTGACCTCACTGGCCTGGCCACAAGTCAGGCGATCGACGCGTTGATTCGACCCCGACTCGATGCCGCTGGCTTGAAACCAACTCCAGCGGCCGACCGACGCACGCTGATCCGCCGGGCGACGTACGATCTCACCGGACTGCCCCCGTCGCCGGAAGAAGTCGACGCGTTTCTCGCCGACGATTCCGCCGAGGCCTATCCCGCATTGATTGAGCGACTCTTGCAGTCGCCGCATTATGGCGAGCGCTGGGGTCGGCATTGGCTAGATGTCGTTCGGTATGCCGACACGGCGGGCGAGAACACCGATCACCCGATTCCCGACGCCTGGCGGTATCGCAACTGGGTGATCGACGCCTTCAATCGCGATTTGCCCTACGACCAGTTCGTTCGCGAGCAAATCGCCGGCGATCTGATTCACGCGAATGATGCGGGGGACGCGTATGCCCAGGGAATCGTCAGCACGGGATTCCTCGCGATCGCCCGTCGATTCGACCACGATGCCGACAAGCACATGCATCTGACGATCGAAGACACGATCGACACGTTGGGGAAGGCGTTTTTGGGCCTGTCGATCGCCTGTGCTCGCTGTCATGATCACAAGTACGATCCCATCTCGGCGACCGACTATTACGCACTGTACGGAATTCTCAGCAGCACGCGGTACGCGTTCCCCGGTTGCGAGGCGAAGCAACAACCGCGCGATCTCGTTCCGCTCCTGTCACCCGCGGACTGGGCGAAGACGATCGAACCGTTCGACAAACAACTCGCCGCGCTTGACGTTGAACTCAAAAAACTGGAAGAAGCCCAGGGAAGCCTGGCGAAGGAATTCCAATCAGCGAACGTCGGCTCGGTCCAATCGCTTTCGCGCGGCGAAATCGCCGATGGCGGAACGAAGTTGTTTCAGGAGGCCGATGGGGGGAAATTGGCGTCGATCGCGGTGAAGCCGGGCGAGCTGATTCAATTGACAATCGACGCCTCGGGGAACTACGGAGCCGACACGACGTTGATCGAATGGGAAATCGTTGAAATTGGGGGCAAACAGCGAAAGTGGAATCTGACGGAGGACGTCATCCGGGATTTTCTGGCTGGAAATCCGCACGCCGACCGCCAGGGGAACAAGACGACCTGGTTGTTTCTCGACGGGCGGGGTGGCCCGAGTCTGCTCCCCGAACGTATCGCCGAGCTCTCCGGCAAGGGAGGTCTGTCGGCATGGCGTAAAGGTGACAATCCCGCGGTCTTCGTCAATTCGACCGACGAGGAGATCAAGGTCTGGACCACACTGCCGGCACGTACGCTCTTCGTTCACCCGGCTCCCGATGGTCCGGTCGCGCTCGGTTGGGTCAGTCCCATTGAGGGTCAGGTTGCAATCACCGGTCGCATTGTCGACGCTCATCCCGGCGGGCCAAACGGCGTCGGCTGGAATATCGAACACATCCCAGGGAATCACGCGGCGACCCTGAGCCGAATGGCGGAACTCGGAACGCGACGGACTCAAGTGGCGGCGAATCGGGCGGAACTGGTGGCTCGCGCGCCGGCGCGACCGACCGCCTACGCGGTGACCGAAGGGACCATTGCCGACGCCAAACTGCACCTGCGCGGCGATCCCGAGAAATTGGGCGATAGTGTCCCCCGCCGATGGCTGGAGCTGTTTGGCGGAGAACCTGTCTCCAAAGAAGCCGGGAGCGGTCGCCTGCAGTTGGCGGGCTGGTTGTCCGACTCCCGGAACCCCTTGGCGGCGCGGGTGATGGTCAACCGAATCTGGCAGCACCATTTCGGCAAGGGGATCGTCCCCACTCCAAACGATTTTGGAACCCGAGGTCAACTTCCAACACATCCCGAACTGCTCGACGTGCTGGCGGCCCGGTTCATCGAGTCGGGTTGGAGCGTGAAGTCGATGCATCGCCAGATCATGCTTTCGGAAACGTATCGACGCTCGGTCGGCGCGGGGAACCCGGACGATCTCGCGCGGGGGTTGGCTGTTGATCCGAACAACACACTGTACTGGCGATTCGATCGACATCGGCTCGATGCCGAGGAGTTGCGGGATACGTTGCTGGTCACTAGTCGGCAGCTTGACCTGGTTCCCGGGGGACCGCATCCAGTTCCCCCCGCGAGCGCCTGGTCGTACTCGCAACACGGCCCGTTCACAGGTGTCGCGGAGACCAACAAACGCAGCATCTATCAGATGACTTTGCGAAATCGCCGGAATCCGTTCATGGGGTTGTTCGACGGTGCCGACCCCAACGCGACGACGCCGCAAAGGCAGGTGACGACGGTCCCGACGCAGTCGCTTTACTTTTTGAACGATGGCTTTTTTCACACTCAAGCCGAGAAAGTCGCTCGGCGGGCGTTGCCTCAGGCGGACGACCCGGCACGATTGAACGCGCTGTTCCGCATCACGCTGCAACGGTCACCCACCGCGAGTGAGCGCGAGTCGGCGAACGCGTTTCTGACCGGTTACGCCGCCGCGGTCGCCGACGTTCCACCCGCCGACCAGCCGGTGGCGGTCTGGTCGGCCTACACCCGAATCCTGCTGGCCAGCAACGAGTTCCTCTACCTGGATTAGAATCATGTGGGAACATTCTGAATCGTGCGGGCGACGCCATTTTCTGCGGTCGAGCGTCGCGGGGTCGCTGTTGATGCCCGGGTTGATCAGCGAATTGCTGGCTGCCGACGACGCGAACAGGACATTGGGAAAATCGGTCGATCCGACCAATCCGCTGGCACCGCGCGACCCGCACTTTCCGGCCAAGGCCAAGTCGGTGATTTTCCTGTTCATGAGCGGCGGGGTTTCGCACATCGACTCGTTCGATCCGAAGCCTCAGTTGATCGCCGATCATGGCAAACAGGTGACATTCGACCATCCGGAAACGCGCAACCGCCCCGGGTACGAGAAAATTTTCCTGAAGCGACCCGACTGGAAGTTCCTGCCGCGCGGGAAGAGCGGCATTGAGGTCAGCGAGCTGTTTCCGCACGTCGCGAAACAAGCGGACGAAATCACGTTCATCCGCTCGATGCACACCAGTCATTCGAATCACTACAACGCGACGCTGGGGATGCACACCGGTTCGTTCGCGTTTGCCCGGCCGAGTATCGGGGCGTGGATGAGCTATGGACTGGGGACATCCAATCAGAACCTGCCGTCGTTTCTGGTCCTGGCACCCCAGATGCCGTACGCGGGGACTCAGGTCTGGGCGTCGGACTTTCTGCCCGGCGCGCATCAGGGGACGCGGGTGATGCCGGGACCGGAACCGGTCGCGAACCTGGTGCGTCGCGTTTCGACGGCGAAGCGACAGGAGTTAGAACTGGCGGCGCTTGCCGCCTTGAATGAATCGCACCGCGAGTCGCGCAAGGAGGACGCGCAGCTCGCGGCCCGCATCAAGTCGTTCGAGACCGCGCATGGAATGCAGACGGAAATGCCCGCGGCGCTCGATTTGTCGCAAGAGTCGGACGAGACGCTCGCTCTCTACGGTCTGGCACGCGGTCAGAACGACGGGTTTGGCTGGCAGTGTCTGGCGGCGCGGCGGCTGGTCGAACGGGGGGTGCGCTTTGTTGAACTGATTCACACCGGGTCGAGTGGCAACTGGGATTCGCACGGCAACATGGCCGACCACGGCCGGCTCGCGCCCCAGGTCGATCAGCCGATTGCGGGGTTGCTACAGGATCTGAAACGCCTGGGAATGATGGATGATGTGCTGGTTGTGTGGACGACGGAATTCGGCCGGACACCGTTCAACAACACCGCAGAGGCTCCCGGGCGGGAACATCACAACTGGGCGTTCACGTCGTGGCTGGCGGGAGCGGGGGTGAAGCGGGGATTTGTCCACGGCGCGACCGACGAACATGGCATCCGCGCGGTCGAGCAGCCGGTTCACGTTCACGACTTCCACGCCACGATTCTGCACCTGATGGGCATCGACCACGAACGACTCACCTACCGCCACGGCGGCCGGGATTTCCGACTGACGGACATTGCTGGGCATGTCGTGGACGATGTTTTGGCGTGAGGTTGATGGGGGGATTTTGACGGGCTTGGTTTGGTGCGAAGCGGCGAAGAGGGCAAGCCCGCTGGGGGCGGTCGCGCGGAATTGGAGTCTCGGGCCTGAAAGGAAGAACGCCACATGTCGCGTCGACGCCTTTATGTCGCGACGACGCTCCTGCGGCGTCGCGCCCGACGGCGCAGCCGGCGGTTGGGTCGGTAACCGCCACCCGTCGTTTGACTTCAACGTCGTGCGAGCAGGCGTTTTCGATGCGGCGATTCCATCTGTCTCCACTCAACTCCGCCGCCGGGCGTCCAGACCGCGGCGTCGATTGCCGTCCGACGAGAATAACTGAACAGTGCGGCTGCGAGTCCCGCTGATGAAGCGCTGGCTGCGCGAACGGGGGTGAAACCGGAGGGTAGAGAATCGACCGTATCAACTTTGTTGATTGTGGGTCAAGATGGCGGATGTTCGAGTTACGCGTCCGTCTATGGTCAAATCGGTCGTTTTGTCGGGTTCATCGTGGCGCTGCCACTGTCTCATTCTTCGATCTCCGATTCATCGGCACTTTGTTACCGCCTCGGACAAAAAGAGGCTGGAGTTTGGCTGACTTGCCACTGCTGGAAAACTCCCGCCTCCTTCTCCGACAAGGTAGATTTCTCCCCAAGATGTTGATTTTGGGGTTTTTAGGGTTTGCGTAAACTGGGGCATCCAGTAGACTCATGGCCCTTGGGGGGCGACGGAGTTGCCTGGAAGGATCCTGTTCCATGATGGAAGCTTTTCGGTTCATCCACACCTCTCAACTGCGATTGGACCAGCAGTTGAGTGGCCTGCGGCGGTGGGATGGTCTGGACCGACGGTCGCTTCGCGACTGTACCCTCACCGCGTTCTCTCGGGTCGTCGACGCCTGCATCACGCACGCGGTCGACCTGTTACTGATCACCGGCGACTGCTGGCCCGAAGATGGCCGGTCCGTGCGTGGGGCGTACGCATTTCAGCAGGCATGCCAACGACTTCTGACGGCGGGGATTCCCGTGTGCGTCGTTGTCGATGATCTTGGAGAATTCGAAGAGGGGCTGTGCGGGCTGAAACTGCCCCGAGGGGTTTCCGTCCTCTCGTGCGGGCGACCGCAGGAGGTGGTTGTGAACGGTCCGCAGGGTCACCGCGCCCGGTTGCTGACGCTGGTCGATTCGCGGGAGAATTCAGAGGGCGAGCCGATTGGTCCTTTGCCGGGTTCGACCGCCGAACCGTTCCAGGGGATGGGGATTGGGATTTCCTTTGCTGTCGACCGTCTACTGGTGTGCGACACGCCGTTTTCCGTTGTCGGCGGCGCACCGTTTGATCCCCACCTCGACTACATCGCCCCAGTACTTTCCGGTCAACAGCGGACGCTGATACTGGGGAATAATACCGTGCATTCCCCGGGGCCGGCGCAAGGGTTATCGCCGAAAGAGAGTGGAAGCTGCGGCTGTACTCTTGTGGTGTGGAGTGCCGGTGATGAACCCGTGTTGACACATCTGCCGGTCGCTCCGTTTCGCTGGGAGCAATGGGCGGTTGATTTGCATGCTCAATCGACGCCGGAATCCCTGCAGCGCGAGATGCTCGATGTGTTCCGCAAGCATGTCGCGGAGATCGGGGATGTTACATGTCTGGCACGATGGAATCTGATCGCGACCGGTTGGTCGGAGCGAGTCGAAATGACGTCCGCGGCCTTAAGCCGACTCATGGACGAGGTCGACACGGCGGCGCGTCGCGAGGGGGGCCACTTGGTGACGCAATCTGTTTTGAGTCTCGCCGCTGCGGACGTTGAGGCGGTTTCGGACGACTCGTTGTGGAACGAATTTGAAAAGTCGCTGTCGAGTCGATTCCAGGCCAGTCGCGATGGGGTGGCGGGCCTGGCCACCCCGGTCGCATCTCGGCTCGAACTTGATCGCGTCGATTTCGAACATGTTGTGGCGTTGTTGTCTCCAGTCCGCGTCGCGAATGAGGCGCTGGCGGCGGGACAGAAGTGGCTCGTACGCACGGAGGCGATCGACGCATGAAACTCGCGGAACTGCAAATCGATCGGTTTGGTGTCTGGCAAAAATTGACGCTGCCGCTCAATGAGAACGGCCTGAGTGTGCTTTATGGCCCGAATGGGACAGGCAAGAGCACATTGCTGGAATTCGTCCGCGGAGTTTTGTTCGGGTACTCTCCCGAGTCACTGAAGAAGCTCCCTGCGGAGTCGACGGCGGCGGGTACGGTCTGGTTGTCGACTCACAACGAATTGCTCGCGGTGTCGAGGCGCGCCGATCTTGCTCACCAACTCGACGCGGTCGAAATCGAAGGGGGGACCAGTGGCGATGTGTCGGGAACACAACGACTGCGTGAGCTTCTGGCTGAGGTATCTCCTGAGCTTTGGGACGGAGTTTTTTGCGTCGGACTGAACGAGATTCAGGAACTGAACGCTCTCTCAGGGGAACGGGTTTCCGCCCAGATCTTCGAGGCCGCGCAAGGTCCGGATGGGCGGCGGATTCTGTCTGCGGTGGAGCTGTCGCGCATTGATCGTTCCCGGTTGGGGCAACGTGGACAACTGGAAGCCGACGTAAAGCGTCTGCTGGCGGAGCGTCGCCAGACCATCGAACGTCTCCGAATCATCGACTCGGAAATCCGGCCCGAACGCTTCGCCGAGCGGGACCGTTTGCAATCGCGGGTTGTCGACCTGGAAGCCGAAGTCGCAACGCACCGTCGGCGCCATCGATCGCAGGAATTGCGCAACCAGCTATCGGGACCGTTGGAACTGGTGCGGCAGCGTCGGCGCGAACTCGACGCGTTTTCACCCGTGGCCAATTTTCCGGACCAGGGGCTGGAGCGATTACGCGAAATCGATCTGCGAACACAGCGGCTGACAGCGAAAGCCCGTCGTCATCAGGCTCTTTTGAAGCAGTCGTTGGGTTTCGAATCGCGGTCGGGACTTTCACAGGATGAAGCGGCGGCTCTGCGGGGGTTTGTCGCCCAGAAAGAGTGGTTCGCCGAGGTCGCCCGGCAGCGGGCGACCGCCGCTCAGCGCTTCTGCGACCACGCGGCCGAACTGGAGTCGCTGCGGCAGGTTTACGCGGCGAACTGGAGCGACGAAGGACTGCGCGGACTCGATCACTCAGCGGAAGCGGGGGCCGAGCTGGCGCAATTGGGGGCCGCGCTGCGGAGCGCAAGACTGCGGCATGCCCGGTTGAAAAAGATCTCGCGGCGACTGGATTCTCGTGCCTGCGAGCTGCGGGAGGCTGTGGAAGATGGTCGGAGTGGACTGCCGGCGGAATCGATTGACGCGGCACTCGACTCGGCTCGATCCCGGTTGGATGTGGTGCCTCAGGCGGCCGCACTGAAAGCCAGAGAGTCGACGTTGCGGGATCAACTTAGGGAATTGACGCGTCGTCCCGCCGAGGCCGACGGGGGACAGCCACTACCGGCATGGTTGTCGATGGCGGTCGCCGTGTTCTTCTTCGCGGGGATCGTGATCGCGGGCTGGGGGTTCGTGGCGGGTGTCACAACCAGCGCGCTCGCCGGCCTGATATACGTCTTCATGGGATTGGCGTTTGGCGGAATCGCCTGGGGACTCAAGTCGCAATACGAAACCGACCGTGCCGACCAATCGGGTTTCGATGTCAAACAGCGGGCCGCCGTCGAACGAGAACTGCACGCGGTCCGGCGGGAGTTGCAGGCGATCGACGCGAAGTCCGTCGTAAACGCCGACGCGGCGACCGCGTCGACCCGCGCCGCGGCGGCCGAAGTCACCCGGCTCTCGGAACTGGCGAATCGGGAGCGGGAACTGCAACATCTCGAGCAGCAGCAGCGAAAGCTGCGGCAGCGATTTCGGGCGGCGCGGGCAGAGCTGCTGTCGGCCCGAGATGCCTGGCTCGAAAAGCTGCGTAGTCTGGGATTGGAACCGACTCTGTCTGTGGACGAAGTGGTCCAAGGCTGGAACGGGTTGGGTCTGGTCGCGCGGCAATTGGCGGCGCGAGACGAAATCGCCTCACGCTGCGAATCGCTCGAGCAGTTGTGGCGGGCTGTGGAAACCGATATCGCCGACCTGTCGCTGAGAACTCCCGCGCCGCAGCCGACCGCTCTCGAAGCGCTCAGCCAAATTGAAGACTGGAAGCAGTTGCTCGCGGTCTGGCAGGAAGATCAGCTAGAGCTGCGCGAACGGCGGAAGAGTGCCCGAAAGTCGCGGACGATCCTTCGAAAACTGAAACGACGGTTGCAGGCTCTAGCCACCGCGAAGCAAGCTTTGTGGCTGCGGGCCGGGGTGACCGATCGGACGGAATTCGTGGCCTGTGCCGCCAAGATCGCGGAACGAGGCGCGGCGGCGCGCTTGTTGGCTGAGGCGCAGGCGGAACTGGAACTGTTGAAAGGGGAGTCAGCAGAACTCGCCGCCGTCTGTGACAGCCTGGAGTCGACGGACGAGTCACTGTCGCCGCGCGAGATGCTGGAGGTCGCAACCGATCTGCGGCGACTCGAGTCGGAATTGACGCAGGCGCACGACCAGTTGGCGGAAGCGGATCTCGAAATCGAGCAGTTGGTCAACGACTGTTCGGCTGCCGACTTGCGGTTTGACCTGCAATGGATAGACCAGAAGCTGCGTGCCGCTTTGCAAGGACTGGTCGCGATCTCGTTGGCCGGGGACGTTTTGGAGTTCCAGGCCCAGGTTGTGGAGCGACGGAGTCAGCCGGCGACGTTGTCCGCCGCCTCGGCCTACCTCAAACGACTCACGTGCGAACGCTATCAGCGGGTTTGGACGCCATTGACCGAACGCAGGCTGATCGTTGAGGATCACGAGGGGAATTCGCATCCCGTCGAATCATTGAGTCGGGGAGCACGGGAACAGCTTTATCTGGCGGTGCGGCTGGCGGTGATCGATCGCCTGGCCGCCACCGGAGTGGAATTGCCATTGCTGCTCGATGATGTCTTCGTGAATTTCGATCAACCCCGGACCGAGGCGGCGATCGATCTGCTGCTGGAATTCGCCAGCCGCGGTAGGCAACTGGTGTTTGTCACCTGCCACCAGCATCTGGTGCAGATGTTCCGCGAGCGCGGTGTCGAGCCGACCTGGCTACCCGGGTTGGCGGGAGATACGAGACCTGACCGATTGGCCGGTTGAACCGGTTTGCCAGTTGAACCGGGTAGACGGTTTCCTGAGTTCGGTTTGGGGGGAGACGCCGCATGACGCCGAACCGCAGTCGACTACCGCCGCGATGGCAGTCGGCAATTCTGCCGTTGTTGGCGGGGCTGGTCTGGTGCGCAGCGGGTGTGTCGATCACCCGCCGGGGAATCGATCCCGACGAACTTGAGCATCTGCACGCCGCGTTTTGTGTTTCGCTCGGTCAGGTTCCGTATCGAGACTTTTTTGAACACCACGGGCCGGCGCTGTATTGGATGGCCCAACCGGCGTTTTGGATCGCCGGCCCGACGCTGGACACACTCTGGTTGCTGCGGGGTGTGATGTGGCTCTGTTCGACGGTGACGGCCTTCGTGGTGTGGCGTGTTGGTGTGCGATTGAAGCTGGGGGGCGTTTCGTGGTTGGTTACGCTGTTGCTGGTGATTTCGTCGGTATTCTTCGCGAAGGGGATTGAGTTTCGCCCGGATGTGCCCGCGACACTCTTGTTGACCGTGGCCCTGTTTTGTCTCTTACCGATTCATGGGGCGACGGACGCCGCCGTGGCTGGAGTTGACGAGTTGGCCGTCGAACGAAAATCACGCGGTCGCGCCGTGGTCCGACGCGTGATTCTCGCGCTGGCCGTCGGTGGGGCGACATTGTTTACCCAAAAAGCGATCGTTCCAATCGCGGCACTTGCCGTGGCGGCGACCTGGGCGCGTTGGAGGCAGACGGGTCGGTTGATGATTCCCGCGACCGTTTGGGCCCTCGCAGCGGGGGTGGGAATTCTCTGGAGTGTCGTCTGGCTGGGATTCTCTATGATCGGGGCTGGGGGGGCGTTGTTCGATTCGACCGTCGCTCAGTTGATTCGCTGGTCTGTACGGAGCGCGACGTGGGAACATCTACGACCGACACTCGTCGCCGATTTTCTCGTGTGGGGCTTTTCGCTCTTTGCGCTCATCCAGGCCTTTCGAGGGCGGCTGAGTCCGCCCGATGGCTGCATCGCCGACGCGAGTGGAACCACCGGACCCTGCACCGCAACGGTTCGCGAATTTGTGGTGATGGCCGCCACATTGTGCGGTCTGTCACTCGTCGTTGTGAAGGCGACGTTTCCCCAGTATTACCTGTTGTGGTTTCCCGTCCTGTCGCTGTCGGCGGGGTTTGGATTGGAGTGTTGGTCGCGACTCGAACCGGGATGGCTGCGCCGCGCATCGGATGGGGCGCTGTTCGCGGGAGTCGTGGTGCAGGCGGGGTTGCTGATTCGCGGCTGGAACGCGCAGGAACTGGGGCCATATTCCCACATCGCGGCCGATCCCGTCACGTTCGGTGGGATCGCGATCGCCGCCGTCTGGGTGATGGTCGCTAGTGGAATCGCCGTCTGGTCACGCGGTATCGCCGCACGGCGATCGATCGCCGCCGTCGGACTGGGGTTGGGATATCTGATCGCCCGCGATGTCGATTCCGCCTGCTGGTCAAACTCCGCGCAGCGCGCGGCGATCGACCAACTTCACGCGCGGGTTCGCGTCGATCAAACGGTCCTGGATGGATTCACCGGCTTGGCCGCGCTACGCCCGCACGCTTATTTCACGTGGTGGCTCAATGAATTCTCGCTCGGACTGATTCCCGAGGAGCGACTCGAAGCCGAGCTGCGGGAACTGCTTGAGTCGCATCCACCCGCGGGAATTCTGTACGACGAGAATCTGCGGCGACTTCCGACATCGATTCGCGAACGGATCGAACGCGACTATCAGCCGACGACGCCGGAACCGCTCTGGATCCGGCGCGGCGAGTGAGGCCAGATTCAGTTCGCCGTCGTCAACAGCAGGTTCATCATCGAGCCGGGCATCATCCCCGCCTCTTCCTCAGCGAATCCCAACGGGAATTCGTTCGCCCGAGCGGGTCGCAGTTCGTAGTCGGTATCCGAGAGCGGCTCGAAGAACCGATCGAACCACAGCATGCGACGCACATTGGGTTGCGGCGTGTAGAGCCGAATCGTGGTGCCCAATTCGTGCCAGTCAAACAGCATTCCGAAGAAGCCGCTCGGAATGTATTTGACATAGGTCATGTCGACACCGATGGAGCGGCGTTTTTCGTGTTTGATCAACTGCGTCAGCGTTTCGCGGAGGAGCGCCATGTCGGCCCCGTCCCAGATTTCCATTTCACCCAGGTGCAGCACGGTGACACCGTCGACCGGGTAGATCCGCAGGAATTTTTTGTTGAACGACATGCGCAGTCCGCCTTCGCAGTCAGAGGAAATTCGATTGACTCGCCATCGACGTCGCGAAACCGCCCGCGGCGCCACGGAAAGGGGTAAAGGCAAACGCCGGGCCAAGAGGCCGAAAATCCTGACTGCCGAAAACGACTCAAAAACGCCAGAAATCCCGCAAAAAATGAAGCAGGTGCGATTGTTCCGATCGTGACGATTCGTGCGCGACGTTGCGAGTTGTCAGCGCCCGGGGGTTGCGCGTTGACGGAACGCGACAGACTCGGCGCGGCCGGAACCCCCGGAATCGTCGCAGAGCCGCGCCGGTCGGGAAGCGGTCGTCACGTATCGCTTCCTGACCGGCGCGGCACGGGTTCGATATCGCTCGGAGCGGATGCCGAACCCGTGCCGGCCAATTTCCACAACCACGGGCGAATGGCTCGCCAGGCGGGAGTGATCAGAAAGAACAAGACTGTTGTCAGATACAGAGACAACACCACCGCGGTTGACTGATACGCCAACAGGGAGCCGTTCTTTTGCGTCGCGCGATACAGGCTCGAAAACTGCGACAGGACGTAAATCAGCAACGCCATGGTGGTGAGGCAGTTCGCGCCGATCCAGGTCTTGCGATGCACTCGCAGCCCATCGAGAACCCAGCCGCACAGCGTGAGAATCAGTCCGCCAGCGAGCAATGCGGGGATCAACAGGTCTCGAAAGATCCCGTTCCCCCTGGTCGACATGAACATCTGGAGCCAGACGGCGGGCAACAGGCAGACGATGAACATGCCGTTCTCATCCCCCGGGTGATGATACGAAACGACGGTCGCGATGAGCCAAACCCCCGGAAGCGCGAAGCGATAAAAACGAAATGGCGGAAGCGGTACCGGTGCCATCGACGACAGGCAATGACCAATCGCGGGAATCGCGAACGGGATCAGCGGGGGAAAGATAGCGACTACTGTGCCGATTGTCCCGATCGCGGTACCGGCCAGGAGGACTCGGCGATATGAGTCTCGCATTGGTCGCGCGGGCGGAACCCTCTGGCGGCTACAATCGGAAGTCTCGCACATCGCCGCTGGCAGGGTTGAGAAACAGGGCAAGTCGAATGGACCACGATCGATAGATGATACGCGGAGCGGTGCGCGGTCGCCATCTGCTGCGGGCCTGTGGGCGGAGACCTGCGACACACATTGTTCCATGTGGTATAGAACACGGTGTCGAGTGCCACGGCCGACGCGGCCAATTGCCTCCGCTGATCTCATTGATCCTGAGATCAATGAGATCGCGACCAGGAAACTGAGATGAACAACGACCCGATTTCGAGGGGACCACGCCGAGTTTTTTTGCGGGCGTCCGCCACGGCCGCTGTCGCAGTGACCGCAGGCCGCGTATTCGCCGCCGATCCACTGGGCACCTCATTCGAATCAAAAGTCCCCGCGACCGGGCCGATTGACCCACGTCTGGCGTCATTCGACCAGATGCTCGCCTCCTTCGTGACGTTGTTTGAGGTTCCGGGAGCATCCCTCGCGGTCGCTCGCCAGGGAAAGCTGGTTTACACACGTGGGATGGGATTTTCCCAATTGGGGACGCAGGATCTCGTGCAACCTCGATCCCGTTTCCGAATCGCCAGTGTCTCCAAACCGATCACTGCGGTCGCCCTACTGCGCCTGGCCCAGAATGGCAAGCTCCGATTGGATGACCGACTGCTCGACCTGTTGAAAGTTGAACCTTTAGTCGAGAAGGGCGGGACCTTGGACCCCCGCTGGGATTCGATCACGATCCGCCAGATCCTCCAGCATCGCGGCGGCTGGGACCGCGACAAGTCCTTTGATCCCATGTTTCGGTCCGTGGAAATCGCCAAAGCCCTGGACGTGGCTCCCCCCTCCAAACCGGAACACATCATCCGATTCATGCGGGGAAAGCCCCTTGATTTCGGGCCGGGAGAACGATCGGCATATTCCAATTTCGGCTACTGCCTGCTCGGACGCGTTATCGAAAAAATCACCGGCGTCTCCTACGAAGAAGCCATCGGCGAGTTGATTCTCACCCCGTTGGGCATCCGCAACATGCAGTTGGGCAAGACCTTGCAGGGCGATCGAGCCGAACGGGAAGTCGCCTACCATGTTCGCGGCAATCCCACCGGATCGGCAGTTGTGGGTGAAATCGGAAAATCCGTGCCACTCCCCTATGGGGCTTGGTCCCTGGAAGCCATGGACGCGCACGGAGGTTGGATTGCGTCCGCGGTCGATCTCGTTCGGTTTGCCTCGGGGCTCGACTCCCAAGCGACAGTTCCCTCACTGAACGAAGAATGGAAAGCCCAGATGTTGGCCCGACCCGAAGGGGCGCGAGAGGTCGACGCCAATGGACGAGAAATGGCGAATTACCTGGGATGCGGCTGGATGGTCGTCCCTGTTGCGAATGGTCGCTTGAACACGTTTCATACCGGATCATTGGATGGCACCGCGGCCCTTCTCGTGCGACGCCACGATGGACTCACATGGGCGGCGCTGTTCAATACGCGATCGGCACCGCACGGTGCCCACCTGGCTCAAGCGATTGATCTGTATCTCCACCTCGCCGCCGACAAAGTGCGGGAGTGGCCGGAACACGACCTGTTCGCTGATTTCCTGTAGTCAGGTCGTGGGGTGTCCGAGGATTCCGGTATTCATCGAATTCGGTGTGGGTGGTATTCTCCCGGCCGTCGTTGTCTTCCAGCCGCCGGGTGACAATTTCCAGGCCGGTGCGGCAACCTGATTCGGTTTGCGATCGCGAGGGACCGCGATGCCCTATGTGAATCTCACACGAAACCACTGTCGCCCATTGCGGGCTCTGGGCGTGCTCGCCTGGATTCTGATCGGACTGTCTGGTTGCGGCACATCCGGTGACCCCTCAACAGCCACGGATGAGTTTGTGGAGCTTGAGTTTCCGGAGGATCCTGTCGACCTTCCTGCCAGCGAAACTCCGGTGTCGCGACGGGGAATGCTGGTTCCAGGCGAGACCATGACGTTTCATCGTCATGTCGAACAAAACCTCGAACAGCAGGTCGAGGACAGGCGGGTTGTTTCCAGTTCGAAACTGAAAGTTGAGTACACCATCACCTTTGAGGGACTCAGTATTCCTCCGGAATTCGAAGGGAAGCCGACCAGACCGGACCTGGACGCGAATCTGCCTTCCCACCGCACGATTCCGCCGGAAACGACCCCTGTCCCCCAATTCCGAGTCCGATTCCACAATGCTGAACAGCAATTGGAGCTGCCCGGACAGCCGGTTGTCACGATCGACTCCACACACGCGGCTGGCGACGGCGAGAGTCCTCAGGTCGGCCTTCACGGTTTGCGCGACAACGGGTTTCGCTTCTGGCTCTCCGACCGCGGGGAACCACTGGCACTGGATGATTTTCCAGCATTCCTCGACCGGTGTGCCCAGTCAGTCCCCGAAGGGGCGACCCGCATTCGATTTCGACGAGCACTCGAGTCGGCCTGGGGTTCCGATGGCCCGACACAGTTTCTCACCGACATGCTCGGGTTGATCTCCGTGCGCGGCAACCGGCCGGGGGAGCGCTGGGTCGAAACACGCACGATTTCCCATCCCACCTCAATTCGGCAGTCCACCGAATTCGTGTTGGGAGCGACTCGGGATGAAAATCGCACTTTAGAGTGGCGGAGTCGGCTGAATCCGGTTGACGCGAAAGGAACCGCTGGCGATTCCGACGTCGTCATTCGCTTTATTGGAGGGGATGCGACCGGGACCTCAAGCCTTGATCCACGAACAGGACTGACGATCGCGTCGCGGCAAACCCAGCACTTGCAGATGCGGGTGAGGACCGCAGGAGGTCGCGATTTTCCGCAGACCAAGACCACGGTGATCCGCATCGAACGGCAGCCAGACCCACTTCGGGAACCGCAGGTTGCCACCGAGAACGGGGCGATTTCGGGAAATTTGGGGACCAGTCCGCTGCGAATCTCCGATCGTGGACGTCGCGTCGGGCGATGACGTGGTGGTACACATTCTGTTTTGGTAGTAGACTGCGGGTCGCCGCGCCTTGAGCGTGAACCGCCGTTCGAAACGAAAACCCGAAACCACTCCATGTCTGATTCCAACCCTGCCAGCCCGGCATCCACCGACACGCCTGCGGCCACTGGCTCCCCCGCAGTCGTTCCCACAGCCTCCCCATTCGTCAAATACGAAGATTTCGCCAAACTCGACTTGCGTGTGGCGCGGGTGCTGGAGGCACGTGAACACCCGAACGCGAACAAGCTGTTGCTGCTCAAAATTCGAGTGGGGACGGTCGAGAAGCAGATTGTCGCGGGAATTCGCGGGCACTACGACCCGGCGACGCTGGTGGGCACGCAGATCGTCGTGGTCAACAACCTCGAGCCGGCCATGATTCGGGGAGAGGAAAGCAACGGCATGCTGCTGGCCGGTTCGGATGAGTCGGGAGTGGTGCTGGTCCGTCCCGAACGGGAGTTGGCTGAGGGATCTCGCGTCAAGTGACCACCAGTGCCCCGCCAGCGTCGCGTGATCCTTCGGGCTGGGAATTGGCCGCCGAAACGATCACAGTGCGCATCCGCTGGTTCGGTGTCCTGGTCGGATACCTGCTGGTGAATCTGGTTGAGCGTCCGGAAGCGCACCGACCGACGATCAACGCGATTCTGACGCTGGGGGCGCTGTATGCGCTGCTCGATACCGTCTGGAGTCTGAGAAAAAAAGTGTTTCTCGAGCGGTTGCCGCTCGCGATCTCGCTGATGGAAGCGGTCTTCGTCGGGTTGCTCTGCTTTTTCGATCAGGGGTTGGAAAGCCCATTCCGGTTCTACTACTTCCTGTCGCTCTTGGTGTGCGCGATCCGGTATTCGCCAGCGACGACCGCCGCCACGTTCGTGCTGCACTCGCTGAGTTTCGGCGCGCTGCTGATCAGTCCCCGGCACCCATATCCCGAGGTGTCGAGTCTGTTCGTGATGATTGTCTCGATGGGCTGGGTCGCGTGGGCGTGTACCGCGCTGGCGGGGCTGCTCAAGGGGGTGGGTCTGCAACTGGGACAATTGAACTCCGAGCTGCGCGAGAACCAGTCCCACCTGGAAGAACGGATTTCGCAGCGCACCAGCGAGCTGCAGCAATCACAGGCGCTGGTGGTGCAACAGGAAAAGCAGGCGGCGTTCGGGCTGCTGGCGGCGGGCATCGCGCACGAAGTGGGCAATCCCCTGGCGGCGATCAGTTCGCTGGTGCAGATGCTGAACCGCAGACCGCAGGACGAATACACCCGCGAAAAGCTTCATCTGGTCGACGATCAACTGCGGCGGATTCAACGAACGCTGCGGGAACTGGTCGACTTCAGTCGGCCAGCGACCACGCAGCAGAGTTTGTGCGACATTCGCGAGATCATTGAAGCGGCGCTCAATATCGCCAAGTACTACAAACGCACGAAGGGCAAACGGATCACCACCCGGTACGCGGTGGGAATCCCTTCGTTGCGCACGGTGAGAGACCAGTTGGTGCAGGTTTTTTTGAACCTGATCCTGAACGCGATGGACGCCACCGACGAGGGGGGCGAGATCGAAATCTCGACCGAACTCACGGACGGATGGATCGTGTGCGGGATCCGTGACGATGGTCATGGAATCCCGCAGGACAAACTGGCCAAGGTCTTTCAACCGTATTTCACCACGAAGGAAACCGGCACCGGATTGGGGCTGTTCGTCTGCCGGCACCTGATGGAATTGTCTTTGAAGGGGCGGATTGAACTGGCCGGCACGTCGCCGGCGGGTACCGCGTTTCGTGTCTACGTCACCTGCGACAACGTCCGCAATCATCCCGATGTGGCGTCTCCCGAGCAGGCTGTCAGCGAGGTCAGTTGAACGTGAAAAGCATCCGCAACGTGCTGGTGGTCGAAGACGAACAGATCATCCGCACCACTCTCCGCGAGTTTCTCACCAGCGAAGGGTTCATCGTCACCGAGGCGGGCTCGGTCGCCGAGGCGCTGGCGCTCGTCAAGCAAAAGGATTTTTCGGTCGCCATTTGCGATGTCCGACTGCCCGACGGGGACGGTATTCAGCTCCTGCGGCGGATGCAGCAGCTCAATTCCGATCTCCTGGTGTTGATCATCACCGCCTACGCCACTGTGGAAAACGCCGTCGAAGCCTTCAAAGCTGGGGCGTATGACTACTTGGTCAAACCGGTCCTGTTCGACGACCTGCATCACAAGCTCGAACGCCTGTTTCGCTATCGGGAGTTGTTTCTCGAGAATCAGTCGCTGCGGCGGGAACTCGCCCGGCAGCAACCGTTCGAGGATCTCGTGGGATCGAGCAAGGCGCTGCAGGAAGTCCAGGCGTCGATACGAAAGATCGCCGCCACGAGCAGCAACGTGCTGCTGGACGGAGAGACAGGAACGGGCAAGGAACTCTTCGCCCGGGTGATCCACCGCACCGGCCCGCGGGCGCACGAAAAATTTCTGGCGGTCCACTGCGCGACTCAGCCGGTGGAATTGCTGGAAGCGCAGTTGTTCGGCCAGCGGCAGGGAGTCCATTCGGGCGCGACGACCGACCAGCCTGGGGTGCTGCTGCACGCGGGTGAGGGGACCGTGTTCCTGGATGAAGTCGGACAACTGCCCCTCCCCACGCAGGCGAAACTGCTGCGGGCGATCGAGTTTCAGGAGATCATGCCGCTGGGGGCGACTGAACCGGTTCGGGTCTCGGCTCGCATCATCGCGTCAACCACGCGAGATCTGGAACGCGAAGTGGGCGACGGGCGGTTTCACGAAGATCTGTTCTACCGCCTGAACGGGGTGAAGATCCGCATTCCTCCGTTACGCGACCGCCTCGACGACATTCCCGAACTCGTTGAATTCTTCATCGCCAAGTACACCCAGTCGCTGGGAAAACGGGTGACTGGAGCGACCAGCGAGACGATGCGGCTGTTGATGTCGGCCCGTTGGAAGGGAAACGTTCGGCAATTGGATAACGCCATCGAACGGGCTGTGATCATGTGTGAGGGAACGCAGATCGAGCCCAAAGACCTGCCTCCCGATCTCTTGGGGGTCGGACAGATTCTGCCCGATACCGACGACCTCCGATCCGCGCTGCGACACTACGAGAAACTGCACATCAGCCGCGTGTTGCGGCAATGGCCCGATAAACGGGAGGCGGCGAAGCGGTTGCGGCTGGGGCTTTCGAGTCTTTATCGAAAAATCGAAGAACTGGGACTCGATTTGTAGGGCGTCAATACACCGTATGGGTGGATCACTCCGTTCGGCCGGCGCTCGCTGGTTGAAATACGATTCGGGGACAGGACACTCGTAGAGCCGCCAGGAACGCGTCTTCATTGCGAATTGCCAGGTCCACGTGGCCCTGGTATCTGCCCGCCAACGTGTAATCGACGCGCCAGCCAAGCTTCGGTGGAAAGGCGGCACGGGGGAGTTCCATCCGTTCGACACGCTCGATCTCCGCGATCGGAACGCGGCGCATTCGCCAGCCCTTGCGAATGACAAACTCGGTTTCGGTAACCTCATAACCCTCCACCGCCCGGCCCCATAACGCTTCGACCAGCAACCAGATTCCTAGCCCGATCAGCAGTGTCCCGAGGCCGTATTGCGACTGAACTTCGAGATCGCCGCTGGGGCTGGTGTTGATTCGGGCGAGGTGAACGGTCAGCAATCCCGGGGCGAGCAGGCACAGCCAGATCGCCAGGCAGCCGCCGTAGAATTGGACGCCGTCGAAAAAATCACGCTTCGGTGTGAAGTGCATGCCGCCAGCTCGTGAACTTGGTGGAGTCGTATCTCCCCAGATGGCAATTGTCGCGACTCGTTGACTGGAATGCGACTCGTGTCCCGTACTCCGCAGCAGGGAGTATAAGCCCGGTTGGCCGGGCCACCCAACTTCAGCTTCAAGTCGGCAGTGGAAAAAAAACAGGACGGACCACATCGGTCCGTCCTGTCAAACTCACTCAAATCCAGGCTCTTTCGAACTACAGGATGTCACCGGTCGTGTTGACAGAGGAAAAGACCGTGTTGCAAGCGCTCAGGTAGGTCTTGGCCGCACTGTACAGTACACCTTTTGCCGATTTGCTGTTCGCATAGGCGAGCAACTGGTTCACGGACATCTGTGTATTGTTCGCGACGCCGAACGCGGCACCATTGGTTCCGACATTGAACTGTTTCAGTCCCGTTCCAGACGACGAGACGTTGAATCCATAGCTGGCGGCAACCGTACTTCCCGCCAGTGTCGAATTCGAAACGTAGACCGACAGTGCGGTGCAGAGCACCTGGGCATCCGACTTCATTCCCGAGTAACTGCTCAATAACCCCTCGGAAACTGGTATTTACTCAAAGTCGGTTTTTCGGGGAATGTATGGCGCATGAGCCAGTCAGACCCCCAGCCAATCCAACCGATCGTCATCGCGGGAATCGAGATCCCGGCGGCGGAGCAGACGCC
>CAMATH010000132.1 GCA_945860955.1 Planctomicrobium piriforme
GAAGCATGAACTACACGCTACCAGAGAGGCTTCAATGGGGCCGCCCTTCATCAGGGCGGAAGACGTTCCTGATAGTCGATCACTTCGCACCTTCGCTCTCGCTTCAATGGGGCCGCCCTTCATCAGGGCGGAAGACCGCCCGCCTTCCAAATCGCCGCGTCTCAATGACTTGCGGCGAGGATTGCGAGCGGTGGCTTGCTAGGCGCACGGCGAACGTACTTCGACAGAGTAGTCTCGACGGAACAAATTGCCAAGGAACAACTTCCGACGTGCGAGCGATCCCAGGGTTGGCGACCGCACCGCACCACTCGAAACGAAGAATCGCGGCAGGCGATACTCGCTTGTCCAGTCTAACCCCGCAACTCCTGGATCTCAATCCTGCCATACGGAGGATTCCATCGAACCGGTCCAAATGGAGTCGAGCTGGCATCGTCAGATTGCGATTCATGGGAAGGCACACATCGTTCATACCACCGCGGCGGCACGCGCCGGGGGTGCCACCAGCGGCTGACCCCAGCACTCTATGCACTGGTTCCCCCGCCCGTTGCTCGGACCCAGGTTCACAATCATCACACGGTCTTCATCCAGCTTCAACAACGGCCAGATCTTGTCCTTCAATACTTGAAGCTCCATCGACGTCATCGGACAGCGGAATACCGAATACTGCATCGGCTCCCCCGCTCCGCACATCAGCGGATAGATCTTGCGGTACCGCTTGTCGCAACAAATGTCGTAGGAGATGAGGTAAATCGTGCGCATGGGAATGGCGAGACATGAAGCTCGAAGTGCGAATTTCGGAGGACGAATGAATGACGAAAACCCAAAGCGAGTACGAGGAGAGGCGAATCGGGAATCGGACGACAACAGTCATCTCTCACCTCGTCGTGAAACTCGGATACTCATCCAATTCCACAAGCACGTGACGAGCGAGTAAGCGGGCTTGAACTTCCAGAATTCGCCGGTAACAGACCCGGTACCCGAACAGCGGATGCGTCACTTCCTGCTCCAACCGGCGCTCATACGCGGCGATCACAGCCTTGCGACCCGCGTCGGTCATCGCCACTGCGCCGGCCCGCCTCACGAACGAACCGGTCGAGACCTCGCCGTTGTTGAACACCATCAGTGTCGTCGAGTCGGCGATCAGCGGACGGAACTCCTCCATCAGGTCGAGCGCCAGCGACGGCCGGCCGTACCGCGGTCGATGAAAGAATCCCAGCAGCGGGTCGAAGCCCACCGACTGCAGAGTCGCTGTCAGCTCTTTCGTGAGCAGCGCATACACGAATGACAGCACGGCGTTCACCGGATCGCGCGGCGGCCTCCGATTGCGCCCGTCGACGTCGAACTCCGGCCTATCGGGCAGCAGCGAAAAGAACACCGCAAAGTACTCCTTCGCCGCCATCCCTTCCAGACCCAGCAGCGTCTCGGCCGACTCGGCCCGCAACACCCGCCGATGGAACTCGGCCAATTGCGTCAATACGGGGGCGGTGCGGTCGCGCAGGTGGCGGCGCAACAGCGTGCGGCAGTTGCGAATCTTGCCGGCGATTAACTGGCGGGCGATCCGCAACGACATCTGGGAGTCGCCAGCAAGCTGATACTGCCGGATGCGCAGTTCGACGTTCTTGTGAATCAGTCCGGTCGTCAGGCTGTGGAACCAGCCGCCATAGCTGAAGTGACAGATCGGAATGTGCCGCATGGTCAACTCGCGGATGGCATGCGCGGTGAGCGTAACGTTTCCGAACGTGCAGACCTGCGACACGTCAATGAGCCGCAAGCTGGTCAGCTCTTCTGCGTTACACTTCACGGTGATGCGTTCCCCGGTCTTGCCCACGATGGCCCCCTGGTGCTGAACGTACAGGGGAAGCGCCTGACTGAGTTCCGGGAGCAGCTTGCGAACCCCGCGTTTGACGAGTGCGGGTACATCGTCGACATCGCCGTTCATCGTAGGATCGACTACCGTCAGAACTTCGGTCTGTGGCGGATCCTGGTTCCCCGAGAACAAGTCGAGCAGCGCATCCCCGACACTTTCGCCGAGGTGCATTGGCGCGGTTCCAGCCAGTGCATGGACTTCCGAGTTAACTTCAGTTGCATCGGGGACGTCGCCAACGCTCACCGCGGCAATTTCCATTGGTCCTGCAGCCTCGGCCGCGTCGCCGTCTCGCCACGTCTTCAGGAAGTTGACTTCATCTGGCAAGCAAATCGCGACCAACGAACAGCGCGGGCACTTCGGGCTGTCTTCCAGCGGCGGAGGAAGGACTCCTGCGGCCGCAGACTGGCGCAGTTGTGCGACCAGTGTACGTGTGCGGGCGACTAGTTCGTCGTCGAATGGGACGACCACCCGGCGTTTCGAAGCGATGAAGTACAGTACCCCTTCCGGACAGTCGTAACCGTTTTCACGCAGGATGAGCCCCTGGGCGCAAAGCTGCACCCGCTCCGGCTCCCAGGCACCGAGCACGTTGTTGGGGATTTTGCCACGTTTGTAATCGACCGGGGTAGCGTGGTTCCCTTCGAGTTCCAAGAGATCGAGCTTGGCGACCAGCCCCTCGCGCTCACCCGACAGGTGTATCGTGCGAGCATGTATAGAATCGGCCGGGTCGGCGCTGCGTCGCCGCGAGCCGGAATCTGCGGAGCCTTCACCATTGCGATCGGTTGGAATGGCCGCGGGGACTTCGTCGAGCACTTCGACAAACGGGCCGCGAGCGCCGACAGGCGAAGCCGCTTGGGGGAGTGTAAAGGGATCGATCGGCCGGGAAGGGATTGTGCGCCGGGAACGATTGAGGCAGGCGACATCGTCGCTGCGGAAATCATCTTCGCTCAGTGGCTCGCCGTCGGGATCGAGTGCCACACCCGCCGCGTCATGACTTTGCCCGGCGGCGACGGGCCGGCGGTCGCTGCGATCGACGTTGCGATGCCCGAACGCGCCTTCAAGCGTTTCGAGGTTTTCGGCCCATTCACCCTGGACCCATTCGAGATAGCAGAGTCGCGGACAGTACGCGAACTCATTAAGCATACGCACGGGAATCAGGGGCACGTCTTCAGTGCCTTGCGAACGGCGCGGTGTCAGCCCATCGGTGTCGTCTCTATCGCACTTCGTATCAACAACACCAGAACTCACTTTAATCGACATCAGCACACCCCATTTTAATGCGGGGACATGCCCGATCCATGAGCGGAAACGGCTCTTGATTCCGACGACAGTAAGAGCACAATGCGGCGGTAGTGAACGGAGGAATGAGTCTCCGAAACGACAGTGTCGGTTAGACCTGTTATCACCGAGTGCGTGATTGCAACACACACTCGCTCAAGCTTCGTGAGCCGCAAGAAGTCCCAGACCGCAATGTCTGCCGGCGCCGATGGCGAGCGGTCCAGCAAACTCGAAGCCGTTAGCAAAACGGATTCGCAAATGAACCGCAGACTGGTGTAGCAGATGGTTCGGACGGATGTAGCCGGTCATTCGGCCCTCCTTGTCGTGCTTGTGGGCCGACAAAGACTTCGGAAACCATGAGACCGCCCGCCACTCGACTTCGCACGGGATCTCGATTGCTGACTGAGCCAGTGCCTTCTCAATCAACTTCCTCGTCTTTGCGGGGTTTCGGTCGTCGTAGCCCGGCAGGATCACGGGGGTAACGCTCGCCCAGGTATTGGACGCGCGGACGTATGCTCGAGTCACCGCTGGCGACTGCGGACGAGACAGCAGAGGGGGAGTCTTCAGTTGTGGTCCATTGACCGGGTCGGGTCGAAGTTGCTGCCCCAGCAAGCGATCGCATAGGAATTTAAGCCAGCGGGCGTCGCCCGGCGGCGCGGCGATCATCACGCGGCGAATCGACGGGTCGACATGCAGGTGACCGATCGACGGCAGCGGAATGTACGAGAACTGCCGATGGTGGACTTCACTCGGTTTCATCTTGCCGCGCACGTACGATTCGACCCAATCGTCGTCAGTGCCTGGGGGGCGACTGCGTTGCATGGCTTCAATGGCCAGATGGCGAACCATCCCGTGAATGTGAATCAGCTTGCTCTG
This sequence comes from Planctomicrobium piriforme, assembly GCA_945860955.1. Taxonomy (GTDB): domain Bacteria; phylum Planctomycetota; class Planctomycetia; order Planctomycetales; family Planctomycetaceae; genus UBA10511. The sequence continues at coordinate 4,019 of CAMATH010000132.1, forward strand.
CGGATAGGCGAAGGGCCTTCCGTCGGGCGCGACGAGTTGAAAGATCACGTGCGGCCGCACCACGGGGTCGGTTTCGCGGCGGAAAGCGACGGACTTAAATACCGTCAGTGGTGGCACCGGCCGAAACCCTTCGTCGCTTAGCCGGTGCAGAAACGACTCATGTCGGCGAATGAGCGCATCGAGCGTCCCGGCGACCGGAACGCGCAGCGGCGTTCCGGAACCGTCTGGCGACGGGTCCCAGCGCTCGCCCTCCAACCGGCGCGTTTCGTCTTCGTCAAGCAGTTCGGCATCCCCAACGACCATGTCAACACCCCAGCCGAGGTGGGTAATGGAACGAGCAGCGGTGCGGAGGGTGTTGAAATGCATGTCACATTCGGCGGCGTCCGGCGGTAAACGAAACAGGAATCGAACGGCCTCGTCCGTGAGATGCGTGACGCGAACATCCTTTTCTGTACGATAGCTGGCGATGTCGGCTTCGTTGCCAATTCTCCATGAGTTCGCCACTTTGTCCCCCACGTTGTCGGGCACGTACAGCCGATACGGGGTCGTCGACCTGACGCCCTGACCAGCAACGACGGACGGGGGGCCGAGAGTTTCGAGCCAACGCAGCGAATCCACGGCGGAAACCAGACGTTCCCGTTCGTTCCAGCGGGCGGCAGCGGCGGCGACGAGCGCCTGGTGAAGACGAAGTGGCGACGGAGGCCATTCGGGCTCTCCGATGTCGCTGCGCCCGTGTGAAAGGGACAGCAGATATCGAATATTGATACAGAGCGACTTAGCTGGCATTTCCGTCCTCCCCTGCGGGCGCCTTCTTGGCAGCTTTTTTGCCAGTCTTCTTGGTGTCGCCTTCTCCCTTCACGTCCTTCTTCGCCCGTTCCTTCTCAAACGGGACAGTTCGACTTTCACCGACGCCGAAGGCGGCGGCAGCCGCCGTTGCATAATCCAGGGCGACTTCCGGTGTGATCTTGCACGGGACCCTTTGGCCATTGGGATGCACTTCGACGAATTCGTTTTCCGCGACCTTGTCGGGATTGCGGACCAGAGTGCAACCCTGGCGGAGGTATGTGGCTGACGACTGGGTGAAGGCGACCAGCGACAGCCCGAGAATGTACCGGCGCAGTGCTAGTGTTCTCGCCTCATCCTTGCCCGCCCGCAATAGTCGCAGCGCCGCCAAGCCAAGGGTCGCGTCACGACGGATTCCCCCGTCGGCGATGATGCCGCCGTGGGTTCCCGTGGCGGGAACGTGTATGAATCCCCGTTCGGCGTAGGCGTCGCGAGTCGCCTTGTCCGCAGCTTCATCCAGGAGTTGATCGCTGACGTATTCGGTCGCGGGATTGAATTGTGCAGAGCGCCGCAGTGTTCGGACGTTGTACGCCCGAATCGTCGAGGCGATCACACGGGGCAGCTTGGCCTGAGTGTCGCGGGAATCCCATACCCCAAATACGAGAGACGTTGGCGCAATCGCGGCCAAGGGAACCGCGTCCCCTCTGAGAACCGCCTTGAACGCCCCCTGCAGTTCCTGCTGTAGTGAAGAGCATCGCACCAGAGCATCCCCGGCACGATGGCCTGCCTCGAGGATGCTCACTTCGCGTTCTCCGGCCTGAACCACGATCTGTGGAATCAGATGCCGGAACTTTGAATCCTTGAAAAGCGGTTCAATGCGATTTGCCTGGGAACCAACGGTATCGATCAGCGCGACACTGCGGCCGCTGGCATCGACATCGATATTGTAGCCGCCTTCAAATCCGTCTCCCGAGGCAAATGTCGCCGGAAAGATGACCCCGTCTACCCCCTCCACGGGCATCAAGTGTTCTCGGATCACCAGGGCTGCGGGGCCATCGTCGCCCAGGTAATGGTCGTATTTTGTCAGGTCACTCATTGACTGGATCCTTGAGAGAGGGTAACTGCGGAACGAAAAGCTTTGTGCTTCTTCTGGCCGGTGCGATACCAGTTTTCAAACCGGTAACCCCGCGCCCCTGTGTCTGTGATGTGCCGCGCCACGACAGCGGGTACCAATTGCGGACAGGTCGGTGATGCCCAGGTGTAATAGTCATAAACTCGAGGGCGCGTGGTCCTGGCCGGCAAACATCGTTGCAACCCGATCAGGCACAACAGTTCGACGGCCGGGTGAGCCAACGTCGCGAGTCCCAGGTCATTCGGCGCGAAACCGACGTCGCGGGAATGGGCGTTTGGCGCACGTCGATGGTCGAAGTAGAACGGCTCTTTCTTTTTGGCTGGCGAATCGGGGTCCGGTACGACCATTCCCTGATTGAAGAGGTCGGCCCCCTGGAGTTTTTCCGAGTACAGCGTCTTTTGCATTGCTCGCGCGATTCCATAACTCTCCATCGAACCCGCCCAGACCTTGAGTTCTCGACCGTCACGCGTCCCGACCTGATCCTCCCTCCACCAGTTAATCAGCAACGAGGGCCGAAACGGTGCGCCGATGCGGATCGCCGTCGAGGTTCTATCGTCAGGTTCGACGGGCGTCAGTTCCGCCCGCGAGAGACTCTGGATTAGTGAGCCGAGAGTTCCAGCGCATGCAATGCAGAACTCTCCCGATTCAAACCACCCTTCGGCGCCCGGCCACAGCCGGTCAGCGAGTTCGAGCAGACCGCAGCAAGCGAAGAACTCCCCAGGATTGGTGACGTCCACGTTCACGCGTATCGATGCTTCAGGAGTTGTCATACCTCAACCTCCACGTATTCGGAAGGATTCGCACTGGCCGCCCAATCCGCAGCCCGCAACAGCGACTCTAGATATGCCAGTCCCCAGCGACCAAAGCGCCGTTGCAACCGCGCAAATCGACGGGGCGTCTCAGCAACGACGGTTTCCGCACCGCTTCGTTCTGGATCCAACGCGTGGTTTGCGGCGAAATGTGGCCGTGCCCAGCCGTGGTGGGTGGCGATCAGATGCAGGACCAGATGCTGCATCTCGGTCGAGAGAGCGTTGTATCGGGCCAACGGATCCGAATATTGGCAACGATCGCGTTCGTCGGGCTCATTCAGATCGATCAGCGAGCCCAGTTCGTGCCGGTAATCTTCCGCGACCGGGCTCCACCGGCCTCCCGACTTCGCCCACAACGTTTCCGGATTGGGATTGCCCAGCAGGTTCTGGAAGACGCGGCGGCGTTTGCCGTGGTCGTGAAACTCGGCTGCAAGAATGACGGACGTGCGAAGTTCGTCGGTCAGCGGCAGCTTGCCGACGATATTCCTCGCCTGGGCCACAACATCAGCGACATGGACTGACCACAGTACCGGCAGTTTGCGGGCCGTCGTTCGCTCGCCCTCCTGAGATTTCTTGTACCAGTTCCAATATCGACGGCCGACTAGAGGTTCCTCAGATTCATCGGAATCCGGCCGAGTGTCAATTCCGTAGATCAGGTGCAGGCCCTCGTTGCTGCGTTCCGGCCCATCGAGGTCGCCCGAATTGTTTCCGTCTGAGTCTTCCCAGCGCCGGACACGCTCGTCCCGTACGTCGCCAACGTCGAGTGATTTCTCCGAATCGGCATCAGGATCGAGCATTCCAACGCCATTCAATCCACCCAACTCGGGCGGCAACAGGATGAGCTTTCCCTCAATGACAGACTTGTCTTCGACGATAAGCGTGGCAATCGTCCAATTGGTTTCCACCAGACCATCGTCCGAGACGATCCACACCGGTGCATCCGGCAGCGCTATCGCCTTCTTCAGTTTCTTTAGGCGGTCAAACACGCGATCGCTGCGGTCTTTCAGGACTTCGTGGGGCAGGATCGGAAACAGATCCAGCAGATCACTGGCCGGATGCGATTCCAACAACGATCCCCTGACGATGCAAACTTCTTCGCGCCATGCCACTTGTGTTTCGGGTGGATCCCAGTCGGCCAGGCCGTGAAGAAACGGTTCCACGGGGGGCCGACCAGGCAACCGATCGCGAATTGAGGTCAGGGCCCATGTGTCGTACAGAATCTCGGTTGCTGGCAGGATCGTCGGCGTCGGGGTGAACGCAGCCGTTCTTTCACCCGCGTCGAGCGAAGCCAAGGCATGTGGGCTGGCATCGCCGTCTAGATTCTGAAGTAAACGCAGGGTTCGCTCACGCCGGTCATCGAACTGATTTGCCTCGAAAGTTGCCGGGTGCAGCACCGTAATGGTCGCATCGTCACGAGTCCCGAACCGGTTAAGTCGACCGAAGCGCTGCGCCATGCTGTCGAACGGGGTCAGATCACAGATCAGATGGTCCGACGTGATGTTCACTCCCACTTCGCCGGCACTCGTGGAGATGAGGTATACCGTGTTTCCGGCGGGGACAGTCGAGTTTAGAAATCGCCCGAATACCGGCTTCGTGACCAATTCGTCGCGTTCCAGGCCACGCATCGTACCCGTAAGCAGAGCCATCGAATCTTCACAAACACCTTTCTTCAGCAGGTGCGTGCGAACGGTCGTCACATCCTCCACCGCTCGCGCGTAGATTAGGATCGCAGCACCGGAATCGCGATGCTGCTGCGCCACTTCCGCGAGTTCAGCTCCCGACTTCTTTGCATCCTTCAGGGGCGTCAGTGTCAGCCCCTTCGCCGCGTGGACACGCTGGCGCACAATGGTATTCTGCAGGTCGGCTGGAGTGAGAACGAATGGCGTCTCGTGCGCACCGTTTCCCGACGAGCGAGGCGTGGCGGTCAGCTCCAGGACCCGCAGCTTTCTCCAGGGGAGTTCGCCGCTCTGCTCACCCAGCCGTTGTTCGTTCTCGATCGACTCGAGGAGATTTTGAAATGGCTGTTCGAGATGAGACTCGTCGTGAATCAGAAGGGTGTCTTGGGCGAGAAACCCGGCGTGCAGAGGTTTCGACTTCCAGCCGATTCCATAACCACTGAACAACAGCCTCGAACCGATCATGTCGACAGTGCCACAAATCACCGCCGGCCGGGCGGGATCAACCGACCACTCACGATTGTCGGCGAATTGGCCGCGCAACGTGCTAATTGCCAGCGGCGACTTTCCCCCGAGATCGGCGGAGCAGAGGGCCGACAGTGAGGATGTCATCCTAGATAAAGCCGGGTCGCCTTGAAGTTGATTGCGGTAATTCTGCACCTCGTCCGTCGTCTGATCGACCACCGTCCGGCGGTTGACGACGTACACAAGTCGACGTGGTATGCGATCCGGGTAGTTGGCGAGTGCGATGAGCCAGACGGCAATGATCGAAGTCTTTCCCAGCCCGGTCGGGAGGCTCGCCGTTTTCGGGAAGCGATCCCCTGTGAAGTGATCGTACAAGCGGGACTGCCATGGGAAAGGTTCGTTGTGGGTCAAAAGTCGGAAGGCTTCGCTAAAGTCCATTCTGCGTCTCTCAGAAAAATGTCGCGTCACATAGATGCGTGAAGGTTTCGTCGTCCGGCTAACAATTCACCGCCATGATTCCTAGTGGTGAGTTTCAATGTTGCTGAACGAATCGTCGAACGTCATGGTAGGATTGCCGTCATCGCGGTTTTCGCCTTCGAACGGGAAACGCCGCCGAATCGACGCCATATGCGGCAGCGAGTTGCGAGATGGTCCGCCGGATCTCCTCGACAAGTTTGTCCGGCGACTCCACCACCGCATTCTCGCCAAAGCTCAAAATCCACCGCTGAATTTCCTCGGTCGCCGTCAGCGTGAATTCGGCGATCAAACTGCCATCGCGTTGAGGCTTCAACTTCTGGCTGGCATGCCATTGGCTTTCGGTCACGTAGCGGGAGACCGCTGGCGCGAAGTGGACTCGCACGGTGGTGGGTTCTAACGTGTTCCCCCGGTAGACGCCAAATGAGCCCGCAAGGTACTGGTTCACGTCAAACCCACTGGGCCGCGGGAAACGCAGGTCAGTTACGTGCGCGTCGTGCATCCGGTCGGCCTTGTACAGCCGCACTTCGTTGTGGGCGGTCGCGTAGGCCGCGAGGTAGGTTGCGTGACGGTGGAAGACCCAGGCGTAGGGATGGATCTCGCGCGTCACCGGCTCGGTCGAACTTTCCGACTGATACGTCAGCAGGGTGACTCGACACTCTTCAATCGCCCACGTCAGGTTGTCGAGACAGGTCGACTTGTCGGCGTAACGCTCGGAATCCGGCACGGTGGTGTGGAGCACACCCAACATTCGGTCGAGATAACGCAATGCCGACGGGTTGAGGCCAGCGTGAATCTTGGCGATCGCCGACTCGGCGGACCGCCAAAAAAGGGTCCCCTTCAACGGCGCCAGGAACCGTCGTGCCAGGTAAAGCGATAGCGCCTCTTCCCAGTTGATCGGAACGGCAGGGGCTGGAGCGGTCAGTCGCCAGAGCTTCCTGCCATGCTCGACACGCTTTTCATCGAGTGGAAATCCCGCATTCTGAAGCATCACAAGATCACGACGGATGGTCTTGATGCCGACCGACAATTCACGGGCCAATTCCTCAACTCCATGCCCTGTGGGTTGTGAACCCATCATGGAGAGGAGTTTCCATTGGCGCAGGAATGGGGAGTTGTCAGTCATCACCACGAACGATCCAGGGATGTGGATTCCGTTACTGCGAAGTCAGTTTGATGTGGAGCAAGAATGACCGCAATTCAAGTGAATGTCTACGGTGTCGGTGTGGAATTCCGTCCAGTTTTCGACAGCTTGGTCTTTGGATGGGCACTCTGCCGAACTGAAGGCTGTTCCCGTCGTGCATTTCAGGTGCACGGGTGGCGCTGGCGGTGGAGGATCGGCATTATGGACTGCCATTCGTCGTTTGCTGAAATAAATGAAGCCGGGAGACGCAGAATCGGTGGGGCAACCGAGACGCATCAATCAACCGGCTTCGCAGGCAGACTATCAATTGATCACATCGAATTCCACAGCCGCCGCTGCCTGCGCCATTCCAGTTCCCCTACCACCCGCCTCAACCCCCTCTCGTCCACCGGGTCGCGTCCCTCGACCACCGGCGCCAGGAACAGAACTTCCTCCTGAATCTCCGGTGCTAGCAACAGCAGGTCCATGATCTGGGTGAGGCGAGCTCGGCTGACGTGGCCCACTCGCGCCAGTTCGGCGTAGTCCCGCACGTCGCCGCCTCGTATCAAACCCTCGAAGTGGTGGGCCAGCGCCAACAACCGCGCGACACGGGGTACCCTGTCGCGTCCGGTGGCCTCCGTCGCCTGACCCGTCGCGGCCGCTCCCTTCATCTTCCCGCCGGCCCCGCCGCGACCGCACCGTCGTCTTCATCCGAACCAATTTCGCGTTCACGCCACCTGCTCCTGGTTGAGGTTATCGATCAATGTCCGCAGCCCGGCCGGATGGTACAGCAGGGTCACATCCCCCGTCCGCCCATCGTAGTCAATCCGCTCGATCAGCACAGCAGCTTCAGAACATGCGGCCGTATCCTCTGTTTGGGCGATTCCCAAACTCGGGCGAAAGTCGTCATCGTCTGGGCTGGTCCGTCACTGCCAACCCTGCGATCACGCAGCTTCCGACCCACAGGCGTTGACCAAGCAGGGCAGTCGCCAGCATTCCAAGTAACGTCAACTCAATTGTCATGGAACTGGGTTCGGGGACTGCGGCAACCGGACGGAGCTCGTAAAACTGTGCGGTGTTGGAGGCGGCCAAATAGATGCTCTCTCGCCCAGTTCCGTCACCGCTCAGTCCGACACAGATTCCGTTAATCTGAGCGTCATTTGTGGCGACAAGTGAGAGCCCACTTCCGTCGCTGCCAACGCGGTAGATGAATCCTTGACCAGTGAGCGGATTCGAGGTAGTGAAAAACAACTCGTCATTCGATCCTACAGCGATGCCGCGCAGGTATCCGTATCCCTTCAGATTGACAATCTGGCTGATGCTTTTGGTAGAGGTATCAACTCGTACAATTTCTGGCGGAAGAACCACTCCATTCAGGATGCCGCCGCGAAGCAAAAGAACTAGATCACCCGTGCTATCGATGTCGAGGCCACTCGGGCCGCCTTGGGTCGCTCCGACGATCGTCTCTACGAGATTCCCGGAACCGTCGTAGGCAAACAGGTCGCTATCCCCAGTCACCCACATCAGTTGATTGACGGAGTCGAATGCGAGCCCTCCGTCAGGCGACAATGGTCTGGTGGCAAAGTCTGATCCGGAATAGTTCGAATTTGAAAAACGACGAATCCGGCCGGCTGCATTCGCGAAGAGATCTCCAGCAAATCCGAAATCGAGATCTGCCAGGACCCCGATAACGGCTCCCACCGATGGATTCAGGGTCTCGACGGAGTTGTCGACATTGATTCGGTCAAGCGCGGCAGATGTCGAGGTTGACGTCACCGTATAGATCCTGCCCGAAGAATCTACTTGGATGGGGAATCCCTGAAAAGAAGCCCTCAAGATGGGAGTGAACCGGGTGTCACTCACAATCACGCCTCCATCCGCGCACTTGCCAACAATCGCCAGCACGAGTGCGGCCGCAAAAACTCTCGCGTTCATCTTTCTGCACCTTGTTGAAACGGCGAAATCCACGACCCTGGTGGTGTCAATAGTGACGTCGGTGAGCGGCAATGACAACGTCGTCGCCCACGAAACAAACGGATACTTGCAAAGCGCTTTCTCAACCCAGGGATGGATCGACCGATTAGTCCGCGATATCATCCACTGTTCGGGACGGGCGACGGGGTTCGAAACCTGTCGTCCAAGCGGTTTGGGCGTGACAATGCGATTCTCACCTTTCTCGCATGCGCGCCCGAGCCGGCCCGACAGCATAGAAGGGTGAGATGCCATCATGGACGGGATTCGTACGCAACAGGGGATTTCGCTGTTCCGCAGCATTCGGCCGATTCTGAGCGAGGTCGAGCGACGAGTTGTAGGGTTTCTCGAACGCGAATGGGAACGGGGGACCATGGTTGTGACCACCGGTGAGGTCGCGCGATTTCTCAACGGAATCGGTCGACCAGAATCTGTCCGCACAACTCGCGAACGGCTGATCGAGTTTGGGCTCATTGAAGATGTCGACGTCGAAGAACACTCAAATCTCGTTGAGGGTGGCACACGGCGAACGCTTTTGGAAGGCTGGCGAATCCTGCCGCGCCTGTGCGACATCGCCCGCGGAGCCCCGGATTCGATTGATTACGCCGATTCTGACCGGTTCCCAATTGTTTGTGAGCCGATGGTCGAATCTGCCAGCAAGGACGACGAAGTTCGATCGAGCGGGAAGGGAGTCGTACTATCGGCCGAGTCCGCAGTGCCGGCAGTCGAGCCGAAAGGTGATCCCACGCCATTTACGGGCGGTCTGATGGAGTTTTTCCCAGACCGAGTAAAACTGTGCGGCGTCGATATCTGCCGCGGACGACGATTGAAGGACGCTCGAGAACTCCTCGACCTGCTTCGGCTGAAAGATGATAACAACCGTTTCCAAAGCTATAGCGGAGAAGAGCTGGCGAATAGGATTGATCGGCAGGGCCGCCAGAACGGCATCTCTGGAATGATTCGAGACCAGCGCGACCGAATAACCAAAAACCTCCTGGATGGGGCGAACATCCAATGCGGGAGATTCGAAGTGATTCTCAGCAGAGACTCAGGCTACCGATTGTCGGATACGATCGCTGTCAAAGTCCACCGCTCAGCCGACCAGGGACCTACCGAGGAAACGGCATCCGAGGGAATTCTCGAAACCCGGGATGGCACTGGTGGCACCGGTTGCGATGGCACCGGTGGCACTGGTTCAGACGTCCCCAGCGGGGCCGGTGGCGTCCCCAGTTCAGATGGCGGCTGTGGTCCCAGTGAAACGCGTCAGGCGTGGGTTCTGAAGGAACTCGACAGCGGCAGAAAGCTGGTGACGGACGACGTGGTTCGGCAATTCGATTGCGGGGGTCGTACAGCGAAACGTGATCTGGAAGCCCTCAGAAAGTCTGGGAGAATTGAATTCGTCGGAACCAACCGACGAGGCCATTACCGCCTTCGGCCCCCGCCGAGCGGGATTGCCGCGTCAGGCCGGGATCCGCAGGACCTTCGTGGCGACGACGATTTCGGCACCCGGTGAGAACACCGCGTCGACGAATTCAGCGACCAGCGGTTCAAACGAGCGACAGTCGCCCCGACTTTGACATTCTGTGACAATTCATCAGGGAATGCGGAGTGTGCGGCACGTTTCTTCGTAGCACGACTCCAGATTCAACGACACGGCCTGCCTCGAATTCAGCCAGATCGGAAGCGTGGGGAGCAGTTGTCCGATGGCCAGCGGGTGATACCACGCGTCGAGAACCGATCTCGATGGCGGCGACGAGCTGCCGATTCCGTCGGTTATCGTACACCCGCACCTCGTATACATCCTGGTCCCTGAGTTGAGGCTGCAGGGTCAATGTCGGCTGCGGAGGAGCATAACCGGCGACTCCCCCACCCGCGTCGTCGAACTCGCGCGCCTCAGTTTCGGCCGGCACTTCGCCATACGTGCCAACATCGACTTCAAATACCGTTCCCAGGTGAACTCCCGGAATGGCAAAGTAGCGGTCCGGCAGCACCGTGATGAGTTCCCGAACCATCATCATCGGCCACCCCCATGGAGTCCGTCCCATGAATAAAGGTCATCGAGCGGGGAGCGAAAGTGATCCCGAAGTGGCATGTTGTTCTCCTTGATGCCGTATTCTACCACGACCGGCGGTTCCCCAAAATCCAGTCGATCTTCTCGGAGACGCCATCTGGTATTGAGGCAATTCTGCAAGGGGCACTACCCGGTGCGATCGACTTCCCGCCGCAATCGCAGCAATCGCCCCGACCGTTGGACATCAATCCCCCCGGGAAACTGGTTCCTTCCGCCGACTGTGATCTGCGTCGCCAACCGATCCCAATGGGCGAACGTCATTTCCTGGCGTGGCCAGTCGAGATCGATCCAAATGGCGACGAACATCTCGCGGAGCAGATGCCTGGGGTGTTGTTGCAGCTCCTGCCAGCGAATCCCCCAATCGGCCGCTTCGATTTTTTCGCGCGTCTGGAACGCGAGATCACGGGCGGCGAAGGCAATTGCCTGCTGCACGTCTTCCGCCTGCGTCGCGAGTCTCGACAGCGCCCTGGCCAATTGCGGGTTGTATTCCTCCCGCAATTTTGGCAACAGATCAAGTCGCAGCCGATTCCGAGTCGCTTCGAGGTCGGCGTTCGTCGCGTCGGTGCGGTACTCCTGACCCAATCCGGCGAGATAATCGAGAATTTCGGCTCGGGTGACCGCGAGCAGCGGGCGGATCAGACGCGTTCCGCCCGGCAGCATTCGTTCGCGGGGAATCCCCTTCAGGCCGGCGATTCCGGTTCCCCGGAGCAGATTGTGCAGAACCGTCTCGGCGAGGTCGTCGGTGTTATGTGCGACGGCGAGTAACGGGCAGTTTTGGGTGATGGCGGTCCGGTCCAGGAATTCGTAGCGAATCGTACGGGCAGCCTCTTCAAATCCCAGACCCGCCGACTTTGCCTGGGCAGGGACGTCGATTTCTTCGAGAATCAGAGGAACACCGAGGGACCGACAGAGTGTGACCAGCCAGTCGGCGTCGGCCGTGGAGGCTTCACCCCGGGCGCGATGATTGAGGTGGGCGGCGACCAGCTCCAGTTTCAACTCGGACCGGCAATCAAGTGCCGATCGGAGCAGCGCGGTACTGTCGGCCCCACCCGAAAGGGCCAGCAACAGCCGCGCGCGCCTCCCGCCGGCGTCATGCAGAGCATGCAGGACCGTGCGAGAAACCGGGGCGAAAAGTGATTCAGAGCGGCTCATGGTTGACCCACCGCAGGTGTTTGGTAGAGTAGGGTACTTTGATCCCAACTGAAATCACTGTCGAGTCCACCGCTGGCAACGGCGGGGGACCGACCTTCGATCAGGGGGGCTCCGGGGGATAAAACCACCGGAAAACGACGCACGAACAGTTCAGGTTGCTTCTCGTTCTTCCATTTTCGATTCCAGAATCGCGAGTCTCCGCACGATGCTGAATGCGCTTTGGTCACTCCTGTTCGGGCTGATGGCCTGGGTACGGGCGTGCGGGCTTGCCATCCGAAGCGCATGGGATTGGCACGTGGGGTTGTCGGGGGCCTCTGGTCGCGGGGCGATTTGGCTGATGCCAGATTTTGACGCCTCGCGTTTAGACGCCGTCTCGCGGGCGATTTTTTGGGGAGGCTCGGGCAGCAGCCCGGTCCGGGTCGTGTCCGACCCTGCCCCCCTGGCGGCGGCCACTTTGCGCCCGGTTGATGAACCGGTGGAATCCATTTGGTGGTTGGGAGCCTGAGTTCGTTCCGAATCGCTCACTTCGCCGTCGGCTCGACCCAACTTCTGGTCCCCTGCCGACGGCCCTTGTGAGTGTCGTTTTCCCCTGGTTTCGCGGATTTGCATTGCCGCGCACGCCCCGGGAGTTCCTCAACGCGCAGCAGATAGCGCGAGGAGAGACTGCGACACATGACAACCGGAACCTGGATTGCGATTGTGGGGGCGGCGGCCGCCATCAGTGCCGCCATTGGATGGTTTTTTAACCGCTTGGTCCGTGGGGCTGCTTATCAGCAGCGGGACCAGATTTTGGCCCAGGCGCGGGTGGACGCCGAGACCATTCTCAAGTCGCAGGAACTCGAGGCGAAAGAGGAACTGATCAAGCGTCGCGAGGCGCTCGAGCGCGAAATGAGTTCGGTTCGCGATGAATTGCGTGAACAAGAGCGGCGGCTCGATCGTCGCGATACATCGCTGACCGAGCAGCAGCAGGACATGGGCAAAAAGGAGCGCATGCTTGAAGTGACCCAGCGGAAGCTGGCGGAACGGAATGAGGCGGTCGAGGCGAAGGATACCGAACTTTCGCAAGCCCTCAGGCAGCAGCAGGACCAGCTCTACAAGATTTCCGGAATGAACTCCGACCAGGCGCGCGAGCAACTGCTCACACGACTCGGTCACGAATTGCAGAACGAGACCGGCGCGTTCATCATCAAGCACGAGCAAGAGCTCAAGCAGAACGCCGACCGGATGGCGCGCGAGATTATCGGCATGGCCGTGCAGCGGTACGCCGCCGCCCATACCTCGGAAACCACCGTTTCGTCCGTCGATATTCCGACCGACGAGATGAAAGGCCGAATCATTGGTCGTGAAGGGCGCAATATTCGCGCCTTCGAAAAGGCGACCGGGGTCGACGTGATCGTTGACGACACGCCCGGCGTGGTGATCGTTTCGGCGTTTGACGCGGTTCGCCGCGAAGTCGCACGTCTGTCTCTGGTGAAACTGATCCAGGACGGACGGATTCATCCGACGCGTATCGAAGAGATTGTCGCCGAGACTCAGAAGGAGATCGAAGCACATGTCCGCCGGACCGGCCGGGAAGGGGCGCAGGAAGTCGGCGTTCACGGCCTGCATGAAAAGCTGATCGACCTGATGGGTCGATTGAGTTACCGCACCAGTTACAGCCAGAACGTGTTGCGGCACTCGATTGAAGTGTCATTCCTCACGGGGCTGCTTGCCGAGCAGCTCAACCTCGACGCCACGCTCGCCCGCCGGTGCGGTTTTCTGCACGACATTGGCAAGGCGGCGGACCACGAGATGGAAGGGGGACACCCCACCGTCGGCGCGGAGCTGCTCAAGCGTTACGGAGAACGGGCAGAGGTGGTTCACGCCGCCCAGGGGCATCACGACGACATCCGCGTGGACTATATTTACACGGTTTTGGTCGCCGCCGCCGACGCGATTTCGGCTGCCCGTCCGGGGGCCCGTCGCGAGAGCCTCGAACGCTACGTCAAACGGCTGGAAGACCTGGAAGCCTTGGCGTGCGGCTTCCCCGGGGTTGAGCAGGCGTTCGCGGTCCAGGCGGGTCGTGAGATCCGCGTGGTGGTGAATCCGCGGCAGGTGAATGATCGGGAGGCGGCCCGCATGTGTCGCGACATCGCCAAGGCGATTGAAGACGCTTTGACCTACCCGGGCGAAATCAAAGTCAATGTGTTGCGCGAAACGCGCCATACGGAGATGGCGCGGTAGTGGTCGCCCGGCTGTGGGATCGGTTGCTCCGGGTGATCATTTGGATGGGTCTCGGTCAGGGAGCGGACGCTCCGCGCTCGCCTAGAGCGTCTTGAGGTATTCCAGGACCGCCTGCTTTTCGTCCTCTGTCAGTTCGTCCGGAAATTGATGCCCTGCGGCGCTTTTTCCGGGCTTTCGGGTGTCGAAATACTCGCGACGTTGGTCTTTGGTCTGGACCGCCGACGGGACAGCCTCCAGCTCCACCACGTCGAGTCCCATTCGGACGTGGTCGTAGCCGTTGAGCGCTCTGCGCCAGACCACCGGACGCTGCCCGGGGTGCAGCAGATGCCACAACGTCGGGACCGAGCCGTTGTGAAAATACGGAGCGGATGCCCAGATCCCGTTGAGCGGTGGTGCCACATACCCTTTAGGATCGAGATTGTAGTCCCGTTTTCCGCTCTCACCATACCAACCGACTTTCATCGATTCGCGATACTCCCGCGGCAGGCTGGACAGTCGTACCGGGTCGGTTCCCACATCCGCCAGGGGAATCACTTTCTCGGGATATTTTCCATTCTCGCCGTAGGTGCCGTGGCAGCGGGCACAGTGGTTGTCAAAGATCTTTCCCCCGTTGACTGCCAGTGGCATGTCGATGTTGCCCGAGTAGCGAGGTGGCGTCAGCGATTCAATCCAGGCGAGGATGTCTGCGAATTCCGGCTCCCACCCACGCATCGTCGAACCGGAGTTCTGGACGACCATGACAAACTGCAAAAGCGGTCGCGGAGTCTTTTCTACAAAGCCGTCGCAGTACAGGTATTTCTTGCGCCCGGTATTCCAGAACGCCGGGGCATCCATATCGTGGTGGACAAACTTCGGACGACGGACATTCAGAGTCACGTTGAGGTCGCGATCGCGCAGCGCTCCCAGGGCGACTCCAAACATGACCGAGTTTGTCGTTCCCCGAGTGGTCCCCAGTGGCATCCGCGATCCCCCCAGTTCCATATGACCCAGGGGAATCTTCATCGCCGTTTTGACCGCGCGGACCTCGTCGGTCAATGTCTCCAGCGCGTACAGTGAATTTGGAACGCCGGGAATCATTCGTCCTTCGACCGTTCCGTTGTGACAGGCAAGGCAATTCATCACCCAGCCCCCCTGACCGTCGGCGACATAACCCAGTGCCGGCCCGGTGCCGTCTCCGCCGGGTCGTTCGACCAGGCCATAGCGTTCGAAGCTCATCCGCCGCCGTTCGGCTGCGGACGCGGTACGCGCCTGTTCGCGGAGTGACTCGGGCCAAACCGTCCAAAGCTGTTCAAAGACCCCGTCGGTGAAGTCGGCGGGGAGGTAGGGTTTGGTCGTCAACCACCGCCACCCCCGTTCGGCCGCTGTTTCGGGCTCTGCCGCCGGTACAACCGCCGCGGTGAGTGAAAGAAATCCGATGGTGAACAACAGGCTCCGTCGAAATGAACGCATTGGCAACTCAGTCGGTTTCGGGAAGACGCAAGCGAAGCGGATCATGGAATTCCGGCAGAACAATGCGCGCGGTAGAAGGGACCACCAAGCCCCCCAGATCCAAGTAACCGGAGTCGGCGCGCGAAATGAACACGTCCCCGGCTACTTGTCCGCTTTTTCAAAACCCGCCTTAATCAGTTCTTCAAACCCTGGCTTCAAAGGGCGGACGTCATACCCCTTCTTTTTGAGGATGTCGGCGGCGGTCAAGGCCCGGCGACCCGCCCGGCAATGGCAGTAGAGGATCTTGTCTTTGGGAAGGGTTTTCAGCAACTTCTCCAGTGAATCGTCCTCTTTCAATTCGCTCAGCGGGGAAAAACGGGCATCTTTCACGTGCCCCTCTTCCCATTCCGATTTTTCCCGCACGTCCACCAGAATCGCCTCCTTCGCCTTGATTTTCTCCTTGACGGTGTCGAGGGAGTCGGTTGTGTGTTCGGCGGCCGGGAGAGAACTCGCGAACAGACCGAGGCAGACTAGCGAAAGTGACAGCCGCATGAACAATCGACGGTTCATTGAAAAGACCCTTGTTGAAGTCGGTTGGGCAAGACACCGGCGAGAAATCGCCATTCCGATCAAATCGTCGCACATCACCGCCTTCGCGCCCAGAGAGCGTCGGGACGACTCGCATTGCCTGCCGTGGAATTGCCGTGCAACTTGTTGTCTGGTAAAAGGTTGAGTCTGTCGGATGGAACGGGTTGGCGGGAAAAACTGGTGGCTCGCCGCAATGTTCCCAACGGGGGAAGGACCATCCGCGTAGTAAGTGCACCATGGCTCGCCCGCACACGATGTCTGAGATCGACACGCAGTCGCTGGAGTCCCCCCCACCGGGCGGGGGCGTCAGTGATGCGCGCCTGGTGGAAGCGGTGCGGAAGGGTGACCACGACGCGTTTGGCGAATTGGTGAAGCGGTACGAAGGGCGTCTGATGAGTGTGCTGTTGCGGTTTGTTCGCGATCGCGAACTGGCCCGCGACCTGTCTCAGGAGACCTTTTTGCGGGTGTACGAGCGGATCGAGCAGTTCGATCCCTCCCGGCGGTTTGGGCCGTGGCTGTTCCGGATCGGGGTGAACTTGGGCCTCGATTACATGCGGAAACGGAAACGCCGACTGTGGCCGCTGCTGTTCAGCGAAAGCCGTTCCGAAACCCCGCCCGACCCTTCGTCCAGCGACCCTCGGCAGCAGCTTGACCTCGAACAAGAGGTTCGGCATGTCCTCGAGGGGATTCCAGAACATTACCGCACGGTTTTGGTGTTGCGAGATCTCGAGAATTTTTCAACTTCGGAGATCGCGGCGATCTTGAATCGCAAAGAGGCGACGATCCGTTGGCGACTGGCGGAAGCCCGCACGAAATTCAAACAGATCTGGACGCGTCGGCAAGCGGAACGAAAGCCGGGGGATCTGGTGATTCCCCTGCCCGGTTCCGAGGAGAGTGATCACGATGTGGATGAATAACTGTCGGAAGTATCGGGCCGATCTGGCGCTTCTGGCGGGCAACGACCTGGATGCGGTGACCCGCCTGGAAGTGGAACGGCATATTGTCACCTGTCCGGAATGTCGGGCGCATTGGCAGGAATTGCAATCGAGCCACCAGGCGCTCGAACAATCGCGGGGGACCGCGGTGGTCGCCTCTTCAGAGACCAATTCCGTCTGGGTCGATGTCCAGCGGCAGATTCGCGTGGTCGACGAGCGTTCGCGGCGCGGTTCTTGGCGGGGCTGGCTGCCCGCCGTGGCCATGACCGCCGCCTGCCTCGCGATCGTTCTGATCACGTCAGATATTTTGCGGGAATCGACCACTCCTCCGGAATTCACCCAGCAGCCCGCCTATTCCCCCGGCACTCCCGTCAGTTTTCCGACGTCGGCACAACCCACAATCGTCCCGGCGGGCGCCGAAGAACTGGTCCCTGAACGCCTCGGCGAAGACCGTCCCCGACGACGGTCGAACCGGGTCGAACGATTGAGCAACGGTCCATATCGAGGTTTTTGATCCGGCCCGGCCCGAGCGATGCAGGCGCCCGCAAACAATCTCGTGGTTCGCGGGATCGCGCGGAGCCGTCGAACCTCGTTCACACTGCAAACGGGAAGCGGCGTCGCGCTGGCTCGACATTACGTGCGACGTGCAGGGGCGCGATCTGGGGGCGGTCGCGACGGAAATCGAAACCCGGGTTCGCGCGTTGGAATTTGAACGCGGTTATCACCCCGAATTCCTTGGGGAGTTCGCCGCCCGGCAGGAATCAACACGGCGTCTGAACGCGCTCTCGGCTCTGGCGTTTCTCGGGATCGTGCTCGTGGTCTATTCCGATTTTCAATCGTGGCGGCTGACGCTGCTGGTGGTTTTCACATTGCCATTCGCCCTTGTGGGCGGCGGCCTGGCGGTGTTCCTGACCGGGGGCGTGTTGTCGCTGGGGTCGCTGGTCGGATTTGTCACGGTTTTGGGAATCGCCGCGAGAAACGGCATCATGCTGGTCAGTCACTATCGACACCTTGAAGACCTGGAACAGGTCGCGTTTGGACGCGAACTCGTTCAGCGGGGATCCGAGGAACGCCTCGCCCCCATCCTGATGACGGCGCTCGCCACGGGGCTGGCGTTGTTGCCGCTGGTCGTCAGCGGATTGAAACCCGGTCACGAAATCGAATACCCGCTGGCGGTTGTGATCTTGGGCGGGTTGGTGACATCCACGTTGTTCAACCTGTTTTTGTTGCCGCCGCTCTAACTGAAATTCGGGCGAAGAAGCGGGGCGGAGCGGTGAACGGTCAGACGGAATCAGGTTCTGTAGCGCGGCTCAGTATTCGTGGATCGTTGCGACAAACCTTTGAGGAGCATTCGGTTTCGCGGCAACTTCAACAGCTTTGGAATCATTACCGCAGCGTGCTGCACGAGCAGTTTCTGATAGCGGGCCAGAGACTGGGCGGAACCGAATTCCTCGCAATAGAAGTCCCGACCGTTCAGACGAACGCAGGCGTGCCCAGTCGGCTTGTGGTGAACCAGAGAGGCGATGCGGGTGCGAAAGACATGGTTCCAAGTGGACAATCCACTAGAATCCCCCGCGGCAGTTTCGCCCTTTAAGCCAGATTACGGTAGTTTCAGGTTAGTGACCATTTTCCGGGGCAGAGCCAGGATTTTGGCCACACCGGCGGTTATCGCAACTCGCGATACGGGAACGACTTACAGCGAAAATTCCCCACCCTGGATTCGAACCAGGACTGAATGATCCAGAGTCATTCGTGCTACCGTTACACCAGCGGGGAGCGGGTTTGGAACCACAGGACGAGCCACCAATCCAATGACTGATAGACACCACGTGCGGTAACCACGGTTCAGGTTTCCTCTTCGGGACGTAGGTGTAATCGGGATTCCTCTGCGCGTCAAGGCGCGACGATTGATATCCCAGAAGTCATAGTCAGGTTTGAGATTCCATGTAAAAATGTCGTTAACCAAAGATAAGTGGCGTGAACAGGGCTTGTCGCAATTTGAGATTAAAAAGGCACTGCCGGAATTGAGAATCGACCGATTTCGCGATAGCCATTTTCTTGGGAACCGAAGGTTTTGAAAGACCTCTCCGCAGTTCTTTGCGGAGAATTTCGGGGTCCACGGCAGAGCGCAATCCACAGGTGGGTCGTTGCGGGATTGAAGCTGTCTCCTGTGCACGCGTCGAGACCGGGGCTGTGGCACACGTTTCGCGTTCAGTGGCATTGTTCAGTGGATTGGACATCCATCAAGTTCTGGCGGCATGTCCTGTCCACGGTTGGTTTGGCGGCGAATTTCTCCGCTTCCATTTTCGTCACCCCTGTTGCTGTCACCGAGGAATTGCACTAATGTTGATGCTCTCTGTCGCGGAGTGGTTTCGTCGTGGGTTGAGTCGTCTTCCGTTGGTCAGTCGTGGCCGACGTCGTTCGAAAGTCATTCGAAACTCACGGGTGGGCGCTCTCGTAGAGACGCTGGAAACTCGGGCGTTGCTGTCATCGACACTGGGTGTCAGGCCACTGGTGAGCAACGTCTCGCCCCTTGGGACTGTCGGTGGGGGCGATGTGACCGTGGGTACGATCACGTTCACAGAAGACTCCGGAAATATCACGGTTTCCTATCAGATTGACCCGACTTTCCGCACATCTCGATTTCAATTTCTTCGAATTTCCATCCGGGTTGCAGCCTGCTGGCGGATTCGGCGGCGGCGGTCGGTTGCTGGCGGCCTTGCAGGCGGTTGGTGCGGACGCGGCATTTAGTATTCGGAGATCACCTCAGC
>CAMATH010000133.1 GCA_945860955.1 Planctomicrobium piriforme
GAAGCGACTGCGACCCCCGCACCCGAGACCGGATAATGGCAGCGGCCTGAGGCAACTTCTCCACCTCCGTAAACTCGCGCACTCAATCGACGCCTGCGACGAGCGCCGCCGGACCGCGCGCCGACCGCGGGGTTATTGAGCAGTTACGGTTGAAGCATGGTTGGGATCGCTTCGTTGATCCGGAACGTGAACAGCGAATCAAGGTGGGGGCCGCCCGATTAAATAAGATCCTCGCGGAAGAGCGACGTGAGTTCGCGCTGGACAAAGCAGTTGCAGCCGCAGGTATCGACGTCGAAGATCTCAACGATGTTACTCGGTCGGTTTATTCTCAATGCGTCGATCGCGCATGGCGTGATTTTGAACTCACCGAAGCGGAAGTCAAGTCATTGAGTTGGGTGGGATCCGTCCTGCGAATTTCTCCCGCGGTCATAGAACTGACAAACAAACAGAAGTGCGACAGCGTTTTCGGAACAATTTTGGGGCAGGCGATCGATGATGGGCGAATTGACGACGATGAACATCGGCGACTAACGGCCGTTGCTCGATGGGCAGGGACGACCGTGCGAAAGTTGGTCCAGGATTTTTTCGTGGAATTTGGGGAGTCGTTTCTGCGGGGCATTTTTGCCGCAGCAACCGAAGACGGGCGGTTGAATCAAGACGAGTGGCAACAGTTTTTGCAGTCCGCCGAGAGACTGGGGTTTTCGAGAGCCGAAGCGAACTCACTTGTCGCACCGTTTTCTCGAAGATTCGTCGAACACGTCTTGGCAGATGCCAAGTCTGACGGTCGGCTTTCAGCCGTCGAGGAACGAACATTATTCCGACTGCTGAATCAATTCGAATTGTCGCCCGAATTCCGACGCCATGTGACAACGGAGGTCGCGCGCATGCGTGTGCTGACGCAAATCGCAGAGGGGATACTTCCGGTACTGACAGACTGCCGGGATGTGGAATTGCGCGCGGGCGAACTCGTTCATTTCCGCGGACAATCAGTATACATGCAGGAGCGACAACGCAAATCGGGAACCATTGTGGAAGAGGCAGCCGGGACGTTAGTGATCACCGATTCGCGCGCCGTATTTACGTCATCCACAAAATCGTTTATGTTTGGCCACATTTCCATTCTATCAATCCGCGACGCAATAGATGGTGTCGAGATTCGTGCTGGCTCAAAAGGAACCGGATTCTACACCTTTCCACACAATGATCGTCTTCCAGCGGCAATTTGGCGTGCGGCTGTGGGGCGCGGAAATCAGACTTTGGTGGCAAAGGTTGAGGGATCACCTACGCGACATATTCCGCGCGAAATCCGTCAGCGAATCTGGGTCCGTTACGGTGGGCGTTGCGCCGAGTGTCAGGCCGAGGACTATCTGGAATTCGACCACATCGTGCCGGTGGCAAAGGGAGGCAGCAATTCCGACAGCAATGTACAACTGCTTTGTAGGCGATGCAATTTAAGAAAGAGCGACAAGATCTGAAATGAATTGGGGTATTCGACGCTACAGAGGTGGACAAATGAGACGATAGACCATGCGTTTCGTTTGTCGCGGGGCGGAGCGAGGTTGCGCCGAGTTCTGCTGGTCTGCAACGCCCGTACTCTTCCGAATACTATCCACGAATTCCGGGGACGAGACGAACAAAACTCTTCCCGGCGATTACGCGGCCACAATCGTCTTCGCCACCGGCTCAACCCGTGCCGCCCGGTCGGCGGGTCGGGTCCAGGGGGACGACAACTGCACCACCACCGAAATCGCGGCTCCCCAGCAGACGCCCCAAGGTTGATTGAAGCGGAACAGGAGCGGTAACAGCCAGGCGAAGGCCGCTGTTCCAGCGACCGTCCAAATGCTCAGTCGACGGAGGCGGAAGCTGTCTGCTTGCGTCCACCATTTCCCCATTCCAAACAGCAACACGAAGAACGCGAGATATCCCGCGATCGGCGTGGAACCATCCTTCGACGTCAAATCCCATTTCCCCAAGTGTTCGAAGAATCCCCGGAACACCGAATCGACCCTTAATTGCAGCAACAGCTTCTCCTGCAGCCACCACACACAGAACCCGACCGCCGCTGCCAATGGCAGACCCACAACCCACCGCGCCTGCGACTGCTCTCCGTGCCCTTCGGTCAGCTTCGCTGGCACGATCACCGCCCAGGCACCCAGTATCGTTGTGAAAATGAAAAAGGCGGCATGATTGGAATCCGAGACGATGCGTTGCGCCATCGGTACGTCGGCGAGGTATTCCTGGAATGCCCCAATCAGGCTCGTCAATACTATGGACCAGACGACCGCGAGCGTTAAGGCCGAACACAACTCCCGCGTGCGATCCCGCCAACTCAGAAAGCGTGGCGTCTCGGGACCATAGACCTTGGCCCGCTTGCCTTTCGCCGACACCGGCTCCGCACGTTCCCGCTCGACTCCAACCGGTTCCGGAATGCGTCGGTCCACGGTCTCGGCACGTCGCTCGACGTAGCCGGTTTTCTGGTCATCTCGGTCGGTGTCACGTCGGCCCGTCCGGTTCACCGACCGACGGGGTGGCAGCGGGGGCTGTGGCCGGGTTCGAGAGCGATTGTGGGGCTGACCAGCGAGCCGACGCTTGCGGTTCACCCAGAACGCCAATGCTCCGATGACAAACCACGTGGAAAACCCCGGTATCCAGACTGGCATCACGCCCTTCGCGGAGCCCAGTGTCATCACGGGAAAAAGAAAGATGCAGGTCACGACAATCGCGACAATCAACACCGGATTGGTCTTCAGCTCATGCCCAAACTGTTCCCAGAACCCGGGTTTCGCCTGGGGGCGGGTTACGGGTTGTGACTTGGGGCCAGGTGTTTCGGGTCGCACGACCACGGGGATTGGTGTCGACCGCACATCCCGCGACTGGTCGATCTCCAGCCGAACCACATCCACAAAGTGCGATTCCGGGATCTCAAGAGCCACCGCCTCGCCGCGGAGCGCTCCTTGAAACTCCCGGGCGAGATGCAAGACCCCCGGAGTACGCCGTTGCGGATCCTTTTCCAAGGCCCGCGCGACGACCGGACGGACCGGAGCGGGAAGTCGCGACAGATCGGGATGCTCGGTCAGATGCTTCATCAGAATCTCGGCGACACTCTCTCCGTCAAACGGGAGCTTGCCACTGATCATCTCGTACAGCATCACCCCCAGACTGTAAACATCGAGTTCACAGCCGTACTTGCCCCGCGCCACTTCGGGGGCCATGTAATACACGGTTCCGACGCTTTCGGTCTGGGCGCTCCGCCGACTGGGGGTGATGAATTTCGACAGCCCGACATCCCCCACTTTGACGATGCCGTTTTCGCTGAAGACATTGCCTGGCTTCAAGTCGCGATGCACAATCCCCCGGTCGTGGAGATACGCGACCCCTTCCGAGATGCCCCGCAACCAATGGTCCACTTCGGGTAACGGCAGCCCATTCGGATTTTCTGAAAGCACGGAGTCCAGACTCGGGCCGGCGACGTACTCCATCACCACCCAGTCATCCCCCTCGGCATCAGTTCGAATGTCGAACAGCGCGACAAGGTTGGGGTGCTTGAGATTGAGGCACTGGCGAATGCCGCGCAATTCGATCTGTTGATTGTGCTGCAACAGCTTGAGCGCGACTTCCTTCCCCGAGTCGGCGATTCCGAAGTAGACCTCGCCAAACCCGCCGCGATCGATTGCGCGTTTGATCTTGTACCCGGGGAGCGGGGTCGATTCGGGTGCGTAGGCGAATTTCATGCGAACCGTTCCACGCGAAATCGCAGGTCGGTGGCGCTCACCATTGTTCCCTCGACCAGAATCCCCCCTTCAGGAGAATGTCGGCCGTCCAGAAACAGATCCTCGCGTCCTTTGACCCGCAGGTTGCCATCCCGCCGGAAGAGCAGCAGCGAACTGGGCCACGCGGGACAGCGGATATGATTTTCCGCCGACGGTCCCATCAGGCAGGTATCGCTCATCAGGACCACACCGTCGGCCGCCGACGCGGGACGGTGATCACTCAGGAATTCCAGCCGGGCCGAGCCACTGACCACCGACGGAATCCGAAACCGCAGCCGAACCGAAGTGCCAAGTTGCAGCTCGGCCCCATCCGCCAGATCACATTTCTCGTTCACCGGTCGCCCACCAACGGAGGTCGCCGCGTGTGCGTGCAATACGTACCGTTCGCCGCTCCGCAGGAAGGTGATATGCCGACGCGACAGATTGGCCAACAGGGGGACATCCGCCGCATTCACCCCGGTACTGGGCCCGCCAATCGCGATCATGTCTGCCAGACAGACGACATAGGCCCCGACTTGGTCAATCCACAGCGTATAGCTGCCCGCGGGGGTGAACATCGCCGTCGCACCCAGCAGATCCTCTTCAGCCGACATCGTGGCGTTACCTCCCAGAAGCATGTCAGACAGTGCGGTGGCCATAGTATCGGTTCGTTGCTGGAGGACTTCCGGTATCTGTAACGGACGCGACACGCGGTAGGATCAGCGATTTTGGCGATTACTACGAAGCGCGGTTCTCGCAGGATGTAGCCGAGACCGCCAGCTCGAGTCCGTCCCCCGCCTCTTCGATCGCCTCCGTTGCGAGGCCGCCGCGCGACGTCGCTTTGATGACCCTTTCAATATCGAGAGCCGACATTCCCCGTTCGATCATCGCGTGCTTGAGCGACATCTCCCATTCCTTCACCCGCAATTTCGACCAGTAGTGGGCCAAGGTGGGAACGAGGATGATCGCTGCCGCAAACGAATAGACGACCTCTTGTGTGACGACCACGGTAGCGTTCCTCGGTGGCAAGGACGGAATGAATTCGTTTGGAGAAGCGGAACCACGCGTCGTATTGTACCGCAATTCCCCGAGTGCGCAAGAAGAATCCGGGCCGCCCCTTTCAGAGACGACCCGGATTCCGGTACGGGTAGTTAGCGGCCGTCCAGTTCGGCGACCCGGTCGCCAGGAGCGGCTTCCGCCTTCTTCTCACCACCACGATCGAAGTATTCGTCGATCTGCTGAGAGAGATCGTTGGGAACCGAGGCCCCGACGTCGACAGGAATCAACCCCGAGAACTTTCCTTCCGAATCCAACAGACGGGTCTGGACATCGAGCTGCTTGTTCAACTCGTTGATCAGGCCCCGGGCGCGGGCCAGGTTGGAGTCATCCAAGCTGAACTTGCTGGCGGTCTGGGCGGCTTGAACCTGCTTGACGCGGGCGTCGAGGTGTTCGATTTCCACTTCCAGCGTCCGCTTTTCATTCAGCATCGATTCCAGCTTCTCGCGAGCCGCCACCAGCGACTTCTCCCGCTGATTGCGAATCTCCTGCTTGCTGGAGACCGTCGCTTCCGCAGTCTTGAACCGCTGGAACCGCTGGTTCAGATCCTGCTTCACTTCCGTCGCCGAGTACTTGCGGCTCGCGTACTGGTAGGTCGACTTGTTGAGATCGAGATCCTTCCGCAGGGCCAGGATCTCTTCCTTCTGGCGATTGAGCCCCGCCTCGGCGGAGGCGATTTCGCGGTTCAGGTGATCAATGTTCACCTCTTCCTCGGCAATCACGTGCATGCAGGTCCGAATCTCGGGAACGAGATTCTCGACCATGTCACGCGCCCGCTGAATTTCAAACTCGACAGGAACCGTCGACTTCATCGCCTGCCGGGCTTCTGTGCCAACCGTGCGGACGTAGCTGAAGAACTCCCGTCCACAGGCCATCACACCCAACACGCCGACGACCGCCAATCCGATAAGTGACTTCTTGACCATGACACAACTCCTTGATGAATTGGACTTTACGTCCCACTGTGTGCAACTGTTCTGGCGGCCAGTCGACCGTCCACACTGGGTAATTCGCCTCCGTGCCAGAATTATTTTCAATTTTCCGAATTTTCTTCCGACGGCGGTCCAACTCACCCCGAGGGCGCGCTAAGGACCTGTCCAAAATCAAAACCGCTTTTGTTGCTTGTTTCGGCAACGGTCGGCACGGCGAGTACCGAAGCGCGTCGTGTGGGCCAGCGGCGGGTGAAGCTAGGTTTTCAAGGAATGGCCAATGCGTTCCATGAATTCAGGGCCCTCCTCCGCACGTCGAGGGAGGATGAAGGATCGGCAGAAACCAGCTCCCGCACTTCAAACGCACCCGCTTGCGATCACGGAATTCCCCGAATTGTTGCGGCCGACGCCGCAACGTCCCGCAGCCAATCGATGGCGTTCCTACAAGAGTCGACCCCTTGTGCCGTGACCGGCAACCGCCGTCGGCGACTTGGAACAACCGCTGATCATTCGATTCGTCCTTGTGTTTTCTCAAACCACGGAATTGATCGTGGACGGGTTCTAATGCCGCAACTGCTCCAACAGCGTCGGATCGAGAATTTCCTTGTCACGGGCCAGCAGCAGCGCCTTCGACATCACTTCCGCCGTCCGGGGATCGTCGTCGGCGAATGGCAGAAAGATCCTGCCGCGGTGCTGGGCGTGGACCGGTACAATGCACAATGATCCCCCGGGCAACCGATGCACGACACCGCTCCCCAAGTGCAGACTGTATTGCGCGTAGTGGCCGGTGATGACCGCGTGGCTCCCTTTGAACTTCACGTTTTTCAGTCCCAGGAGCTGACTGGTCTCCTTGAGCAGCATCGCCCGCATTTCGACCGTCGAGGCGCTCGCTTCGGGGTCGACTTGTCCGACGTGCGCCACGCTGACCACCAGGTCGAGATCACGCATCACCTCGCTGAACAGCACCGGCGGCACCTGCACCAGCTTGAGCGGCTTCCATTCGTCCCGCTTGCGGAATTCCACGGTGTCGAGAGTCGGTCCTTCGACTTCCAGGGGAGTGGTGAAACCGCTCTTGAAATCGATCGAGACGGTCAGGCCGGCGTCGTGGAATGTCTTGAACACGCCGTCGGCGGTGTTCCAGCCTCGATGGCCAAACAGCGCCATCGCCTGCCGCTCGTTGAGCTGCTGCCCCGCGTAGCGATTCGATCGCGTTCCATCACTCTTCTCCTGTTTGGTCAACAGGTAGAGTTCGCGGAAGACCTGTTTGAATGGCTGGACGCGCTCGGCGGCGAAGCACTCGTGCTGCCAGTCGGCCCAATTCTTGTGATGGTACAGGTCGTACGAATGCGCGATCCGCAGGACTTCTTTCTTCTTGACCGGCTCCAGTTTCCCCTGGGGATTGCGCAGCGCCTTGCCGTTCTTGTCGGGGTATCCCAGAACACCTTCCCCCACAAACACGAGCCGGGTCACCAGCGGAGCGAGCATCGGGTGGCGACACAGCTCCACCAGTTCGTCGGCGGTGAAGGAATCCTGCCGGCACATCGCCGACTCCAGCGACTGGCGCATTTGCGATGCCTGCCGCTTGAGGTCTTTGGTCCGTTCATACAGTTCCGCGATCTTTTTGTCTTTTTTGATCGCGGGGGGAGGGGCTTTGATCGGCTTCCCGGCCCGTGAGACCGAGATCATCGGCTTCGATTGTTCGTCGAGCGAGAGCGTCACCACCACGTTGTCTTTTTTGGCGACAACGGGGCCTTTGGCCAGGTCGGCCACTTCGTCAGCACCGAGCGCCCATTCCAACCTCAACGGGTCAGCGTACCCCGCGGTTTGCGCCAGGTTCCGCAGTCCCACATCGAGCGACCGCATCGCTTCCGGTTTCGTCAGCCCGCTCAGCGTGCCGGCGTACCGTTTGTACTCCATCAGGATCTTGAACCGTTCGCGCAGGTCGGCTTCCCCCTTGGGACCAGCCGCCAGTGGCATCAGGCCGAGCAATCGCACCCGCTCTTTCAGTTTCTTGGTCCGAATGTCGGCGATCAACTCCTTGCAGCTCGCCTTCCCCAGCAACACATCGGTGATGAGCATCGTGCGACGGGCGTCGGCGGACGAGGCGGCGAACCGGGCGGCGGCTGCCATCTGTTCCCACTTCGCCCGATTGAGCAGCTTGTAGACCCGATTGAACCACGCGACGTCGATCGCCCCTTCGCGTCGTTGCTGATCGGTGAGTGGCGTCCGTTCGAGAATCATGCGATCCCACGCCGACAGTTTTTTCTTCGGTTCGTGCTTCTGATCGTTCGGAACGTCGTCGTCCGTGTCGTCGCCTTCGTCGTCGGCCGAATTCTCCGAGTCCTGCGCATTAGGCTCGGGGGCATCCGCCTGATATCCCCCCGACTGTGCCGCCACTTCGCCACCGCTGGCGGAAGCCATGTGGGCCATGAACCAGTAAAACGCCTCTTCAAAACCGTTCCAGCCGAACCATGCGGCGACGAATTTCAGCCACTGCGGAGCGAGAAACGCCAGTTCCAGAACGCGTTCCTCGGGCAAGACCCCTTGAGCCAGAAGAGCCTTGATCTCCCGGCAAAACGCCTCGGGAGTATCGTCCTGCGCTGGCCGGGTGACCTCATTGAGATGCGTCAGCACGTGGAATCGATGCAGTTTCGCGTCGCTGCGGTAACCGACGTTGGACAGAAATTTCTCCTTGCCCATCGAACCGAGCAACCGAATCAACGTGGGCAGCCCTTCGAGTCCCCGGATACTGAGGGCGGGTTGCGTGGCGGGGGTCGCCGACGCCCCCCGGGCAAGTTCCACGTCGAGAACGCGGGCGACGCAGCGATCCACTAGTGTGGCAACGTCCGGGTTCTGCGTAAGAAACGACTTTTCATTCCCGTAGATCCGCTCGACGGTGCAGTCCGCAAGCTCGCTAAAGGTGACTCCGTAATACCGACTTTCCTCACGCGGACCGAGAAGTGCGTCGAACCAGTCGGCTTCGGTGACGACACCGAGCCGGTGGGCCTCCTGGTACACGTCCATGTAGGGGCGGTCACGAGTGGCGCCGGGGATCGGTTCATCGAACCAATGCAGCAGATTCCAGTGACGCAACACCAGTTTATCGTCGGCTTTCTCCGCGTCGTCGAATCGCAACAGTCCTTTCAATTTCTCAATCAACACCGTTTCTCGCCAGTCTTGCGCCTCGTCGTCGTCGTTGTCAGAGGTCGCACTTCCCGGTTTGCGAATCAGCTTCTGATGCAGGGCGTCAGAAACGGAAGCGCAGGCGTTTTCAAACACATCGAGCGCGAGCACGGCGGCATCGGGGGGCGGTGCCAGGAGTTCAATCCAACCAAGCAGCCGCTCAACGATTTGTGGATACCGGAGTTTCACTCCCGTCTGTTCGCCGATCACCGCGGTTTGAAGTTTGCCATAGTCGGGTTCCTTCTTCACCAGCTTGCGAAAATCGCCCCAACTGT
Organism: Planctomicrobium piriforme; assembly: GCA_945860955.1. Classification (GTDB taxonomy): domain Bacteria; phylum Planctomycetota; class Planctomycetia; order Planctomycetales; family Planctomycetaceae; genus UBA10511. The sequence goes on from CAMATH010000133.1 coordinate 9,193, forward strand.
AGTCGTCCAACAGGTCAAACAGGAATTTCGCGCGGGGCACTTCCAGCCCGTCGCTGTCCCGCGACTTTTTTTGCCGGTCGTTGAGCCACTGTTCCCACATTTCCCGCAAGGGGAGCTGCGCGAGTTTCTTCTCTCGGTTCTTGATCCGCCAGGGAACCGAGGGAAACTGCCAGCCCGACGCCCCCAGCAGGATTTCCGACACTTCGTCCCGCCAGTTCGTCACACGGATCGGCGTGTCGCGATGCTGGTGAATGAAATCGTCCAGCCCCTGCAGCAATGCGACCGCCGCCGGTGTCGCCATGACTGCTTTCCGCGGCATGGGCGCGACGCGCGGCGAACGCTGTGCCGGGTCCATCAGCCCCAGTGCGTTCTCAATCGTGACAACTTCCTTTCCCGAATCACGGATCGCGGCGATCTGGGTCTCTTCGTCTTTCGAGAGTTTCTTCGCTTTGGCCGCGTACGCCTCGGCCCGCGACTGGCAGCCGGCGCGGTCTTTGTTCCCCTCGGCCAAACATCGCAAGACCTCCAGCCCTGCCAGTCGCTGCTGACCATCTTTCGCCGTCAGCAGTCGGTCGGCCGATTCCAGCGCCCGCGGTGCGTCCTGGTGTGCCAAGAGCGCGATTGACCCCCGCCGCAAGTCGGCCGACTTGCGCGTCAGGTACGCCTCGACCGTCGGAACCTCGGCCTGCTTCAGGCCAGTCTTCAACAAAGCGGAGAACGCCGCACTTCGCACATCGGCAGAGCTGTCGCCGGCTGCCGAAATCAGCGACGCACGGGTGGCGGCATCCCAGATTTTCTGTGCCGCGAGCGTCTCGATGATGTTCCGCCGCTGCCATGTGCCAAACGACGACAGGTACGGAATCAGCAGCGTGGGCGATCGCTCTCCCAATGCCGACTGAAGCGCGTGCGCGACGATTTCGCGTTCGATTTTGCGGGCGGTCCAGGGCCAGATCACCGGCTTCAAGACGAGGGGATGTTCGGGCAACCGACGATACAGCCCCTCAAGTTGCCCGAACAGACCCGCGTCCCCTTCCAGTTCCTCCGCCCCGTCTTCGGAATAGTCGAGACCGACCAGGGACTGAAACACGACGCGCAGGTCTTCATCGTTCAACCCGCGCACGCGAATCGCTTTGGCTTTGGCCCCTCCCAGGTGACTGGCGACCGTCGCCGCCACGAAACGGAATTCGGGCTTGGCGTGCCCCATCATTTTGTCGACCAGTGGGAGCGCCTGATCGGTGTCGTCGAAGGCGACCGCGCACAACGCCAAATGCGCCGCTTCGGGATCCTTCCCCGCAATCGCCGCGTCGCGGGTTTTGGGCTCTTCCAGATACGAGATCAACTGTTTGAGCGTGGTGTTCACCACGCCGGCGCTGGGGGAATCCCAGTTGTAACCCAGCCAGACGTTGGCCGCCCGCACCACGGCACTAAACCGCACCAGGCCATTGTCGACAATCAGTTTCAACATTCGGCGGAACGCCTGAGGATGGCATTCATCAACCGATTCGAGAATGGTCTGTCGCAGCCCTTCCTGGCGCTGGGCGGCGATCAGCATTTTTTCGATGAATTCCCAGCCTTCCGGACGGGGCGAGAGCAGCAGTCCTCGGGTGACATGCCGACCCATCGCGCCGATCGGGTGCTCATTGCGTCCCGACTGACACAGGATTTCGAAGACTTCGTCCGCCTGTTCTCCCCCCTTGTCGATAACGGCGGCCGCAAGCCGGCCGATTTTGTCCGTGCCATCGTACCCCGTGACCTCCACGAACGGGGCCCAAGTCACGATCCACGCGGGAGTCAGCACTTCAGGACGATAGTGATGTGCCATTCCGATCAGCGATTCCAACCAACCGTACCGACCATCGAGCGTGTATTCGGGCGAGTTCGGCGCGCGAAACGCTTTGCGTGTGTAGCCGAGCTCATACGGAGCCGACTTCAGGAATTGCAGCGTGTGTTCGACTTCGTCCGCCATCCGGGGGAAGAACAGTTCGAGCAGAGGCCGCCGCTTCTTTGCGGGAAGCTGGTCAAACTCCTGGCGAATCGAGGCGACTCGTTTTTGAGCCGCCTGCCAGTTGTGTCGATCGTTGGAATCGCGTTGGGGAATGGAACCATCCGCCGCACGACCCAGCAGATGATAGCCGAAGGTTCGGACCTTGGCGGGAAGGGCGGCGACCCCCTTGAGAAAGCGGTTGGCGAATTCGGAGTTGCCGTCCTGTTCGTCATCCTCATCGACCGTGTCGTCCCGCGAGGATTCGTCCGTCTGGGGGTACTGGAACTCCAGCAGTCGTTTTTTCGCTTCTTCGACAGTCAGCATGTTCAACCTCCCGCGAGCAATGTCAAACGGATGAATGTGACCCGACTGTCGGGCTGCAAAAACACCTGCTGGTCGAGGCTCTTGTGTTCCTCGCCATCGATGACCACAAGGTACAAACCATCTTCAAACGCCTGGAGCGCGGTCCCCACCGCCTGGTCATCGTCGACCGGTTGAATCGGGACTTCGCTGGGACCAGGGGTGACCTTTCCCTTCTCGGCGGCCGAATCGATTTCGCGGGTCGTCAGCGCCCGCCACAACTGCCGATCTTGCTGCCGCTGTTGAAATGCCGCCACCTCCCCCCGCACCGCCACTTCGATCAAATGCCGCAAGGTCGGTCCCCCGTCCCCGCCAAGACCCGGGGGAAGCGGAATCGACCAGTCGGCGAACAACGGCCTGCGGCGGCCCAGTGCTTTGCCGGCGATGGTCATCATGATCGTCTCTCCTCAACGGGGAACGAACACCGATGACCGCGCGATCACCGGCCGCCACACCCCGCGTGCAAACGGACACGGGTTTTGGGTTCGACAAGTGTAACGCGTGATGTGCTGGTGTCAAAATGATTTGTCAAATCATCAATGCTGCCGACAAAGACGTTCCCCAGGAGCATTCGCTGTCGCGGAGCGCGACGTGTCGAATGAAGGAATCGCGTCACGGGAGGGCGAGGCTCCTGCCGAGCCGCCGATGTGCTTCCGCACAGCGAAAACCGTTCTCCGGGCAGCACTCGACCCACGTTCCCACGGAGGCCGCCGCTTGATTCGTGGTGATCCAATCGCGTGCTTGGGGTGTCCACGACATCGATTTCCATTCGACATTACGGTTCGGTTGGATGCCGAGCACTGCCCCACGAACGGTGTCCGGCAGGCGATCGCACAGCGGCGGCTCACGAGGACGTTCGCCCTCCCGCGACGTCGATTGCGCCCCATCCACGGTGCTTGTCCGGCGATTGTCCATGGGGCACCCGCCGCTTCAGTCAACACGTGCCGGTAAGATCAACTCACTTCGCCTGAAACCGCGCAGTTTTCCAGCCGATCTGGTTCACCCAATACTCCCCGACCGTTGCCAGCGTCGCCAATCCATAGGTCATGCTACGACGAAAATTGATGCTCGACGCTTCGCTGAAATACCGCACGGGGACGGGAATATCCCCGAGCTTGAACCCGAAATGCACCGCCTGCGCCAGGAATTGGCTGTCGAAGACAAAGTCATCGGAATTCCGCTCAAACGGGATCGTCTCAAGAACCCGGCGTGTATATGCCCGGAAGCCGCTGTGGAAGTCTCCCAGATTCTGGCCGAGCAGAACATTCTCGGTGAAGGTGAGACAGCGATTGGCGAAGTACTTGTAGACCGGCATCCCCCCCGCGAGAGTCTCTTGCCGGGTGCGGATTCGCGACCCGAGAATCACATCGCAAATTCCCAGCCGGAGGATCTCGACCGCTGCGGGAATCACGCGACTGTCATACTGGTAATCGGGGTGAATCATCACCACATAGTCGGCCCCCAGTTCCAGAGCCTTCCTGTAACAGGTTTTCTGGTTGCCCCCGTAACCGGTATTGCGTTCATGCGCGATCACGGTCAGCCCCAGTTCGCGGGCGATCTCCACCGTATTGTCCCGGCTGCAATCATCGACCAAAACCGTCTGGGCAACACTCCCGGTGGGGATATCTCCGACGGTTCGGCGGAGTGTCGAGGCGGCGTTGTACGCGGGCATCACCGCGATGGTGCGGAAATTCACCGGTGCCGGCGCGGGTTGAAAACGGGCCAACTCGTCGGTCGCCGCGGAAGAGTGGGGCATCTAACACGCTGTGGTGGGGCGGAACGGGAAAACGGGCCAGCCTGACGGGTCGCTTCCCGCACTGGGGAAAGACTCCGATTCCGGTTCAGCCGGGAATGAAACACTTGCGACGCGGTCGCGGGAGATCGGATCTCTGACCTGAGTCTTCACCACATTTTTACATTGACGTGTCGATGATGCCACACTGGCATCATTGGAATTCCCGTCGAAAAAATCCATCAGCGTCGGACGAGCGGCAACAACGTCCACAGCAAAAGCGCGATCGGGCCGCAAAAGATGACGCTATCGAGCACATCCAGCAGGCCGCCAAAACCGGGGAAGAGCGGCGGGGCGTCCTTCTTGGAGACGTCGCGCTTGATCAAAGATTCGGCGAGATCGCCAGCCATACCCGAGAGACTCATCACGACCCCGTACAGCAAGAGGGCGTAGAGCGGTCCGGGTTGAAAATCTGTCAGTTTCAGGATTCCCCAATGGAGCCATGCCCAGCCTCCCAGCGTCCCCCCGACGATCGCGCCGATACCACCCGCGATGGTCTTCCCCGGACTCAGGCGCGGGCAGAGCTTCGCCCCGCCAATCGCATGTCCGGCGAAATAGGCGGCGACGTCGCCACATTTGCTGATGACCATCACCGACACGAGCGGAATATAATACAGTTCGCCACCGCCGACCCAGCGGAGCTGCGCCGTCGCCGACGTGAAAATGGCGACATACGCCAACCCCAATACCTCGGCCCCCATAGACTCGACCGTCGCTCCCGGCGTTTCGAACTGGTACATCTCCTTGGCGAACAATCCGACGAGTGACAACGAAAAGACCAATAGGGGCCACCCAAATTCCGGTCCCTGAGCGCCGGCGGACGTCCAATGGGGAATCCAGTTCGAGAGCAGCGTCGCGACGCCAAATGTCGCCACGAACCTCCAGTCGGCGCGAATCGTCCGCACGTTGACAAGCTGGCAGTATTCCCACGCGGCGCGGGCGACCAGAACGCTCGCGAGCGCCGCCAGAATGGGGGCTCCCGCTCCCAGCTTCAGATCGAGCAGCAACAACCCCACCAACGTCAGAACCAGGATCGGTCCGACCACCAAACGCTGTCCCAGCATGGCGGTGTGTTCAGCCTTTCAAGCCGCCGAATCGGCGGTCTCGCGCCGCGAAATCACGCAGCGCTTCGATCAAGTCCGTTTTTCGGAATTCGGGCCAGGCTTTCTGCGTGACCCAGAGTTCGGCGTAGCTGATCTGCCACAACAGAAAATTGCTGATTCGCATTTCCCCAGCCGTTCGCAGCAGCAGGTCGGGGTCAGGCATTCCCGAGGTGTACAACCGGGAGGCGATGTCTTCCTCCGAGATCAATTCCGGATCGAGTTTGCCCGCCGCCGCGTCGGCCGCCAGCGACCGACACGCGTCGACCAGCTCCTGCCGGCTGCCGTAATTGACCGCCAGACACAGCCGCATCCCCTGGTTGTTCCGACTGAGTTCAATCGACTTGTCGACTTCCCGCAAAACCCCCGTGGAAAGCCCCTGCCGGCGGCCAATCATCGAAAAGACGATATCCTGCCGCATGATCTCGGCCCGCTCCTCAATCAGGAACTGCTCGAACAGGCTCATGAGAAAGTCAAGTTCACGTTGCGGGCGCTTCCAGTTTTCGTGACTGAAGCAGTACAGCGTCAGTTGTTCGAGTCCGATGCGGGCGCACTCTTCGACGATCCAGCGCACGGTCTTCACCCCCCGGCGGTGCCCTTCGACCCGCGGGAGACCGCGCGACTGTGCCCACCGGCCGTTGCCATCCATGATGACGGCGATATGGCGGGGAAGGCGCGCGCGATCTAACCCGTCTGCGGCCAGAACATCGTCAGAATAGGGGGCGAGGGTACTCATTTCAGAGCCCCTTCGTGGTCGCGAACCTGTTTCATCGTGCGGCGCATCGCCACCACTCGGGGGGCGAGCTGCCGACGCGCTTCGATGAACGATTCCATCGCGGCCGAAACGGCCACGTCCCGCTCGCGTTTGCTGGAGAGCGCGAGTCCGCGCGCGAGTTGCGCCAGACTGGTGATCAACTGCTCGTTGAGACAGCGTTCGACATCGGTGCCGTTCTGCTCAAGAACTTCGCAAATCTGGGCCAATTCGTGCCGATCGCGACCGCGTTCCTCCCCGGTGAGTTTCCGCTGAGAAACCTCGTCCGCATCCTGCCCCTGCTTGAGCATTTCGGAATTGACCAGTCGGCCAAATGGCGACTCTTTTGATTTCAACGCCCCCATCACAGCGTCGCACTGCGCGAGACCTTTCTTCGCGCGGGCCGAATCGGGCCGCAGCTCGAGCGCCTTTTTGAATTGCACCGTCGCCTGCGGAATGTTCTTCATCTCCAGGTAAACCAACCCCAGGTTGACATACGCGTCGGGCTGGTCGGGCTCCAGGCGAATCGCCTCGCGATACGCCGGTACCGCCAGAGCCCACTGTTTCAAATGCCGGTACGCCGACCCCAGGTTGTAAAACGCCGCCGCCGACGTCCGCTCGACTTGCACCGCCCGCCGCAACACCTCGACCGCCTTGGTGTGATTCAATAAGCGGTTGTGTACCGCCCCCAAGTTGATCCACGCCGCACCCCGGCGGGGATCCAGTCGTGTCACCCGTTCGAAATGCTTGGCGGCCAGTTCCAGGTTCCCCTGCAGGTAATGCGCGGTCGCCAGACCGTCGTGAACATCGGGCTCGAGTTCGTCGACGGCGAGAGCCCGTTCAAACTCGGCAAGCGCGGCGGGAAACTGTCCGTCGCGCAACAGTTTACGAGCTCCCGGAAGGATCTCATCGACAGTTTGTTCGTCCGCCATCCCGATCGTCCACGAGGCAATTCAACGCCGGGGCCGTTACCGTCGGCCAGATTTCGCTTCGGCAAACCGCGTGAGTATACCCGGTCGCCGGTTTTCGGAGCAAGAAACCTCTCCAGATCCTGTTGGAGTCTTCACACAATTCAGGTACAAACTCCATAACGTGTACTTCCCGCAAGGATTGGCCGCCTGGTCGACGCGGAGGAGTTTGCGTCGATGTTCCGGGATCGAAAGGATTCTGCCATGTGTCATCCCGCCGTGGGTCACATTGCCTCCAGGTTGGTTCTCTCGCTGCTCTGCCTGCTGGGACTGGGGTCACGGGCACTTGTGCTCAGTGCCGACCGCGTGAATCTCGACGATGATCCGACCGACGCCCGCGTCTTCCAGGTCACGTCAACCCTGGCGGTCTCTGGAAAGATCTATCCCCAGCCTGGAGCCGAGTCGGCGTTGCCCCTCAAGGTCGAAGCAGGCTTCAAATTGCTGGAAAAACGCCTCGAAGGAACCGGCCGACAGGCCCAGGCACTCCGTTCCATTCGGTACTACGACCAGGCGGGCGCGTCAATCACGGCGGGAAAACAGGTCTCGAACGCCGACCTGCGCGACGAATGCCGGCTGGTGGTCGCCGAGGGGACCGACGCCGGAATCGATGTCTCCAGTCCTTCGGGGCCATTGCAGGTTGGCGAACTCGAACTTCTGCGGACGGCGGGAGACAGTCTGGCGATCGCGGGACTGCTCCCCGATACCGCCGTGGAACCGGCCGACACCTGGAAGCCGGCGACCTGGGTGCTGCCGGTGCTGGCGGGGATCGAAGCGGTCGAAAAATCGCAACTCTCCTGCCGACTCGAAAAAATGACCGACGATATCGCCACGATTTCATTTCAAGGCGAGATCATCGGTGCCGTGCTGGGGGCGGCGGCGAAGGTCCAAATTGTAGGCGAACTGGAATACAAAGTGTCGCAACGGCACTGGCAGAAATTAACCCTCACTCAGACCGAAAAACGGGCGGTGGGAGCGGTTTCCCCCGGTCTCGACGTCGAAGCGAAAATCACCACATCCCGGCGACTCGCGAAAACCGCTGGCCGACTTTCGGAGACCGATCTCAAGGGCGTTCCACTGGAATCCAACGACGCCAGTCGACTGTTGGCATTCGACGCTCCCTTGTGGAACACGCGGGTGTTTCACAGCCGTGACTGGCATCTGCTGAATCAGAATTCCGACAGCGCTCTGCTCCGCATGCTTGAAAAAGGGGAACTCCTGGCCCAATGCAGCATCAAGAAACTCGCCGACGCCGAGCCGGGGAAGCATGTTCCCGAAGAGACATTCCAAAAGGATATCCAGAAGACGCTCGGAAAGAACTTTCAAAAACTGGTGCAGGCGGAACGCTTGCGAATCCGGGAGGGGTTATATGTCTACCGCGTGGTCGCCGTCGGAACGGTCCCCATCAAGAATGAAAAAGACGAGGAAGTGCTGAACCCGATGCAGTGGAATTACTACCTGGTGGCGAATGCCGACGGTCGGCAATTGGCGCTCGTCTTCAGCGTCGCGCCAGAATTGGCCGCCAAGTTCAAGGACCGCGACCTCGCGATCGTCGGTGGATTGGAATTCCTCAAGGCGGCCGGGCCGACCCAGGCGCGGGGGAAGAAGTCGGAAAGCCGATAGGTACTTTGTACCTGCCCGCGATCAAATCCGTGGTTATTGTGCTGTCCATCTCGGCGCAGCCACGGTCGCATCCCTCCCGTGAACCGGTTCAGCGAACCGGTTCACGCCGAAGGCGAAAGTGACCACTCCCAGCGAACGGTGCCGCCGAAGCGACCGGTCCGTACTCGGGAACTACTGACCATATCCCGACTTGGCGATCTCGCCCCCGTGGGGCGCTTCGCGTTTCAACACGCCGTTCATCGCCCCGCCGGCTTCGCGGAACCATTGAAACAGCACACTCACATCAGTCCCGATGCAGAAGTGTTTGACCCCCATGTCGAGGTACCGTGCCGCTTCGTCGGGTCGGGAAATCTCGGCTCGTGGCGCGATCCCCATTTTGAGCGCGGTCTCGATCACATACTTCTCGGCTTCGCGCACCCGGGGATGCGTGAATTGTCCCACGAGACCCAGGCTCATCGAATAGTCGGCCGGTCCGAATTGAACCATATCGACCCCAGGAACAGACAGCAGCGATTCGAGATTCTCGACCGCGGTCTCTTTTTCGATCATCAATGCGATCACCGCGTCGGCCAGCGCCTGGACGAACGCGGGGGTTCCGGGTTCCATCACAAACCCGACGTCCCGGCGCATTCCCACACCGTGCCGGCCGCGCGAATGCGGGGCCTCGGCTTTCACCGCCCGCACACATTCCTCGACATCCTCTTTCGTCCGCGGGTCGGCAAACAACACGTTTTGAATCCCCGAGCCGATCGAGCGAATGGTCAGGTAGGTCCGCGGTTCCTGCTCGATCTTCATCATCCCGCTCATATGCGGGAACAGATCGATCGCCCGACCGATGTTCTCGAGCGCGTACAAATCGTACGGGGCGTATTCCCCCACGAATTCAACATAGTCGAACATTCCCGAATGCCCGACGAGTTCAATGATTGTCGGCCAGGAACTGTGAATGTGGGTTCCCACGCTGGGCTGGTCGGCTTGGAGCAGCTCTCGCAATCGGTTACGACGCATCCGGAAAATCCGTATCGGAAGAGGTTTGACGCCCGGCAATCCGGTGGAGAAAACTCCACCCGCCACGCTTCGGGCTCTGTGGGGTGGGGGGGGGTGACACCAATCGACAGGCGAATTGGCGACTCACGGATCGCGAGCGTACAGGTGCCCGAAGCGGGTTTCAACCGACTTCTGACCAGGCACTACGCCAGCACCTCTTGCACCACCCGCCCATACACATCGGTCAGTCGATAGTCTCGACCCGAATGTCGCCATGTCAGCCGTTCGTGGTCGATTCCCATTAGATGCATGATCGTCGCATGCAGGTCGTAGAGGTGGACCGCTCCTTCAACAGGCTGGAAACCGAAGTCGTCGGTTTGACCGTACATCATGCCCGATTTGACCCCCGCGCCAGCGAGAAACGCGCAATACCCTTCCGGCTGGTGTTCGCGTCCATGTTTCTCGATCGGTGACGTCCCCGAGAGATCCTGACTCCACGGCGTCCGTCCAAATTCCCCCGACCAGACGATCAGCGTCTCGTCCAACAGTCCTCGGGCCTTGAGATCGCGGAGCAAGCCGGCGATTGGATGGTCGACACTGGCGCACGTGCTGGGGAGCGCCCCGCGAATGTCGCCGTGGTGGTCCCAGCCCCCCATCGTCACCTGCACGAACCGAACTCCCGCCTCACTGAGTCGCCGCGCCAGCAGGCACGCGCGACCGTTGCGGTCGCTCGGTTTCCCCGGTCCTATGCCGTAGGTCTCAAGCATCGCGTGGGTTTCGGCGTTCAGATCGAGCAGGCCGGGAGTCTCTCGCTGCATCCGGAAGGCCAATTCAAATGACTGAATCAGCCCCTCCATTTGCGGATCCTCCCCCACCCGGCCGCGCAGCTTGCGATTCATGTTTTGCAGGAACCCCAGCCGTTTTTCCTGGATCGCAGGCGACGCCTCGGCATCACGCAAGTAACGGATCGGAGAGTCCTCGGGCTTCGCCGGTACTGTGACGGGTGTCCCCTGATGTGTCGCCGGCAGAAACGCCGAGCCATACGTTCGCACGTCGCTATCGGGATGAATGGTGATAAAGCCGGGGAGATTCTGGTTCTCGGTCCCAAGACCGTAGCTGAACCAGGCTCCCATCGAAGGACGCACGTCGATGGACGCTCCAGTGTGCAGTTGCAACGACGCCGGTGCGTGGGCTTCGTTGTCGGTGTGCATTCCCCGCAACAGACAGATGTCGTCGGCGACCTGCGCAAGCTGTGGCAACAGGTCAGAGATCATCACCCCCGACTGGCCACGCGGTTTCGCGGGCCACGCCGACCCCAGCGCCAGGTAGCGGTCGACTCCCACCGTCACCTCGCGACCGTCAATCGGCGGGCTGATTCGTTGCCCATGCTTCTCGGCGATGAACGGCTTGGGGTCGAACAGGTCGAGTTGCGACGGCCCCCCTGCCATGAAGAGGAAAATCACCCGCTTCGCGCGCGGCGCATGGTGTGGACCGGGGAGTGTCTTGGCAGACACCCCGGACTCACCCCCCTGCCCCATCCCCGCCAGCAGGCTGTGAAGCGCCAAACCGCCAAAGCCGCAGGCGACCGATTGCAGCAGTTCGCGACGTGGGACCGGGCCGATGAACGGAGTTTGCGATTCGGTGGACATCAAGTTCTTCCCGCAATGTGACCTGGATTCCCTGAACGACTACAGCAGATTGAGAAACTCATTCGACGCCAACAACGCGTGGCACAACTCAGACCACGCGCGACGCTCCCGCTCGTCAGCGGCGATCGTCGCATCACTGGCGAGATCCTGCTGAAGTCCCGCCACGAATTGCGCCGCTTCCAACTGTTCTTCGGGCGTGATGTGGCGATTCATCACGATCCGCCAGACATCTCCGAGTCGCGCGGCCTCCTCCTGGGAACCCGCCAACACCCGTGTCGCGACATCGCGAGCACGCGACTTCAGCAGCTTGCCATTCATCAGGAACAGCGCCTGGGTCGGGACGGTGGTCACGGAACGCCGGCCCGCGAATTCGCCCGGTTGGGTGAAGTCGAATACGTTGCGCACTTCGCCCGGTCCCGCCTGGGAACCGGATCGAATGATGGGGAGATAGACCGTTCGCACGAACTCCTGCTCCGGACGAAATCGCCCCAGATTGAAGTTCGGCGGATTCACTTCCCCACGCCGCAATCCCCCGGTGTTTTCCATGATCTCCAACGGCAGACCCGGCCCTCCGGTCTGGGAAGCGAGTTTCCCGGAGACCGCCACCAGCGCGTCGCGGAGCGCCTCGGCGTCGAGTCGCCGACGATTCATCCGCCACAACCAGCGATTCTCGGCGTCGATCGCCTCGTTCGCGGAATTCGGAACACTGCTTTGTCGATAGGTCCGCGACAAGACCAACTCACGCAGGAACCGCTTCTGCGACCAGCCGACCTCCACAAACCGATTCGCCAACCAGTCCAGCAGTTCGGGATGAGAGGGGGTTTCGCCACGGACACCAAAGTAATCCACCGACCGCACCAGCCCCTCGCCAAACAGCTTCTGCCAGATCCGATTGACCGCCACACGGGCGGTCAGCGGATTTTTTGAACTGCTGATCCAGTCGGCCAGTTCCTTGCGGCCACTCTGGTACGCGGGAATCGCTGGCTCGGAGCCATTCCGCAAAACCGCGGGAACCCCCCGGGGAATCTCCTCGCCCAACGCATGGGCGTTGCCGCGGATTGTGATTCGCATATCTCGCAATTGCGGCTCTTCCCGTACGGCGAACGCCCGGGGAGTCTGTGGAGCGAAGAACTCAGCATGAACGATGCGGGCGTCGAGGTTTCGAACCGTTCCCTCGAGCTGCTGCTTTTCTTTTTCGAGCGCGGCGCGAGTCGCTTCGTCAACAGCGGTTGCGGCGTTCGGTGCCAGTGCCGACTGAATCTCGGTAACCCGTTTCCAAGCCTGCTCCTGCTCGCGTTTCATTCCCGCGACCAAAGTTTGATGAGCGACCAGTCGCTGCGCGCGATCAGTCTTCTCCTCGGCAGTCTCTGGAAGATCGACGACCACGGGAAAACTCCAGACCCCCCAAATGGCTCGTTCGACCGTTTGCGTGGAGAAGAGAATTCCCGCCAGGGCGTAGTAGTCGCGCTGCGAGATGGGATCGAATTTGTGGTCATGACAGCGGGCGCAAGCGAGAGTCATCCCCAGCATCGCCTTGCCGATCTTGTCGATCTGCTGGTCCACAACGTCGACCCGCAGTTTCGCCTTGTCGGCCTCAACCACACTCAAGTCCCCCAGCACTAGAAAACCGGTTGCCACAATCTGGGTGGCCCGTTCCTCGGGAGAGTTCGCGGACAGTAGATCGCCCGCGATCTGTTCCCGTAGAAATCGATCGTAGGGCAGATCACGATTCAGTGATTGAATCACGTAGTCGCGATACCTCCAGGCATTCTCGGCGAACATGTTGTTCGACGTTCCAATCTGGTCGGCGTACCCCACCAGATCCAGCCAGTGCCTCGCCCAGCGTTCTCCGTATCCGCGCGACGACAACAGCCGATCCACAACGGCCTCGTAGGCCATCGGCGATTGATCTGCGAGAAACGCGGCGAGTTCCTCGGGAGTGGGGGGCAAGCCGACCAGATCGAACGAAACCCGCCTCAGCCAGGTCGCGCGGTCGGCGTCGGCCGACGGAACGAGCTGGCGGGACTCTTGGGCGGCCAACACAAACCGATCGAGCGGACCCGTTGGCCAATCGGCCTTTTGAACCGCCGGTGGTTCCGGGGGGGTGACCGGCCGAAACGCCCAGTGGTCGGTCCCCGGTTTGACTGTGGTAGCTGGCGGATCCGCCGAGAGCTGTCGCGGGTCAACGGCCCCTCCTTTGACCCACAACTCCAGGGTCGCGAGTTCATCGGGGGGAAGTTTGCCCGTGGGAGGCATTTTGAGTTCGCCATAGCGAATCGCCTGGATGACCAGACTCTCGTCGGGCTTGCCCGGAACAATCGCCGGGCCAGTGTCCCCACCGCGCTCCCAGCCCGATCGGCTGTCGAGCATCAGTCCCCCTTTCGACTTGCCCGTCCCGTGGCTGTGACATTCCAGGCAACGGGTTCGCAGGATGGGAAGGACGCGCGTTGTGAAAAACGCCTCGGACGCCGGATCCAAACTGGCAGGGTCGTCGGCATGCGAAATCCCGACGCCGACCACGAACGGCAACGCCGCCACGAGCGGAATCAGGCGAATGAAACGGTTGGCAGCACCCATGAAAACAGACCCGCGCAAGGTGGCTTTCCCACAGGAAAACAGGATGCGCCCGGCGACGCGTCGGCGTTCGACCAGCTTGCGCACCACTCGGGGTCGATTCTACTGGCGCGACTCGGGCGGGGACAAGCTGTGGAGTTTCCAGGAAAACGCAATCCGCAAGACGGAAGCTGGGGGACTCTGTTCCCCCAGATCCCACCTAATTTCTTCAACTGTCCGCTTCGGGGGTAGGATCGCCCGAACTCCAACAGCGATGCCCGTTGATAGGCGCACTGCCGACTCATTGCACTCGCGGGCCGTTGAATTTTTAGACAGGATGAGCGACTTATCCAGAGAGCAGGAATGGCGAGCAACTCCATCCTGTTCATCCCTTTCATCCTCTTCATCCTGTCAAATTCTTTCCGTCCATCGTACGTAACTGCTCAATAACCCCGCGGTCGGCGCGCGGTCCGGCGGCGCTCGTCGCAGGCGTCGATTGAGTGCGCGAGTTTACGGAGGTGGAGAAGTTGCCTCAGGCCGCTGCCATTATCCGGTCTCGGGTGCGGGGGTCGCAGTCGCTTC
>CAMATH010000134.1 GCA_945860955.1 Planctomicrobium piriforme
GAAGCGACTGCGACCCCCGCACCCGAGACCGGATAATGGCAGCGGCCTGAGGCAACTTCTCCACCTCCGTAAACTCGCGCACTCAATCGACGCCTGCGACGAGCGCCGCCGGACCGCGCGCCGACCGCGGGGTTATTGAGCAGTTACGTGCCGGCATCCGATTATCCGCCCTCAATCTCATTTACCTGCCCGTCATGGCGGCATGGGTCTCTACCGCGAGATGCTTTAATTGGTGCCGTCTTTCAGTACAGCTTTCTTCGATTTTCCCTGTGGCCAGAGCATGGATATACTCCACGCGGCCGAAAACGCAACATTTTCGGGGAGCCGCGCCCGTCAGGAAGCGGCGTCAAATTCCCGCTTCCTGACGGGCGCAGCTCCATCGAAATGTCTTAACACGGACCGCGCAGAGTGTAACGTCGGCGACTCGCCGAACAGTTCGGTCAACGTCGTGGACCGCCCCCAGTACGTTTCTCGACCGCCGCACGCACAGCGGACCGCGCATTTAGAAAATGCGGGCTACGTTGCGGGAATCGTCCGTCGTGTAGCGACCGAAACAACGTAGGCGGCACTCTCTGAGTGCCTGCCCCGTTGTGCGCCCGATGCGAAAAAACACGCCCCTGGGCCATGCGAACGACCCCGGGGCGCTGCCGCTTCGGCAACACATTTATATCTCGTACGGCCGAAAACGAGGCAATTTCGTGGAGCCGCGCCCGTCCTGAAGCGGAATCATTCGCCCGCTTCCTGAGGGGCGCGGCTCGCTAACAATGTCTCAACGCGGACCGCGCGGAGTTTGACTTCACGGAGATACCAGACCGCCTCGAATCCAGAGACATCCCGCCTGACCCGCTTGCGTCGGAAAATCGACGCACAGTAGAATCACCCGGCCTCGGAAGGAAGCTGGGGCGGGTCAACGAGGGATCGTGTTCCCTGCCCGTTTGCCGCCAGCCGCCTCATGACGTTCCCGGGTTCGTATTCGCCAATCACCGCGGGCTGCGGTGTCTGCTGCTGCAGAGGTACTTTTTCATGGGCGTAATGCGTTTTTTGGTGTATCCCGAATCGGTACTCCTCGATTGGCCGGAAGTTCATCGCGGCTCCATCACGGGACTCGATCAAAGTGCCTGGTCAACCCGGATCGACGTCGAAGGTCAGACCGTGATCTGCCGGCGGATGAATTCGGACAGCGGAAAATTCAACGTCGCTTGGCCGGTCGAGGGCTTCGGCCGACCCGTACTCACCACGGCGAATCTGCCAGAACGTCAGGAGCCTTACGTTCTGGTCGTCGAATTGGCCCGAGGCAAAATTGTTCAATTGAGAAATCAACTCGCCCAGTGGCAGGCGGGCGGGATGCTGATTCCCAACGACTTCACCGGCCTGAGTCGGGAGGCGCATCTTCTTCTGGCGAAGTCGGTCGCGGTGCAAAGCGACCCGGCTCAAGCCAGCAGTCTTGCGCAGCGGGCACTGGAACGTGCCTGCCAGGCGGCGGACTTATTGACCCGTTCCTACGCGCACCAGCGACTGCACGTTCGACATCGCCAATACCCGCAACTCCCCACCATCCTGGGGGGCAGCCTCGGCGACACACCGCTCTCGCCCGCACTGCAACAAGAGTTTTTGAAAACCTTCAGCGGGGCCGCAGTCCCCTTGCAGTGGAGACATATTGAACCGGAAGAAGGGCACTATTGCTGGGACGTGTGTGACGCCCAGATCGAGTGGGCGCAAGCCAACAACCTGCTGATTCGCGGCGGACCACTATTGGACTTGTCCACCGATGGGCTGCCGAAATGGCTTTCGCAATGGGAAAACGACTTCTGGAACCTCCAGAGTTTCGTCTGCGATTTCGTCGAGACGGTCGTG
Organism: Planctomicrobium piriforme; assembly: GCA_945860955.1. GTDB lineage: Bacteria > Planctomycetota > Planctomycetia > Planctomycetales > Planctomycetaceae > UBA10511. The sequence goes on from CAMATH010000134.1 coordinate 1,855, forward strand.
TCGCGTTACCTGGGAAAAATTCGCATCTGGGAAGTGGCGGCACGTGGAAATTCGGGCGGGGCATTGGCGCTGGCGGAGGAGAATCGCCTGCAGTTGGTGGCAAAAGTTCTGGAAGTGGCCCGCCGGGTCGATGAAGACGGGCAGTTTCTGATCCGCGTGGATCAGCCGTGGGGCGATTATCAGGCACGAGGCCAGCACAAACTCTCTCCCATGCACTTCGCCGACGCGCTGGTGCGGGCCGGCATCTCCCTCTCCGCGATCAATCTCGAGATCGCGGTCGGCTATTCGCCTTCGGGAAGCCCCTCGCGCGATCTACTGGACTTTTCCCGACTGATCGACTTCTGGAGCGTGTTGGGGATACCACTGCAGGTGACACTCGCATTCCCCTCGGCGACATCCCCCGACAATATGGTCACGACCGACCTGGAAGTCGATTCCCGTTCATGGCGCGGGCAGATCTCGGAAGCGTCGCAGGCGGCGTGGCTCGATGAACATGTCTCATTGCTGTTGGCCAAGCCGGGCGTGGTCGCGGTCTTCTGGAATCACTTCACCGATGCCCAGCCTCATCGATTTCCCCATGCGGGGCTGGTGCGCCCCGATGGATCGGCGAAACCGGCGCTCCACGATCTGCAAAAACTCCGCGAGCGCCACTGGCCACTTTCATGACCCCGGATCGGCCCACGCTCTCAGACCACAAGCAGGTGATTCTGGGAACCGCTGGCCACATTGATCACGGCAAAACGCGTCTGGTCCAGGCGCTGACCGGGATCAACACCGATCGGCTTCCCGAAGAACAGGCGCGGGGCATCTCGATCGACCTGGGTTTCGCCCATTTTCGCGCGGAAGAGTTTGAATTCGCCGTCGTCGATGTTCCCGGCCACGAACGGTTCATTCGGAACATGGTCGCCGGCGCGACCGGAATCGACATGGCGCTGCTGGTCGTCGCGGCTGACGACGGGGTGATGCCACAGACGGTCGAACATCTGGAGATCATGCAGTTACTGGGGATCGACACCGGTCTGGTCGTCATTTCGAAGGCGGATCTGGTCGATCCGGAACTCGTGGAATTGGCGCGACTCGATATCGCCAGTCAGACGGCGGGGACGTTTCTCGAACATGTACCCGTGATCGCGGTTTCCTCAAAAACGGGGATGGGGCTTGCAGAATTGACGCGGGGACTGGTTTCCCTGGCGCGGGGGCGAACTCCCCGCCCGCCATCGACGCTGTTTCGCATGCCAATTGATCGGGTGTTTTCCGTCGCCGGCCACGGGACTGTGGTGACCGGCTCAATACTCTCCGGAATGGTTCGCCCGGGGGACGTTTTGGAATTGCTTCCCGCAGGAACCGCAGCGCGCGTTCGCGGAGTTCAACGGAATGGACGCCCGGTCGAATCGGGAGGACCGGGTTGCCGCTGCGCGATCAACCTCGCGGGAATCCGCGTTCAGGAAGTCGTGCGGGGAGACGAATTGGCGACACCAGGATCACTTTCTCCCGGAAGTCGCCTGCTGGTTCGCACGGAATGTCTCACCAGTTCGCCGGTGACGCTGACAAATCGTGCCACCTGTCGCCTGCATCTGGGGACCGCCGAAGTGTCAGCCCGAATCATTGTCAAAGAGAATCCGATCGCGCCGGGGGCCTGGGGATATGCCGAACTGCGACTGGAGCGACCGGTCGTCGCCACATGGGGCCAGCCATTTTTGTTACGACGCCCGTCGCCGGCGGCCACCATCGGGGGGGGAGTGATTCTCGATCCGGGATTGCCACCGCGGCAACGACTCCCTGTGCCTGCGCGGGTGGCGGCCCCACGGGAACTGGTCGATCCGATCGACCGGCTCGCGGCCTACTTCGGCGAGCGGGACGAGATCCCCGATTCTCCCATCCCTGCCGCCTGGAGCGTGGGGATCCCGCCGGAACAGTATCCGGAATTCTTCAGGCGATTGTTCCAGCGCGGGGAAATCGTGGAATGTCTCCCTGGGGGGAAGTGGATTCATCGACAGCGACTTGAGAGGCTGGCCAACGCAATGTTGGCGAGAATTCACGCGGAAGTGACCAGGCGACAACCCCGGCGGTCGTTGCCTCGGGGGACGCTGATGAATCACTGCCAGAACCTTGCTGCCCCCGAGTTCCTGGACGCCGCATGGCGCTGGCTGTTGGAAAATCGTCGGCTGGTGGGGGTGGGAGAGAATTTTGGGCCGAATGAACTGCAAGTCCGTCTGAACAAGGCGCAACAGACGTTGCTTGCGGAGGTGTTGCTGCGAATCGAACAGGCGGGACTCATTCCTCCGGGTGACAAGGAACTTGCGACGGCGATCGGCGCGCAGGCCGACACGCTGGCCGCGATCATCACCTACTGTGAGGAGGAGGAACTGCTGGTGCGCGTCGCTCCCGGACTGCACTTCACCCCCAAGATGCTGGAAAAGGCCCGGCGAAAGTGCCTGGTCCGACTTGGCAAGGGAGACGCCACGGTTTCGGAACTGCGCGAAGCGTGGGGAGTCAATCGAAAAACTGCGATCTGTCTTTGTGAGTACTTCGACACGGTGGGGGTCACGATTCGCGACGGTGACCTTCGGCGACTTAATTGTGGCGAGGAATCGCGCTCTGCCAAATCGACATCATTTCCCCGTCCCGGTTGACCTGCCGAACGCCGTTGGGCAAACTAATGGGATGTGTGACCCCCGGGGCCAACTTTGGCGCGCGCCGACCGGGGGGATACTGTTTTCGGTCGGTGCCCCAAGTTCGCTTCTCTTTCGTCACAGGCTTCCCATGATTCGTCGTCTGTTCCCGCTGTGTCTCGTTGCCGCCCTGTGGGGCTGCAGTCAACCCGTCACCCCGACTCCTTCTACCGGGGGTTCCTCCTCTGGCGGCTCCGCACAGACTGGCGCGGGTGAATCGAAGGGGACCGAGGCGGTCAAAGAACCCTCCGCTGTCGAAGTTGCCGAAACCAGCTCGAAGCCTGAACCCAAGGATCCAATTCCCGAGCCGTCGGACGCGACACCCGCCAAGCCCGAGGAAACAGCCCCCGCCGAACCGACTCCGGCGGAACCGAAGGAAGAGCCCAAAGAGGCGACCCCCGAGCCAGCTCCCGCTGGTGACAAGCCGGAAGGAGACAAGCCCGAGGGGGACAAGCCCGAAGAGCCGAAGGACAAAGGCCCGAAGTCGGTCGACGAACTTCTGGCGAGTCTGCAGCAGTTGAACGCGCCTCCCGACCTTGCGGACCTGTCGAAGAAACTGGAAACGCTGCTCGCGAAGGAACCCGAACACGCCAACGGCCGGTTGACCCTCGCGAACATTGAACAATTGCGTGGACGTCAGGCCGGGGGAACTGAGTCCGGGAAAGATCACTTCCTGAAGTCGGCCGAAAACGTCCGCATCGTGATGAAGCAGAACGCAGAACTCGCCGAAAGCCCCGGCGTCCGCGGTTTCGCCGGTATGGCGCTGTACAACGAAGCCTGCGCCCTCGCATTCGACAAGAAGACTGCTGAGTCGCTTGCCGCCCTCAAGGAAGCTGTCGGGTACGGATTCGCGGACCTCAAGCTGATGAACTCCGACGAAGACCTGGTCGCCGTTCGCGAACTTCCGGAATTCGCCGCCTTTGTCGAAGAGACGAAAAAGGCAATCAAGGAATTGAACGCCAAGGAAGTCGCCAAGCTGATGGAGACCCACGAGCCGTTCGAGTTCAATTTTGAACTGGACGACATCAATGGCAAGAAGGTCTCGAAGGCCGAATTCGCCGGCAAGGTCATGATTGTCGACATTTGGGGAACCTGGTGCCCCCCTTGTCGTGCCGAGATCCCCCACTTCGTCGAACTCGACAAGGAGTTCAAGGAAAAGGGATTGCAAATCGTCGGGCTGAATCGTGAACAGACCGAGGACAACGAGGCGGCGGTCAAGTTAGTGAAGGACTTCAACGAAAAGCAGGGAGTCACCTACCCCTGCGCTCTGATCACCGAAGAAATCATGGGTCAGGTCCCCGAGTTTCAGGGCTTCCCGACCACGCTGTTCATCGATCGCGCGGGCAAGGTCCGATTGAAAGTCGTTGGAGCGCGCGGCCCCGAATTCCTTCAGGCGGTCGTCGAATTGCTTCTCGCTGAGAAGGCTCCCGAAGCCGCCGCGAACTAGTGTCCAAGCGGCAGCGACTTTGGATCTGAGACACGACGGTGGGGACGCGAAGAGTGTTCACCGCTTCCTGACGGGCGCGGCTCTGTGTCAGAGTCTTGTTTCGATTGCGTCATTCGCCGCGTCTGTGAGATCGCTCTCTCAGACGCGGCGGTTTTTCATTGGGAATACCGCTTCGGAAGCAATCGCTTCCACGACAGGTGAGGCCTTACCATGTTTCGAGTTCTGGGAATCTGCTGTCTGCTGGTGTCGTTCGTTGGCTGCGACGGTGCCGCGTCACTTCCCACCAGCGGCGGCTGTTTAAGCCCCACCGACCCCGACCTCAAGATGCTGAAAAAGGAGGTCACCCAAGCGCTCAAGACCGAAGATCCGGGGGAGTTTGACTTCGAACTCACCGACGTTTCCGGTGAACCGATTCGCAAGTCCGACTTTGAAGGAAAGGTGCTGATCGTCGACATCTGGGGAACGTGGTGTCCGCCTTGTCGCAATGAGATCCCCCACTTTAAGGCGCTTCACGAGACGTATGGTTCCAAAGGGCTGGCGATTGTCGGTTTGAACAGCGAACGGGGAACCCCCGATGCCCAGGCCCAGTCAGTACGCGACTACAAGAGCCGGGCCGGCATCCCCTACCGCTGTGCGATCATCACCGACAAAATCCTGAATCAAATCACGCCATTCGAGGGTTTCCCAACCACGCTATTCTTCGACCGCAAAGGCAAACTGCGGCTCAAAGTGGTGGGATACAACGACATGGTCGTGCTGCAAGCAATGGTTGAAGCGCTGCTGGACGAATCGGGTGGTTGAAAAACATCGCTTCTTCGACGGTCTGGAATTCAACCCCGTTCCGCTTTGCGTTTCATGTAATACCGCTGAACCTCCGCCTCGCACGACTGGCCCGTCGCACTGGCGGTGACGCATCGGGCTTCCGGTGACTGGGCGAATTTCACACAGGCTCGCGTTCGTAAGACCGTCCCCTCGTCAAGATCGCGCTCAATGTCTTCCGCCGTCGTTCCCAGGCAGGCGCAGATCGGAGCGGTGGGATCCTTGGGATAGATCGCTGTGGGAATCTGTTCGACAGACACACGGCGGTCAAACGCGTCGAAATAGACCACTTCGCAGCGATCAAACGGACAAAACCACGCCGAGTCGGTCAGTTGTCTGCGAAGCTCTTCCGGGATCTGGGCGGCGAGTGTATCCCGCAGCACCTCTGTTCCCAACGAACCACAGGCCGGACAACGGGGGGCGATGTCGTCGGCTTCGCGGACAAACGCCTTGTTCACCCCTGGCTCCCCAGCACATGCTTGTTCGCCATCGAGATCCCCGAAAACATCGCGCCGACAATTCCCAGCATCCCCTGATCGGTTCCGCACAAAAACAGATTCGACAGGTGCGTTGTGCCATCCCACTGCTTGTGCGGCGATCCGTACACACATCCATTGTGGTGCCCCGTGTATTTGCGGATCGTGCGGGGCGAAAACGTGTCGATGTCGACGATGTTCGGTCGAAAATCGGGAATGTGACTCAGCGCGGCGGCGAAAATGCGCTCCCGCCAGATCCGCTTCTGTTCCTGATAGTCCTCTTCCGAGGGACGTTCAAACCAGAACCGGTTGTTCGCCATCACGGTGAGTCGCAATGTTGACTCGGGAAGCGGCAGCTCGTACGCGAAATTGTTGGGGCTGCAGATCACACCGCTGTCGACGTTGCACGGTTCGCCGGGATTCTGATAGCGGAATCGAGGAGTTCCACAGTAGAACATGGTGGTTTCTGGGATCCCGAGTTCTGCAGGAGGCCGATCGAGCATGGCGATCGATTCGAAGAACGTCAGTTCCCCCGGAACTTGGCTCGGAATTGCAGGTGAGTCGCCATTCGCCACATCCTCCGAAAGACCCGCCTCGCACAGCCGGGCGGTTTCCACGCTGCCGGCCGACGACAGGATCGTGTCGGCCTCGATCCGGGTGCCGTCGTCCAGAACGACGGCGACCGCTTTTCCCGAACGCGACTCAATCGCCTGGACACCCGATCGCAGGCGAATTTCACCCCCCAGATGACGAAACCGCTTCACCAATACCGACAGAATGCGCCGAACCCCTTCGTAGGGACGGGCAAAGCCGTCGCGGTAGATGCTGCGGAAGAGGATCAAAAACTGGGTCAGTTCCACATCATGCGGCGCGGCGCTGCCGTAGAACAGAACCGGGTACAACAGCATCTCGATCAGCAGCGGATCGCGCAGATACTCGGCGAGCGTACCACGAGCGGTCATGGAAGTGGGGAATGCCGTTCCCCAGGGCTGGTCTTCAACGAATTTGACAAGCCGGCGGAACCCTTCGATTTCACCCGGAAACCGCAGGGCAATTTCCGACTCCAGCAGTCCGGGGTCATTGCTGAACCGCAATGTCACGCCCGGAAAACTGATTTTCGAGGAGACTTGGGGAGAGAACCCGAAATCGTCCCAGGAAAAGCGGAGTTGCCTTAGGATGCGGGGGAGCGGTCCCGACTTGCTCCCCTTCGGATTGTAGTTGGTGACGGCGTGCAGCCCGACATCGTGCGTGCGACCGCGCAGCCGATAGAAAGAGTTGAGGCCACCGATGGTTGTATGGCGTTCGAGCAGGCAGACCCGGCGATCGAAATGCGCGAGGCGAATTCCCGCCGCGAGTCCCGAGAGTCCCGCGCCAATGATGACCGTGTCGTACCGCACGGGCAGACCCCTGAAAGCAGTGCCGGGCTGTGACGAATCGGGCAAATGCCGAACCAGATCAGGCGGGGGCCTTGACGTCTTTCATCAACGGCACAAGATACGTGACCGCGCCCCCCATGGTGGCGAGGTTCGGATAGTCTTCCTCGGGAATCTGAACGCGGTACTGCTTGCGCAATTCCATGACGATGTCGAGGAAATCCATGCTGTCGAGCTCGATCTGCTCCCGGAACGCCACGTCGTCGCGAAGGGTCGAAAGATCTTCGTCGGGGACGATGCGGGCCAGGATGTCGAGCAGGACTTGTCGGATTTCTTCGGGCTGCATTCCGTTCACTCCAAGGGTTGGTCTACGGTTCAAATCGCCGAACGATCAACACGGAGTTAATCCCCAGCATTCCGAACGAATTGTTCAAAATGTAGTTGACCTGTCCCATCTGCCGGGCCTGGTTGGCCACAATCTGGGGCGCTCCACAATCGCACGCGGGATCGGGATCGTCGAGATTGATTGTAGCGTGGGCGTAGCCGTCCTGAAAGCCCGGGATATTCCCCAGAAGCTCCAAAGCGCCCGCCGCCCCCATCGCATGTCCAATGAAACTCTTCGTATTGTTCACCGCCAGGTTCGGACAGTCGCCAAACACTTCCCGCACCGCCTGACACTCCCCAATGTCTCCCTGTTCGGTGGCGGTCGCGTGCGTGTTCAATATGTCGATATCGCACGGGTTCAGTTTTGCCCGCTGCAATGCCTTCCGCATGCACTCTGCTTGGCGCTTGGCATAGGGCAGCACGAAATCGCTGGCGTCGGAATTGATCGCGTAACCGACGATTTCGCCGTAGATCTTCGCACCGCGACGCTCGGCGTCCGACAGGCGTTCCAGTGTGCAAATTCCGCCCCCTTCGGCGACCACGATGCCATTGCGGGCTTTGTCAAACGGACGCGACGCCTTGGCCGGCTCGGGGTGGGTGGCCAGTGCCCCCTGGCTCTTAAAACTGGCGAAGATTCCAAACGTGTGAATGCTCTCCGAAACGCCCCCGACGATCGCCAGGTCGACATCCCCCAGCCACAACTGCTGCATTCCCTGAATGAAGCCGATATTGCCCGCGGCGCATGCGGCCCCCAGAGTATAGTGTGGCCCGGTGATTCCCAGGCTGAGCGTCACTTCGCCCGCGGGATTATTGGCGACTGTGCGCGGATTGTGGTGATGTGACCAGACACTGGTGTCGTAGTTGAATTTCGAAATCTCGAAGATTTCGTTTTCGGTTTCGACGTTGCCGTGTTCGGTGATCCCCAGGTACACCCCCACTCTGTCTTTGGGAACTTCCCCCCAGTTGAGTCCCGAATCGCGAACCGCTTCGTTGGCGCAATAGACCGAGATCGAGCCGGCACGGGTGCCCCGGCGGACTTCCTTCCGCTTCTGGTAGCGCAGTTCGTCAAAATTGCAGACGCCGGCCAACACTTCGCCGATGTATCGGGTCTCGCGCACGACGACACCCGAACGCCCCGCAAGCAGGCTTTCTCGAAACTCGCTCACGCAATTGCCAATCGGGCTGGTGAGACCAACCCCCGTAATGACAATACGCTCTCTCGGTGTGACGGAGTGGGACATCCCGAATGCAGAACGCGCGGCAAACCCAGGGGGCCGACCGTCGCGAAAACCGTTGGAGGAACTGAAATTGGGGGCTGTGGACTACAAACGGGCAGTGCCTGCGGACAAACTGCAAAAGTAGCGGTTCCCCGTGGGGCTGACAAGTCGCCAAGCACGCGGTTCCCAGAATCCGGAGCGCCAACCGCCGCCCGGTGGCGGAAGAATCCTGCATTTTTGGCATTGCATTATCTTCATTTTTCCCATACATCGCCGCTCCCCTCTGTGTTCCCCTCCTGTTTTTCCCCTCCCCCGTCTCAAGTTCCGGTCCACCCCCACGGCGAGTCAACCCTCGACGTCCGTGAGCTGGTACCCCAAATCCCCTCCGACTTTTTTCGCATCGCACCGCACTGGACGTTTTAACACTTCGGTGTCGCGCCACGCGATTACTTCCCCCTTCGTTCAGTCCTCCCTACTCCCAGATAGTCCAGGAACGCGCCGTGTACCGTATTCACCGGAAACCGACGTGCGTCGCCCCCTCCGTCGCTGCGGGGACGACTGGAACACTCGCGTCGCGCGCCGCGCTGCTTGGGTCGCGTTTAACATCCGCGTGCCGATTTCTGCTATTCAGTTGCGTCGCAATTCTGGGACAAGTTGCGTTCGCCGAAGATCGGAACTTTGAACCCCCCGCAGCCGAACCGACCCCGGATGCCGCGATCTCTGTTTCCGCCCCAACCCCAGCCGAACGGGCGAAGCGCGGGCAGGCGGCCGCTCGCGAAACCGGCCCCCAATCAGACCCAAAAATCCTGTCCAGCCTCGAAGATCCAGCTCCCGAGGTTCGTCTATCCGTCCTCGAAGCACTTTCCGACCGAACCCCCAGTCCGGAACTCCGATCCCGCGTTGAAGAACTCGCCACCTCCGACGAGAGTCCTTTAGTACGAGGTCGCGCCCGGATTCTCAAAGCCGACTGGAGCCTGGCGACCCCCTTCGATACCACTCCGACAGCCGACGGCAAAGCGACCACGCGGGTCCAGACCCGTTCGCGCCAGGAGGCGGGCAAAATCACCCCCCGGGTCGCGACCCCCTCGATGGTCCCAAACCCCGCAGACCTCTCGAAATTCCGTCACTTCCAGCCGCAGTCACACGACCCCGCGGCCCAGTTCGGAAGTCGACCGGCTCGTGCCAAGACTCAACCGGCCGACTCCGCCGCCACCCGCACGATTTTCGACCGCAAGGTGAAACCGGCCGGGCGTGAAGAGCTCGCTCTCCCGCCAGTACCAAAAGACGCCGAAGGAGAATTCTTTCCCAGTGGGCTGAGTTTCCAAGAGTACGACCGTGACGCCGAGTTCTTCAAACTCGCCACGCCCGACGACGATCCGTTCTCTCTCTCATCACCAGAATCCGGGATACGTCCGGGAATTCTCGACAAACCGGCCGACCCTCTGCTCTTCGATGAACGCCTCATGTCCGAAGACGAGGACTCGGTGTTCGAATACGAAAGCGATGAGCCGCTGGGCTTTAGCGGTCCTTCGGGCATACTGGCCACCGAAGACCAGGAATCGAGTCACTTCGTTCCCGTCGAAGACCGCTGGCGGGTCGGCATCCCGCCCTGGGACCGTTACGCCACTCCAACCCCGATCGGGGCTGACGCTCCGTTTGAACCGGGGGCCTGGTGGAATCCGTATCGGCAGCATGTCCTCAAGGGGGACTACCCCATCATCGGGCAGCACACGTTCCTCAACATCACCGCCACCAGCGTGATCCTTAACGAATTCCGGCAGGTTCCCACACCCACCACGCCGTTCGAAAGCACGGTCAATCCGTTTGCGGAGGATTTCTTCGGAAATCCCAACCAGTACTTCACCACGAATTTCATGCGGGTGAAGTTTGATCTGTTTCACGGCAACGCGGCGTTTAAGCCGGTCGATTGGCGGGTCGTCGCGGAGCCCGTATTCAATATGAACTACCTCGACGTCGGAGAGTTGGGTGTGGTGAACACGAATGTCCGGGACGGGACAACCCGATTCCGCGATTACATGGCGCTCGAGCAATGGTTCGTTGAAGCCAAGCTCGCTGACCTGAGTCCGCATTATGACTTTCTGTCGATCCGGGCCGGCTCGCAGCCATTCGTCAGCGATTTTCGCGGGTTCATCTTCAGCGACGTGAACCGCGCAGTCCGGCTGTTCGGAACCCGCGAGGCGAATCGCGATCAGTTCAACCTGGCGATTTTCAGCCAGCAGGAAAAAGACACCAACAGCGGACTCAACACGTTTCACAATCGGGACCAGACGGTGGTGATTGGCAACTACTACCGGCAAGACTTTTTGTTCCCGGGCTACACCGCCCAGGCGAGTGTCCATTACGATCACGACGAGCCGACTTTTCATTTCGACAAAAACAACTTTCTGGTGCGTCCCGACCCGACCGGTGTGTTTCAGCCGCACCAGGTCGACGTCGCCTACCTCGGTTTCGCGGGGGAAGGACACATCGATCGCTACAACATCGCCCACGCGTTCTACTGGGCCCTCGGTCGCGACACGATGAACCCGCTGGCGGGCCGCGAGGTCGATATCAACGCCCAAATGGCGGCGATCGAATTGTCGTACGACCGGGACTGGGTCCGGTTTCGCGGGTCGTACTTCTACTCCTCGGGTGACCGAAACATCAAAGACGATCGCGCGACTGCCTTTGACGCGATTTTCGACAACCCCAACTTCGCCGGCGGTCAGTTCAGCTACTGGCAACGCCAGGCGATTCGACTGTTCGGGGTGAACCTGGTGCAGCGCGAGAGTCTCATCCCCAACCTGCGGTCGAGCAAAACACAGGGGCAGGCCAACTTCGTGAACCCGGGGCTCAACCTCTTGAACCTGGGGATGGACTTCGAAGTGACACCCAAAGTTCGCCTGATCACGAACGCCAACTACTTGTGGTTCGACACCACCGAAGTGCTGGAACAGTTTGTGTTTCAGGGCGACATAAACCGCGAAATCGGCGTCGACCTGAGTCTGGGAACCGAATACCGCCCGCTGCTGAATGACAATGTCATTGTGGTCGCGGGGGTCTCGTCGCTGCTGCCTGGCCGGGGATTCAAGGACTTGTACGAACAGGCCGACCCACTGGGGTTGTTCAAGGACAAAGACACCCACCTGGGGCCGCTGATGGCCGCCTTCGTGGAAGTCTCGTTGACATTCTAGCGTCGTGACACACCCGAACCTCGAATTGATCGCCCGGCGGTTACAAACGTCGGAACGCGAGTGACGAAATCCATGACGAAGCTCGATACCCCAATCGCGAAACAAGGAAGTGGTGCCATGCATCGTGCCGGCTGGATCCTGTTGGGACTGTTCGGTTCCCTCATGGCGACAGGTTACGTGGCGTCTTTGCTCCCGGTCACTCCGAACGGTTCGGGTCAGGCGGTGGCGCAGGATCGCCCCGCGGTCGCCCGGATCGGCCAGCATCCGGTGGAATCGGCCCCCGCCGACGCGAACGATCCCTATCCCGTCCCTCCCGAACTCCGCGGAATCGAACTCACTCGCCAGACCCCCGCCGAAGCCCGCGCGAAGAGCCGAGGTTGCGTTAACTGCCACGAGACAGCCCACGATCCACACGGCAGCCAGGCGTTTCATCTCGGGTGTGTCGACTGTCACGGCGGAGACGCCGCCGCCGGCGATAAGGAACATGCCCACGTGCAATCCTGTATGCCCGGTGCCTGGGGCAGCTCGGCGAACCCCGTTCGTTCCTACACACTGCTCAACTATGAATCTCCCGAATTCGTCCGCTTCGTCAATCCGGGCGATTTGCGCATCGCCCACCTGAGCTGCGGCACCTCCGGCTGCCATCCCAAAGAGACGCTGGAAGTCAAGAAGAGCATGATGACCCACGGCTGCATGTTGTGGGGAGCGGCCCTTTACAACAACGGTGGCGTTCCCAACAAATGGGCCCGCTATGGCGAAAGCTATTCGATGAATGGCAAGCCGCAACGCCTGCAAACGGTTCCCCCGCCCACCAAGGAAGAAACCGACCGGAAAGGGGTGTTGCCGTACCTCGATCCCCTGCCTCGGTTCCAGGTGACGCAGCCCGGCAACATTCTGCGTATCTTCGAACCCGGGGGGCGCTTCAATCCCGATGTCGGCGTGCCGGAACGGGCAGAAGAGGCGGGCCGGCCCCGGCAGCGATTGAGCAATCGCGGAATGGGGACACTCAACCGGACGGACCCGGTCTTCATCGGTTTGCAAAAGACCCGGCTGTTGGACCCGACCCTCAATTTCCTGGGGACCAACGACCACCCGGGCGACTACCGGTCGAGCGGCTGCACGTCGTGCCACATGATTTACGCGAACGATCGTTCGCCAGTGCATTCGGGTCCGTACGCCAAGTACGGCAACCGGGGTCTCGCCGCCTCGCAGCTTGATGACTTCGTCGATTCGATCGACCCGATGATTCCCAAGAATGAACCCGGGCATCCGGTCGCGCACCGTTTCACCCGTTCGATCCCCACCAGCCAGTGCATTGTCTGCCACATTCATCCCGGTACCACCGTGATGAACAGCTACCTGGGTTATATGTGGTGGGATCTGGAGACCGACGGCGAATTGATGTACCCGGAAGAACAACGACACATGACCGCCGAGCAGATTGTGCAAGCGGAAATGTCGAATCCAGAAAGTTCTGCGATTCGCGGCAACTGGTCGGACCCCGAGTTTCTCGCCCGGGTCGCCGACCTCAACCCGGCGCTCAAAAACACCCAGTTCGCCGACTTCCACGGTCACGGCTGGGTCTTCCGCGCGGTGTTCAAGAAAGATCGCAAAGGGACGCTGCTGACCCACGAGGGTGAGCCTTTGCACGACGTCGCCCCCAGCCAGCGGGCCGTGGCGATGAAGGTGCCGGAAATGGCGACCGAGCTGCATCGTGGAGTGGATTATACCGACTCGAAGCAACTGGAAGAGGTGAAGAAACGCGAACAGGAACTCGACATGCTCCGTCGGGAGATCCCCGTCCACATGCTCGACATTCACCTGGAAAAGGGAATGCACTGCGTCGACTGCCACTTCGTACAGGATTCGCATGGTGACTCGAAACTCTACGGCGAAGTGCGGGCCGCGATTGAGATCACCTGCATCGACTGCCACGGCGATGTCGATCGCCGGGCGACGATCGAAGGGAGCGGTGGAAAGCCGCAAATGCGGACCAGCGGCCCCGCCGCGAAGGAGCGAGGGACACCCGCTCAGAACGGCCGAAATCTGACCGCACTACGGACTCCGTTTGGCAAACGGCGATTCGAGCTGCGGGGAGACAAGGTGATTCAGAACTCGATGGTGGAGCGTAACCTGAGCTGGGAAGTGAAGCAGGTCGCCGACACGATCGACCCGAACAACCCGAATTTCAACGCCCAGTCGGCGATCGCGAAAACCGTGCGGATCAATCCCGAAGGGGGATACCTGTGGGGCGACGTCCCGAAAGATGGGAACCAGTGCGCCCACTCGTCGAAGCGGGTCAACTGCATCGCCTGTCACACGTCGTGGAACCCGAGCTGTTATGGGTGTCACCTGCCGCAGATCGCGAATCGCAAAACCCCCGACCTCCACAACGAGGGGGACGTGACCCGAAACTATGTGAAGTACAACTTCCAGACGCTGCGCGACGATGTGTACATGCTGGCCCGCGACGGGAATGTGACGGGGAATCGGATTGGCCCGGCTCGTTCATCGTGCGCCATTCACGTTGGATCGTATAACGCCAACCGCGAATCGATCTACGTGCAACAGCAGACCATCTCTGCCGAAGGGCCGAGCGGAATCGCCTTCAGCACGAACGTGCCTCACACCGTGCGTGGCAAGGGGGAAACAAAGCTCTGTTCCGACTGCCATCTGTCGCATAAAGACGACAACAACGCCACGATGGCTCAACTGGTGATGCAGGGGACGAACTACACGAACTTCATCGGCAAGTACTGCTGGGTCGGTGCCGGCGAGGAAGGGCTGTTCGCCGTCGAAGTGACCGAACGGGAGGAACCGCAGGCGGTGATTGGCAGCTCGCTGCACGAACTGGCGTATCCCGAGGAGTTCCATGAACACGTCGAGCATGGTCGGGAGTTGGAACACGCCCATGAGCATCCGGGAAAAGACATTCTCGACAACGTGACCCGACCGTTCCATAAGCCCGAAATCCTTAGTCTGCAACTGCGTGGCGAATACGTCTACGCGGCGTGCGGTGAGTTTGGAATCCGGATCTTCGACGTCGCGTTCATTGACCACAAGGGGTTTTCGGAACGGATCACCACCGCGCCGGTCTCTCCCCTGGGACAGCGGTTCTACATCCGCTCAAAGTACGCGACTTCGGTCGCCGCCCCGACGACGATCGCTCCGGACCCGACTCGTAAACATCGCCCGGAGAATCACGAACCGAACATTCATTCGCTGTACGCGTACATCTACGCGACCGACCGCGAAGAGGGGCTGATTCTGATTGGTGCCGGCACGCTGCTCGATGGCAACCCGCTCAACAACTTCGTCGAACGGGCGCTGACGTTCAATCCGAACGGTCTGCTGTGCGGAGCCGAGAGTGTGACGATTGTCGGAACGTACGCATACATCTGCTGTGACGCGGGACTGGTGGTGCTGTCGCTGGATGATCCGCTCAAGCCGAAGGTGACTGCGGTGCTGGGTCACGAGTGCCTCAAACACCCCAAGGCGGTTCAGGTCCAGTTCCGATATGGATTTGTCTGTGACGCCGAGGGACTGAAGATTCTGGATGTCACCGACCTGAGTACACCGAAGCTGGTCTCGGCATTGCCCCTTCCCGAGGCGCACAACGTGTATGTCGCCCGGACGTACGCGTATGTGGCGGGAGGAAAGCATGGCCTGGTGATTGTGGATGTCGAAAATCCGCTGCAACCGAAGATCGATCAGGTTTATGACGCCAACGGGCAGATCAACGATCTGCACGATGTGAAACTGGGAATCACCTACGTCAGCCAGTTCGCCTACCTGGCGGATGGGGAGAACGGGATGCGGGTGGTGCAATTGACCTCGCCCGACACCAAGGGGAACGACGGATTCAGTCCGCGTCCTTCGCCCCGGCTGGTGGCGACGTACCCGATTCCCAAGGGAGGCCACGCCTTGGCGATTTCGGAAGGGGTCGACCGCGACCGTGCGGTGGACGAGTCGGGAAATCAGCTCGCCGTCTTCGGCCGGGTCGGGGCTCGTCCCTTCAATCTCGATGAACAACGCCGGCTCTACATGGATTACAAAGGCGACGTGTGGAAGGTCTTCGACGGCAAGCGGGACTATTCCATCGCCGACGAACGCCAGCGGGAAATCGAACTGCACCACCAGTTGGAATGTTACTATGGCGAGAACAACCGCCGAAAGGACCGACGATCTCCAGGAAGTGACTGGCAACCGTTCGCCCCCGCCCGATCGGCGGCGGCGGCTCCGGCCACCCGGCAGGATCGACGCGTGAAACCCGCTGGTGGAATCCGAGTGGAAACGAATCCTGCACGGGGAGGTAAGCTGAGCGCGCCTACGAAGACGGCGTCCCCGAATAAGGGGACACCCCCGCGGAAGGTGAAGCAGTGATGAGGTGAAGGGGGCTGGCGGAAACGCGTTCGAAGAGACAACGTAGACGGCACACTCTGAGTGCCGGCCCCGATGTGCGTCCGATGCGAAAATACACGCCCCGGGGCCATGCGAACGACCTGAGGCGCGGCCGCTTTGGCAGCACGTTCATCGTCCCCCCTTCAGCGAACTGTTCCGTCAACGTCGTGGGCGGCCCCCAGTACGTCTCTCAACCGCCGTACGACCAGCGGGCCGCGCACTCGGAAAGTGCGGGCTACGTTGCTGGAATCCCCCGGTGAGAACCACCCGCAAGAGCGGCGTCTCGACGCGAACTTCGGTGCCAATTCCCGCCGCTTGCCAGCATCGAACGCATTCTCTATCCTCAAAGTTTGTGGCCTGCAAGGGGTTGAGGCGATTTTCCCCTGAGGTGCCCGTCGCGCCAGCGACTTCGTTTTCCACGGAAGATTTCAGAGGACGGTTCCCTTGTTGCGGACACACACCTGCGGCGAATTGCGTACACACCAGGTCGGCGAGACTGTCACGGTTTGCGGTTGGGTCGACAGCCGACGCGATCATGGTGGATTGGTTTTCGTCGACCTGCGCGACCGTTACGGCAAAGTCCAGGTGGTGTTCGATCCCTCCGAAGGGGCTGAGCAGCACGCCAAAGCGGGTGGGGTCCGAAACGAAGACGTACTCCAGGTGACCGGGCGGGTCGTCGCGCGGTCGGCCAAAGATGTGAACGCCAAGATCCCCACCGGTGAAATCGACATCCGTTCGCAGTCTCTTGTGATTCTGAACAAAAGCAAGACCGTTCCCTTCGAACCAGGGACAACCACCCCCCCCAACGAAGAATTTCGGCTCAAATACCGCTTCATCGACTTGCGGCGTCCCCGGCTGCAAGAGCTGATCATCTTTCGTCACCGCTTGACCAAGCTGATTCGCGATTACTTCGACCGCGATGGGTTTCTCGAAATCGAAACCCCCATGCTGGGTCGCAGCTCGCCTGAAGGGGCCCGCGATTATCTGGTTCCCAGCCGGGTGCATCCCGGCTGCTTCTACGCGCTGCCGCAATCGCCACAGCTTTATAAGCAGATCCTCATGGTCGCCGGCTTTGATCGGTACATGCAGATTGCTCGCTGTTTCCGGGACGAAGACCTGCGGGCCGACCGGCAGCCGGAGTTCACGCAGGTCGATATCGAGATGGCCTTCGTCGAGCGCGAAGACATCCTGCGGACGGCCGACGGTCTCATCGAGTTTCTGATGAAGGAGATTCGGGGAACGCAAATCACGTTGCCCCTGCCGCGCCTCACCCACCGCGAAGCGATGGAGAAATACGGCTCCGACAAGCCCGATTTGCGGTACGGGATGGAACTGGTCGACCTGGGTGAAGTCGTCGCCAACTGCGGCTTCAGCGTGTTCAAGAACACGCTGGCGGCCGGCGGAAGAATTCGCGGCCTGTGCGCTCCGCAGGCGGCCGAGAAATACAGCCGACGACAGATCGACGACCTGACGCTGTTTGTCAAAGACTACAAGGCGCAAGGCTTGGCGTTCTTTCGGGTCACAGAGACCGGTCTGGATTCGCCCATCGCAAAGTTCTTCACCCCGGAAGAGCAGGCGAGCATTCGCGCGAAGTTCGATGCCAAGACGGGCGATTTGATTTTCATCGTCGCCGACAAGCCGGCGGTCACTTCGGCGGCGCTCGGCGCCTTGCGCAGCCGGCTGGGAAAGGAACTCAAGCTGTTCGACCCGAACGAAATGCACTTTGCCTGGGTACTCGACTTCCCCCTGTTCGGCTGGAACGAAGAAGAGCAGCGCTGGGACGCCGAGCATCATCCGTTCTGCAATCCGGTGCCGGAGGATGTCGGGTACTTTGAAACCGATCCCGGCAAGATTCGCGCGACCTCGTACGATCTGGTGATCAACGGTTACGAAGGCGCGAGCGGCAGCGTCCGTATTCATGACGGTGCGGTGCAGCAGAAAGTGTTCGATCTGCTGGGGATCCCTGCGGAAGTCGCCGATGAGCGATTCGCGTGCCTCTTGGAGGCGTTGCGGTACGGTGCCCCGCCCCACGCCGGGATCGCGCTGGGTCTCGATCGGCTGGTGATGCTGTTTACCGGCTGCGACAATATCCGCGACGTGCTGGCGTTTCCCAAAACGCAAAAGGCTTCGGATCTGTTGAGCGGCGCGCCGTCGAACGTCGACGCAAAGCAACTGAAGGAACTCAGCATTCGAGTGGAAGAGCCACCCAAGTAAGTTTCCTCCGTCCCTAAACACGCCACCCATGGCGAGTCGTTGAAACCACCTGCGGAGATTCCCGATGCGACAGATGTTGATTCCCGTGATGAGCCTGGTTCTGGCCTTGGGACTCGGTTTCCCCTCGGCCCAGGGGGACGACAAGAAGCCAGCCGACGATAAGCCCGCGATCAAAACGAAGGCGATCAAAGCCGGTGATCTCAAGATCGCCGTCCCGGAAGGGTGGAAGAAACGTCAGCCGAAGTCCGAGATGCGGATCGCGGAGTATGAGGTTCCCGCGACTGAAGGGGACAAAGAGACCGGCGAGTTCGTGATTTTCTATTTCCAGGGTCAGGGAGGGGGCCTGGAAGAGAACATCACGCGGTGGGTCGGGCAGATTGAGCCGAAGGGGCGGGAAGTGAAGATCCGAACCGGAAAGTGCGATCTTGGCGAGTACACCTTGGTCGACATCACCGGGGCTTATAACAAGTCAGTCGGCCCGCCCGTTCTGCGCAAGACCCAGCGGTTTGAAGGATGGCGGGTGATCAACGTCTTCCTGAAGTGTGAGAAAGGTCCGTACTTCTTCAAGATCGACGGGCCGGCGAAGACCGTGGAAGCCGAACTCGACGGCCTGCGAGCGACGTTTGGCGGAGACGCCGAAACGGAAGAGGAACGCGAATACGAGCCGAAGTAATCCGCGGCGATAGTCAACGCGGACGAAACAGTGCTGTTTTCGCAGAGCCGCGCCCGTCAGGAAGCGGTGGTCGGTCGTCACTCCCCCATGGGAGTGGCTCTGGCGAAGCGTCTGTTTTTCGCCATGCCGAGAACATGTAGAACCTGCAAACCCGGAGTTCCCATGACACCGACTCCATCGTTCACAACCTCTCACGCCCGCCAATTCCCGTGTGGTCAAACCCGCCGGGAGTTTGTGTGGGAAATGGGGGGAGGGTTCGCGGGGACGGCGCTGGCGGGGCTGTTGGCGTCGGAAGGGCTTTCCCCCGCTCGGGCGGGAGCGGCGGAGAACGAGGCGAGCGGGTTGAATCCGCTGGCTTCGCGGAAATCGCAATTTCCGGTGAAGGCGAAGTCGGTCATTTTTCTGATGATGAACGGTGCCCCCAGTCAGGTGGACACGTTTGATCACAAACCGGTCCTCGAGAAATTCGCCGGCCAGCCACTTCCCGCCGACAAAAAATTCATCAACTCGGGTGGTCGCAAGGTCGGGTTTCTGACCCCCAGTTTCCGCCCGTTCCGCCCGGGGGGACAAAGCGGGCTGATGATCTCCGACTTCTTCCCGAAGGTGCGGGAACACGCCGACAAGCTGGCGATCATCAACTCGTGCCATACCGACAGTCACGCGCACGGGTCGGCGCTGGTGGCGATGAACACTGGCAAGACATTTATCGGCCGCCCGTCTTTGGGAAGCTGGGCGCTGTACGGACTGGGGACCGAAAACCAGAATCTTCCCGGTTATGTGGTGATTCTCGACAAGCGGGGGGGGCCGATCAGCGGGCAGCCCAACTGGTCGAGCGGGTTCATGTCCGGGGCCTTTCAGGGGACGTTGTTCCGTCCGGTTGGTGACCCGGTTCTCGATCTCAAGGGGCCGGCGCATCTCGACCGGACCGCACAACGTCGACAGCTTGATTTGCTCGCGGAACTCAACCAACGGCACTTGGACGAACGCCCGGGAGCGCAGGAACTCGCCGCCCGCATCAACAGCTATGAACTCGCGTTCCGAATGCAGTCGGAAGCTCCGGAAGCGGTCGACCTGACGCAGGAGACGCAGGCGACACTGAAAAGTTACGGCGTCGGAAAGCAGCCGACCGATGAGTTTGGGCGGAACTGCCTGGTCGCCCGCAGGTTGGTCGAGCGGGGTGTCCGATTCGTGCAGCTTTATTCCGGCGGTGGCCATCTGGAAGATACTTGGGACGCCCACAAGAGCATCGAAACCAACCACGGCCAGCACGCGGGGGAGGTCGATCAGCCGATCGGCGCGCTGCTGACCGACCTCGAACAACGGGGTCTGCTCGACAGTACGCTGGTTGTCTGGGGAGGGGAATTCGGACGAATGCCGTTCAGCGAGGGGAAGGGAGAACCAGGGCGCAATCACAACCCGTACGGTTTTTCGATGTGGCTTGCGGGGGGGAACGTGCGGGGGGGGATGAAGTATGGCGCGACCGACGAACTTGGTTTCGAAGCGGTCGAAAACAAAGCTCACCTGCACGATATCCACGCCACGATTCTCCACCTGTTGGGTTTCGATCACCAGCTCCTCACCTATTTCCATCAAGGTCGGCAAGAGAGCCTGACCGATGTGGGAGGACAGGTCATTCGCGAAGTCATCGCGTAGGAGCAATTCTAAGCTGTGAGAATTGACCTCGTGCCTGGACCGTTGCTCCGGACGACGGATCATTTGTTCGATCACTGACAAATCAAATCATTCCAGGATCAATTGTAACTGCTCAATAACCCCTCGGAAACTGGTATTTACTCAAAGTCGGTTTTTCGGGGAATGTATGGCGCATGAGCCAGTCAGACCCCCAGCCAATCCAACCGATCGTCATCGCGGGAATCGAGAT
>CAMATH010000135.1 GCA_945860955.1 Planctomicrobium piriforme
CCCGAGGGGGCCGAACTCTTCGAACGGAAGGGGGTGCGGTTCGCCCGCTGGCGCGACGCGAAGGGGAAGAACCGCACC
This sequence comes from Planctomicrobium piriforme, assembly GCA_945860955.1. Lineage (GTDB taxonomy): Bacteria > Planctomycetota > Planctomycetia > Planctomycetales > Planctomycetaceae > UBA10511. The sequence goes on from CAMATH010000135.1 coordinate 79, forward strand.
GCCCGGGTGACGATTGGAAATGACGGATCCGACCGGATTGTGATCGAAGCCCGAACATTCACCGCGAAGTATCGAACCCGGGCGGGAGTTGTCGAAGTTGCGACCGGTTGCCGCAATGAAGATGCCGCCCGCCGGGTGTTGGGGGAACTTGAACGCCGGGCCGAACTGGTGAAGGCGGGGGTGCTGTCGACGGCCGAAGATGCAATTGCCGATCATCAGCCGACGCCCCTCGAAGTACACTTCGCAGCGTACCGGGCGCACCAGCAAGCGAAGGGGTTGAACCCGGTTCGCATCAAGAACACCGCCGCCCGTCTGCGCCGGCTCGCCGACGAATGTCGGTTCGCTCGGCTGACTGACTTAAATGCGGAACGGCTCGAACTTTGGCTGGCCGCGCAGGCTGTCGCCAATATGTCGGCTGGCAATCGCAACGAATTCCGCCAGGAACTGGTCGGGTTCGCCAACTGGTGCGTTCGACACGACCGGCTCGCCGCGAACCCGTTCGCAAAGGTGGCGAAAGCCGACGCCAAAGCCGACCGCCGTCGACAACGCCGGGCGATGACCGAAGCGGAACTCGTTCGACTGCTGACCGTGGCCCGCTGGCGACCGCTCGCCGACTATGGGCGGCAAACCGAACGCCCGCCCGCCGACGCCGAACCGCCCGCCCCCGCGACTGGTCGCAAGGGATCGTGGACATACGCCGCGGTGACTCTCGACACGCTCGACGCCTGTCTGGTGACTGCCCGCGAACGACTCGCCCGGCAACCGGAACTGGTCGCCCGGCTCGAAGTGCTGGGGCGCGAACGGGCGTTGATTTACAAGACGCTGGTGCTGACCGGTCTGCGGCTGAATGAACTTCGAACGCTAACCGTTGGGCAACTCGACCTCGACGGGGAACTGGCTCAACTGAAACTCGACGCCGCCGACGAAAAGAACCGCGAAGGAAATGCCCTGCCGTTGCGGCGCGACTTGGCCGACGAACTGCGGGACTGGCTCGACCTGAGACGGACGAACGCAAGCGGGGCCGACAGGGGGGCGACTGGTCGCCCGGGCGTGCTGCGGTTCGCCCCGCCGCGGGCCGACTTGCCCGCCGGCACTTTGCTGTTCACGGTTCCGAAGCAACTGGTGCGAATCCTCGACCGCGACCTGCAAGCCGCCGGGATTGCCAAGCGGGATGAACGGGGACGAACGCTCGACGTTCACGCGCTCCGGCACACGTTCGGAACGCTGTTGTCGAAAGGGGGCGTAGCACCGCGAACGGCGCAAGCGGCAATGCGACATTCGACAATTGACCTGACGATGAACGCGTACACCGACCCGAAACTGCTCGACGTTCATGGGGCGCTCGATGCCCTGCCGTTGCTGCCGCTCGATGCTGAACGAAACGCCACAAAAACGCGACTTCAGGCGACTGGCACCGATGCGAACTCGACTTCCCAGTTTGCACCAGCGTTTGCACCTAACACAGACAAATCGACGCAAAAGGGGTCCATTCCTGACAAACGCGACGCCCGGGCCAATCGCGCGAATCCGTCGCGGGCGATTGACGTAACGTCTTGCCAGGACAAAAGAAAAGACCCGCTGTCAATGACTGACAGCGGGTCTTCACCAGTGGAGCGGAAGGGAGTCGAACCCTCGACCTCTGCATTGCGAACGCAGCGCTCTCCCAACTGAGCTACCGCCCCGGTGTGGGGGGATTATACAGGACACCCCCACCGTTCGGCAAGTTCACCGACTTGACACCACGTAGTATGATGGGAAGAATCCTGATTCCTTCGTTCGCTGCTCATTTCTCGCACTTCTCGCGATCCGTTCCGTTCCGAGACCGCATACTTCAGGTGGGGGCTCGCAGTCGGCGGTCGACCCGGGGTTTGTTTCTCCCCCCCGGGATGGTCGCCGTCTTTTGCGATTTCGCCCCCGCCGTTCATAAACCGGCGTAGAGAGAGAACCATGGCCGCTGATTGGGTTCAGAAACTCGTCAAAGACGGTGTCATCAGCAAAGACCAGTTCGCCGAGGCGCGCGACCTCTCCAGTCGGCTCGGCATCAAGGTCGAAGACGCTCTCCAAAAGCTGGGTTACGTCAACCCGAGCGACATCGGCCAGGCACAGGCCAAACAGTTTGGATACGACTTTATTGATCTGTCTTCGATGCAGATCCCCGCTTCGGTCGTGCAGCTCGTCCCCGAATCGGTTGCGCGCGAAAACATCGTACTCCCGATCTCGCTCGACGACGCCAACGTCCTCACCGTGGCGATGCACGATCCGATGAAGTTCGAGGTTCTCGACAAACTTCGGTTCATCATCAATCGGGAAATCAAAGTTGTTGTCGCCCAGAAGGAAGAAATTCTTCAGGCTGTGAACAGATATTATGGACAGAGCGAGACCGAGTCGGTTGACTCGATGATCGCCGAGTTCACCGAGACGGCGATCGATTTCACCGAAACCGAAATGGCGGCCGCCGCCAGTATCGCCGACGACGAAAGCGCCCCCATCGTCAAGCTCGTCAACCTCATGATCACCGAAGCGGTGAACATGCGTGCCAGCGATATCCACGTGGAACCGTTCGAAGAGAAGTTGCGGATCCGTTATCGAATTGATGGCGAGTTGCTGGAACGTGACTCACCACCGCGACGCCTCCATGCGGCGGTCGTGTCGCGTATCAAGATCATGGCGAACATCGATATTTCGGAAAAACGCAAGCCACAGGACGGGCGGATCAAGACGCGGGTGGGGGGACGGGACTTCGACTTGCGGGTGAGTCTGCTGCCGACCGGGTTTGGGCAGGCGGTGGTCATGCGTATTCTGGACCGAGACAATATTAAGGTCGGCATCCGGAACCTCGGTTTCAGTGAAGAGAACTATCGGACGTTTCAAAACATCATCCGACGTCCGAACGGCATCTTCCTGGTGACCGGCCCCACGGGATCGGGCAAGACGACCACGCTGTACAGTGCGCTCGGTGAACTGAATCGTCCTGATCGCAAGATCATCACCGCCGAGGATCCGGTCGAGTACTACCTCCCGGGGATCAATCAGGTGGAGGTGAAGCACTCCATCGGGCTCAACTTCTCGCGGATCATCCGGGCCATGTTGCGACAGGCCCCCAACGTGATTCTGGTGGGGGAAATTCGCGATACCGAGACGGCGGACATGGCTATTCAGGCTTCGTTAACTGGACACTTGGTTTTCAGTACGCTACATACGAACGATGCGCCCTCTTCTATCACACGCCTGATCGACATGGGAGTTCCCCCATTTCTGGTCGCTTCGAGCGTGATGGCGATCATGGCGCAACGTCTTGTGCGGGTGAATTGCCCGAAGTGTGTCGGCCCCACGAAACCCGACCCGGGCGATTTGCAATACCTCGAAGTGACCGATGAGCAGATCGCGAAGGCGAAATGGCAGAAGGGAAAAGGGTGTTCATACTGCCAGCACACCGGTTATCGCGGTCGCAAGGCGGTGTTCGAACTCATGACGATGAATTCGACGCTGCGGGATATGACGTTCAAGCAGGAGCCTGCTCAAAACATCCGCAGACAGGCCCAGATGCTGGGGATGAAAACCTTGGTCCAGGACGCGTTAGACAAGGCTGTGCTTGGACTTACGACAGTTCAAGAGGTGCTGCAACTGCACCGCGGCGGTCACTGAGAAGCGTCGGTGCGCATTGTGCCGGGGTTTTTCCGAATTCCGGTCCTTCGCGAGCGGTTTGGCCAGCCAAACGAGAGGTGTGTCGTAAGAAATTCCCATCGGCCGTCGTCAATCCGACGCGTCGCGATGTATATCGGGAAGTTTTGATGCCGCGACTGCCGCAATTTGCTGCGGAGTCAGTTTGATTCAAATTGCCGCACATGGAAACGGCACGAGTCAAAATGTCTGAGGCGAAGTGATTGAGGTGCCGGTAGCGGTTTCTGCGAAACGCGATTACGAAGATTTCATGTTGTTCGCAAACGAATTTCAAAATTTTTTGAGCGAATTGGTACCCAGGTTGGTCGGTGAGTCTTCGAACGAGATAATTCCGATGCCGGTCAGTCAGCCGGCGGGAAGTTGGAGATGCGATGAGTAGCGTTCAGATCGACAAACTGTTGCAGACGGTGGTCAACAACAAGGCCAGCGACTTGCACATTACCACGGGCCAGCCCCCGGTGATCCGGGCTGGCGGGCGGATGCTGCGTCTCGAGACCAAATCGCTCGAAGCCGAGGACACCGTCTCGTTGATGAAGTCGATCACCCCCGAACGCAACCAGCAGGAACTCCAAGAAAAGGGAGGGACCGACTTCGGGTTCGCCTTTGGAGAGCAAGCCCGGTTCCGTGTCGCCGTCTTCAAACAGAAAGGGTGTGTCGGTCTCGTTCTTCGGCGGATTCCCAACGAGTTCCTGTCGTTCGAGGTGCTGGGGCTTCCCCCGGTCATCGCCGACCTGATTACCCGCCCTCGCGGACTGATGCTGGTGACCGGCCCGACCGGGTCAGGCAAGACGACCAGTCTCGCCAGTATGATCAACCACATCAACGACACCGAAGATCGGCACATCATCACCCTCGAAGACCCGATCGAGTACTACCACAAGCATAAGAAGTCGACGATCTGTCAGCGCGAGGTGGGGGTCGACGTTCACTCGTTTTCCGAAGGGTTGCGGCGGGCGTTGCGTATGGATCCCGACGTGATCCTCGTCGGTGAAATGCGAGACCTCGAAACGATTCAGTCGGCGATCACCGCGGCCGAAACGGGACACTTGGTGTTCGGAACGCTGCACACCTCGGGTGCGGAAGGAACGGTCAACCGTATTATTGACGCCTTCCCGACCAACCAGCAGGAGCAGGTCCGCGTGCAGTTGGCGACCGCGATCATCGGGGTGTTGAGTCAGTCGCTGGTCCCGAAGAAGACCAAGGGGGTGGTCGCCGCCTATGAGATGCTGGTGGTCACGTCGGCCATCGCGAACCTGATTCGTGAAAACAAGACGTACCGTATTCCGTCGAGCATTCAGACGGGGAAGAAATACGGGATGCAGTTGATGGATGACGCGCTGTTCAACCTGTGGAAGAACGGCATTTGTGAAGAGAAGGAAGTGATCATCCGTTCGATCAACCCCGGCGAACTGCGACTGAAGATCACAAAGGCGAAACAGGGGGTCTTCGACGAAGAGGAAGAAGACGACGACGAATGATCGGCCGCCCGAACCGGCGACCGGCGCGAACTCTCGAACTCACAACACATTCCGCGAATTTAGCAACGCGGACAATTCACACCGCTGCCTGAAGGTCGCGGCTTCAATACACAGCGGGAAGGCGAGCGACACATGGCGAAACAGCGCCTGGGCCAGATCCTGGTGGATCTGGGCTACATCAACGAAGACCAGTTGTGGGACGTGCTCGAAGAGCAGAAGAAGTCCCCCGGCGAGGTCATCGGCCAAGTCGCGGTGCGCATCGGTCTGGTGACCGAGGCGCAGCTCAGCGAGGCGCTCGCCGAGCAGTGGGGGATGCAGGTCATCAACCTCAAAGAGACCACCATTCCGCCCAAAGTGCTGGAACTGGTCCCCGAGACGATGGCCAGCATCTACAAGATCATGCCGGTGTCGCTCAAGAACAACGTTCTGACGGTGGCGATGGCCGACCCGCAGAACATCGCGGCCCTCGACGACCTGCGGAATTTTCTGGGTTACGACGTGCGCGGGGCGGTCGCCAGTCCGGCGGACGTCCAGGCGGCGATCGAGCGGTACTACGCCGACCGCCAGGAGAGTATCGAAGACGTCATCAGCAGTCTCGAACTCGATGAAGACGACGAGGCGAGTCAAGGCGGTTACGACCTCTCCTCCATTGAGGAAATGGCCGACGCCGCCCCGATTCGCAAGCTGCTGAACATGGTGCTGCTGCTGGCGATCAAAGACCAGGCGAGCGACATTCACCTCGAACCGTTCGAAGACGAATTCAAGATTCGTGTGCGGGCCGACGGGGTGTTGTTTGAGATGGTTCCGCCCCCCCGGCATCTGGCGAACGCCATCGTCAGCCGGGTGAAGATTATGGCGAACCTCGATATCGCCGAGCGGCGGCTACCGCAGGACGGTCGTATCGAACTCAACGTCGGCGGGAACTCGGTCGACTTGCGGGTGAGCGTGCTCCCCACCCTGTTCGGCGAATCTGTCGTCATGCGGGTGCTGGACCGGACGGTGGTACAGCTCGACTTGAACAAGATCGGCATGGATCCGTCGACATTGGCGAAGTTCCGGACGATTGTGCATCGCCCCAACGGAATCATTCTGGTGACCGGTCCGACCGGTTCCGGAAAGACGACCACGTTGTACTCGGTGCTGAACGAGATGAACGAGTTGACGACCAAGATCATCACCACCGAAGACCCGGTCGAGTACGAGATTTACGGCTTGGTTCAGGTTCCCGTGAATCCCGACATTGAAGTGACGTTCGCGAACGTGCTGCGGGCGATCCTGCGGCACGACCCCGACATCATTCTGGTCGGTGAGATCCGCGATTACGAAACCGCCGAGATCGCGATTCAAAGCGCCCTCACGGGACACGTGGTGTTCAGCACGCTGCACACCAACGACGCCCCGACGGCGATCACGCGGTTGCGCGATATGGGGGTGCCTCCGTTCCTCATCACCGCGACGGTGGAAGCGGTGCTGGCGCAGCGGCTGGTGCGAAAGATTTGCGTCGAATGCCGCACGCAGTTTGAGCCGAGCGACGAGCTGCTGATGGAACTGCAACTCCCGTTGGCCCAGGCGCGAAAATACAAGTTCTACTACGGCAAGGGATGCCAGCGGTGCAACAACACCGGGTACAAGGGACGTACCGGGATCCATGAACTGATCGACGTGAATGACGACATTCGGGACTTGGTGACGAGTGAAGCGTCGGTCGACGACATTCGAAACCTGTCGCGCGCCCAGGGAATGACCAGCCTGCGAGAATCGGGCCTGAAACTCATCTTCGACGGCGTAACCACCATCGACGAAGTCGTCCGCGAAACCGTCACCGAAGGCTTCGACTAACTTTCGTCCCCCAAGTCAACAAGGATGAACCGATCGCGTTTCCGCCTTCATCCTTCCTCCTTCATCCTTTGTTTCCCTTACTGCCTGCGATTTCCGGGAGAGTCTGATGCCGGTTTATCAATACGAAGCGATGGACGCCACGACAGGGGCGGAAGTCAAGGACACGGTTGACGCCCCCACCGAGGCGGAAGCCCAGGCGCTGGTGCGTCAGAAGGGCTTGTTTGTCACCCGCATCCAGGAGAAGGGGCGCGGGAAGAAGGAAAAGGATAAGAAGAAGGACAAAGACAAAAAGAAGGCGGCGGGTGGGAAGGCCAAAAAGACCTTCAGTATGGGGGGGGTCGGCGCAAAAAAGCTCTGTACTTTCACCCGACAGCTCTCGACACTTCAAGACGCGGGCCTGCCGATTCTGCGGAGCCTGCGGATTCTGGAAGGCCAGTCAAAGCCGGGCGCGCTCAAGAACGCGTTGATCGACGTTATCGACGATGTCGAGTCGGGGAACACGCTGTCGGAAGCGATGGCGAAGCAGCCCAAGGCGTTCGACAACCTGTATGTGAACATGGTGAAGGCGGGTGAGGCGGGTGGTGCGCTGGAAGTGATTTTGCAGCGACTCGCCGAGTTCAAGGAACGCGCCCAGAGTCTGAAGCGGAAAGTCCAGGGTGCGATGATTTACCCGGTCGCCGTCATTTTGGTGGCGACGGGGATCGTGACGTTCATCATGATCTGGATCATTCCGAAGTTCAAAGCGATTTTCGAAGGGTTCGACCTGACGCTGCCGGCGGTGACCGTGGCGCTCATTGAGTCGAGCAACTTCGTGGTCAACTACTGGTACCTGCTCCCAACGGTGCCGATCGCGTTCGTGCTGATGATCAAACTGATCAAAAAGAACAAGACGGGGGCGTATGTCGTCGACTGGCTGTCGCTGCGCATTCCCCTGTTGGGGAATATCCTCGCGAAGAGTACGGTGGCCAGAACGGCACGAACGCTGGGGACGTTGATCGCCTCGGGGGTGCCGATTCTGGAGGCGCTGGTGATCGCCCGCGACACCTCGGGAAACCAGGTGTTCGTGAGGGCGTACCAGCACATTCACCAGGCGATTCGCGAGGGGGAATCGATCGCGGTTCCGCTGAAAGAGACGCGAGTTGTCGACGACATGGTGGTGAATATGGTCGACGTCGGTGAAGAGACCGGTGCGCTCGACAACATGTTGTACAAAGTCGCCGACGTGTACGACGAAGAAGTGACGGTGCTGGTCGACGGGTTGATCAGCCTGTTGGAGCCGTTGATGGTGGTGGTGCTGGGTCTGATCGTCGGGTTCATCGTCATCGCCCTGTTTCTCCCGTTGATTGAACTGTTGAACAAACTGTCGTAACGCCAATGACAATGCGACCCGGGGCCTGTCCCGGGTCGCCAACCGACCCCGCCATTGTCTGGCGGGAAATGGACTGTAACTTCCGGATTTCCCAATCCCACCGACCGCGCCTCGGATCGAGGAACCACCCATGCAACTCGCTCGCCCCATCACTCGAACCCCCAATTCGACTCGCGGAGGATTCACCCTCATCGAGCTGATCGTCGTGATTGTGATCGTCGGAATTCTGGCGGCCCTGTTGCTTCCCGCGATTCAGGGGGCGTTCACAAAAGCGAAGGTCACCCAGGTCGTGGTCGAGATTAAAGGTCTGGAGTCGGCGATCACTTCGTTCAAGCTGAAGTACGGAGTCGAGCCCCCCAGCAAGGTGTCGATCTACACGACCCAGGCGGGGTGGGACAGCGATCCGACCAGCAAGGCGACGATCCGCCGGATGTGGAATGAATTCGACTTCTCGATGCCAACCGGTTCCTTTCCGACATGGTGGTCGGATATCAAGGACAGCAAGGGGAACAAGGGAATTCTCAACCTGAATTCGGGTGAGTGCCTGGTCTTCTTCCTGGGAGGCGTGCAGCAGACCGGGGGAACCAGCGGATTCGGTACCCCGACCGGTTTCTCGGCCAACAAGGCCCGGCCGTTCAGTCCCGATAGCGGTTCGCGACTTCCGCCGTTCTTCGAGTTTGATTTCGGCCGATTCACCGATATCGACGACAATGGCCTCCCCGAGTACGCCGACATTTTGCCTGGGAAAAACAAGAAGCCGTACCTCTACTTCAGCAGTTATGAAGGATCGGGATACCGGGTCGCCGCCGGCGAGTCGGAGCTGCCATCGCTGTCGGGGATTGTCTTCTCCGACGTGTATCGCCAGGCAACCACCTCGGGTCTGGTTCCCGGAGTCAAAACATTTGGACTGCCGGCCCAGAAGCCCCAGACCTTCCAGATCATTTCGCCTGGATACGACGGCGAATACGGAGCGGGGGGAGTTTACAACACGGAATTGCCAGATGGCGGATTGATCGGGCTGGATGGAAAACCCGACAAAGACGCGTTCGACAACATCACCAATTTCTCGGGTGGAACGCTGAAACAGTAACCGTTACCTCCGGACCACTCGTCGTCGCGTGTTTCAACGTGTGGAGATAAGAAGTTCGCTCCCTCTTCACACTGCCGACCGGCACCTTGCGGTGCGGTGAGGCGAGCCGCGGAGCGTCTCGCCGCCAACGAGTTTCCCTGGAGTCCCGGCCTTGGTTTTCAGCCCGCGTCGCCCGAGTGCGAGGCGGTGCGGCTCAGGGTGTCGGCCGACCCGATAGCGTTGGTCCGTCGCTCCCACCATTCGCCAGTTCGTCCCGTCTGTCCGTTTCACGGACCATTGACGATCGTTTCATTGATTTCGAGACCGTTGCCATGTACCGCCGACCGAATCACTCGTCGCACTCGGGTTCCCCTCGAACCGGGGGGCTGCGCGCCGGCTTCACGTTGATCGAGCTGATGATCGTGATCACGATTATCGTCATCCTGGCTGGCCTCACCATCCGCGTCTCGATGGGAATGATCAACCAGGGACGAGAGTCGGCGACCAAAAGCACGATCCAAAAGATCCATCGGCTGCTCGATTCCCGTTTGCAGGCGTTTCAGCGGAAGTACGGCGGTAACGACGACACGTCGCTGGCCCGACTCAAGAATACGACCGAGTGGTCTCTTGCGGGAAACCTCAAGACCAGCCCCAACAACCTTGATCTCAGCAACAACCAGCGGGTGATCATCACCCGCAAGCTGCTCTATATGAAGTGGTTCCCGCAGGTTTCCGGGGAAGTGAACCTCAGTCTGTTTCCGGGAATCTCGGCGGCGCGAACCACGAATAATGGAACCGCGGTCGATTCCAATTCCGAGATCCTGTACGCGATGCTCCTCGATTCGCAGGGACTGGGCGAGGCGACGTCGGGGCTGATTGACTTCAACACGACCGAGTTCGCAGACACCGACCTCGACGGCCTCCCCGAATTCATCGATGCCTGGGGTGAGCCGATCAAGTTCTACCGCTGGCCCACCCGCCTGCTCCGCCCCGACGATGAGGGAGCGGGGACACCCATCGATCCTCCGTCGGCGAAGTACGCCAGCCGACTGACGGTCCAGGGACTCCGCCCCAGTGACCTGAAACGCGACCCGATGGACCCCCTGGGGCAATGCTCCAACGTCACCAACTTCGAAACCTTTTTTCACCAGTTGAACACGTTCTATGCCCCGCTGATCATCTCCGGCGGGACCGACAAGAACATCGGTCTGCTCGATCCTTCGGACGGGTTTGGCCGGCTGGGGGAATTGTCGGATCCGGGGACAACCGACCCGGCGACCCTGGCTCTCCGGGGCGACGCGCTTTCCGACAACATCAGCAGTCTCAACATCCGGGCGGGAGGGAACTGATCCATGAAATCCCGCAACGGTTTTACGCTGATCGAACTCTTGGTGGTGATTGGCATCATCACCCTGCTGGCGTCGATTGTGGTCTGGAGTGTCGCGGGAACCCGCGGCGTCGACCGCGCGTCGGCCGCCAGCCGAAATGTGCAGGCCCAGATCCTGGGGGGACGCGACCGCGCGGTTCACGCCCGCGCCCCTCGCGGCGTGCGTCTGGCTCGCGATCCTGGGAACCCACAACTCGTGACGGCGATCTCCCCCATTCAACCACTTCCCCCACTGCGGTACGGTGGTCCCGCCGCCCCGATTCAATTGGAACGGCTCGACCTCTCTCCCGCCGACGGTCATGCCGACCGCCCGGAAGTGTTGATCGTACGCGGTCTCGATGCGAATTCGGACTGGCTGTCGCTACGGCAACGCGGGCATCTGTCGGTCCCGTTCCGGATGCGAATCCCCGCCGACGTCGGCACCTGGTTCACCGTGGAACAACTTTCGGTCGACGGAGTTCATCCCAACGAAACAATCGCCCGGCTCGCCGCCGACTTTGGGGATAGTGATCCCGGTTGCGAATTCGACAATGTCGTGGCGGTTCCCGCGTCCAGTACCCGGGCGAATTGCGAACTGGAGCTGGGGTTTGGCGAAGCGCCGCATTCGACCAGTGAATCGCTGCCGTCGGGGGTGGTGATTGACCTGGCGTATTCACGAATTCCCGACGCGTGGCGGAACCCGGCGGTCGCGCTGGATGTGATCTACACCCCGTCGGGAGCACTTTCGGGAGTGTTGAAGGGGACCGGTCCGGTGTACCTGGTGTTGCGTGACGTGCGCGACGCCGACCTGGGACTCGACCCGGCGAACTCCGCGTGCGTCGGACCGGCGGTGGGGATCGCGATTTCGCCCCAAACCGGGCTGGTCGAGTCGTTTCCGATCGATCCGACCGATCTGGTGGATAACACCACGCAGGCGGTTGGTCCCGATGGCCGCGCCGACGATTTGTTCCACTTCGCCCACGCTCGAACAGGGGGCCACCCATGAGGACTCCAATGCGACACTCGAATTCCCGCTTTGGAAGCTGGTCCGCCCGGCCCCAGGTCGCCACCCCCGCGCGATTCAGCGGTTCAACGCTCACCGAAGTGCTGGTGGCGCTCTTGATCATGAGCATCGGACTCGTGAGTCTGGCGACGCTGTTTCCGCTGGCGACGATGCGGGCGGCCAAGGCGGTGCAGGTCACCGCCGCCACTGACCTGCGGTACAACGCCGAGTCGACGCTCAAACTGTATCCCCGGATGATCGCCGACCCCGACCTCAACATCAACACGACCAATCTGCCGAGCGAAAACCCGCCGAACAACGAGCCCGCGCCGCAGTACAAGCTGTGGGTCATCGACCCCCTGGGCTGGAATGCGGCGAACGAGATGACGAACAAAAAGGATGCGAATAACAACAATTACGCCGACTTCTTCGGGCAGGATGGCAGCAACAACAACGTCGCCTGGACCCGGGTGCAGCGGTTCCATTTCGGCCGAAACACCCCCGCGCTGGCGAACGAATTCGCGACCCTCCCCGATTCGTCGACGCTGTTGTACGAAGGGCGGAACATCACGTTGCAGAAGACTCCCGCGGCCGCCAATGGATTCACCCGGGCCGTTGTGCCGGGAATTCTGAACGCGGGAATCACTGTCGACGGGAACGGCCGACCGAACCCGGCGGCGCGGATCGTGCTCTTCTCCGCCGACGGACGGTCGAGTCAGGTCCGCGACATCACAAAAATCGACACCGCGACCGAGACGGTGTTCTGGTCGGAAGACCTGAATGGCGACGACTCACTCCAACCGGTGGAGGATATCAACCTCAATGGAATTGTGGACCATCGCATTGTCTCGTTGAACTTCTCGGCACTCACCGCGCGGATTGAAACGCCGGACCAGCGTTATACCTACCTGTTGACGATGCGCAAGACCGAAGTCGGTCTGGCGGAGGTCGACGTGGTGGTGTTTTTCAAACGCCAGGCGATCACGGCGGCGACCGATCCCCGCAACGACGAACGGTTGTTCGTGGTGAGTGATGGAAACAACGCCCCGAAAAAGGAAAAGGGATTTGTCGCGGGGTCGTCGAAGATCACGGTGAAGTTCACTTCCCCCATCAAGCCGGCGTTCCGCAAAGGGAGTTTTGTGTTCGACGCCGGCAACGCCCGCTGGTACCGCGTGGTGAATGTCGACAGCGTCGACGACACCAAGGGGGAGGCGGTTCTGTCGATCGACCCTCCCGCGATTCTCAGCTCTCCCCGTGATGACAACGGAAAACTGGTCGGGAACCTGGCCATGTTTCCCCGCGGCATTGTCGACGTCTTCCCCTTGGGAACGAAACCATGAACCGACTTCCCACTACTGCGTCGCTGTCGTCCAAACATACCGCGCGGGGAGCCATTCCCCAGCCGGCCCCCCGACCCGCCTCGCCTCCGGTTCGCGCCGGCTTCACGCTGGTCGAAATGCTGGTCGCGGTCGCTTTGGTCATTCTCATGATGACTCTGTTCGCCAGCATCTTCCAGTTGGCGACCGGTGCCATGGGTACCCAGCGCGGACTCGCCGAGAATGATCAGCGGTCGCGCCTGGTCCTCAACTCGCTCCGCTACGACCTCAACCACCGCACGATGCAGTACGTTCTCCCCTTCGCGGCGAACGAAGATGTCTCACAGCCTGAAGCGAAACTCGCGCTGCGTCGCGGCTATTTCTACATCCGCGAGGGGGATCCCGACGACACCGCCGACGACATGCTGCAATTCACCATTGACGTGAAATCCGACGATCGGATCTACGGCGTCTGGGGGAAGCGGATCTCGGCGTCGGGCCAGTTGGGGGACCTGTTGATGGTCGACGCGAATGACAAGTTCGGCGACACAACCAACAACCCGTATTGGCTGAACCAGCCCGAATTCGATGATGGCACCAACGACATCGACCACGCGACCAGTTCGACGCTGGCCGAGGTGTCGTACTTCCTGCGGAATGGCGGGCTTTATCGGCGGGTGGTGCTGATCCGGCAGCCGAGTACGTCGACCGGGACCGGAAGCGGCCAGCCAACGGGAACGCAGGGTCCGCTGAAGACCGACCTGTTTCAAAAGAACGGGTACAGCGGGGAGTATGAGAACTTCTGGGCCTGCTCCGACTTCTCGGCGTTCTTCGACGTGACGAATGAGTCGCTCAAGTTTCACGGGTCGGCCAGTCTCGACAACAGTGGCGGCGAGTCGCAGTCGGTGTTGTCGATTCCGAAGTTTCGGTTCGGACACAGCGTCGTCACAGGGTTGCCGCGCGAGGTGTCGACGAACGGCTATTACTTTGGCCGATTCACGCACGAAGAGACGTCGAAATTCGATCCGTCCGACCGTTCGAAAGGGTTTGGGTATCCCGGACGGATCACCAACAATTCCCCCGACCCGTTCAACACCAACACCGTTGTGACCTACGATGTGAATAAAGGTGTGGTGACGGAATACGCGGGAGGTTGGCGTGTTGCTGAAGATCTGCTGATGACGAATGTGCATCGGTTCGACATCAAAGTGTGGGATGGGGCCGCGAGTACGGGACCTGATGGTAAGGCCGGACGTGCAAACGTTGATGACGACGGTAATGGCATCACAGACCTCCTCGGCGCGAATCCCGATCCCGGCGAGCTGGGCTATCCCGGCTCAGACGACGGCGATTTCCGCGACATCGGATACAAGGTCAAGATCAGTGCGATTACGGGTAAGGCGGATCCTGGATTCTACAGTGCGCCGGCGGTCGCGAATTCATCCTACAGTCCCCCGGGTCAGTATCGGTTTGATACGTGGCATCCGCGTATCGACATGAATGTTCTCAACGGCGACAAGATTCTCGATCGCCCGCCGTACCGGGCGGCGTTGCCCGGGGCCGACGGCCGTGCCGGGATCGCCGGCTATTCCGACGATGGCAACTTGAATGTGAGCGCGTCACCCCCGAATCCTGTGGTGGATGACGCGAACGAACTCGGTTGGCCCGGCAGCGACGACATTCCTCTGCCGTTGCGGGCGATCCAGATCAAGATCACGTTTTTCGACCCGGCCACACGCTTGTTGCGCGATGTGACCCTGATCGTCCCGTTCCTCGATTGAGTTCGAGTCGCTGGTCGAGCAGGCGAATCGCTTCGCAGAGTTTCCCGTCCCCAGGTCCCTTTCGGGCGCGGTCGTTCTGACCGTGTTCAAGGTGGCTGACATGAGTTCCATGCGAATCTCCCGTCGTTCCCGTTCCAATTCCCGCGCGATCGCGCGACGGCCGCGTCAACGTCCGTCCGGTGCGCGGCGCGGGTCTGTGCTGCTGGTCGTCCTCGGCCTGTTGCTGTTGCTGATGGTGCTGGGGTTCACCGCCATCACCTTCACCAGCCAGGAACACGAGTCGGCGACGTTCTACGCCGAGGGTTCGAAGAAGACCGGCGTCGAAATCGAAAGCGATGGCCTGTTCGACTTCGCGCTGTCGCAGTTGCTCATTGGTCCCGCCGAGAATAATAAACAAAGCGCGCTATGGCCCGGTCGTCACAGCCTGATCCCGAACATGATCGGGATGTTCCAGGTGAATCAGGACGGTTCGAACAGCACGACCCCGCTCGATCGACACCCTTTCAACGGCGTGGGAGTCAATCTCATCAGCGGACCGAAGGGTGAACCGATTGTCGACAATGACTTCGATGGCCAGGCCGACGCGCCGCTCATCATCAACGGCAAGTCGTACAATTATCTAAATTTCAATCTCTCGCCGGTGACCGGGGTCAATTCCCTCACCCGACTGCAGATCAATCAGTTCCTGCCCGCGCCCGACGTTGATTACACCTACCCGGATATCAACAACATCTGGCTGGCGCATTATGAAAACGTGCAGGTCAATCCGGGGGATCCGACCAAGGTGATTCCGGTACTGATCCCGTCGTTTCATCGACCCCAGTATCTGCGAACCACGACGGGGCCCGTGACAGATTGGGATACGAATACCGCGTACGCCAGCCGGGTTTTGTGCCCCCATCCCGGGCATTTCGTCTTTGGCAATTCGAATTTAGCCCGATTCATGGGAACCGGTCCCGATGGTCAGCCTGGAGATGCCAATGTCGACGATGACGGTGACGGCATCATCGATAACGACTCGGAAATCGGGTGGAATGGTTCGGACGACGAGTTTCCATTCAAATCGAGCAGCGATTCCACGGTCCGAGATCCGAATGGAAACGGAACGCCGCGGGAAGTGGGAGTCTGGTCAATCAATGGAAAACCAACTAGCGTTTTCGACCAGCGGCTGAAGAATTTCGAACTGCATGTCGACAACCGCCGATCGGGGATTCGCGACGGTGTCTGGATTGACGTCGGCGCCCCGATGTTCACGCTCCCCGATGGACGCAAGGCGACGTTTCTGGTCTCGTACACCGTGCTGCCGGCTGACGGTCTGGTCAATCTGAATACCGCCGGCAATGTGGCGTCGCTCGCTTCGGGCGAGATGAGTCTGGCGTCGGCATTCATCTCGGCGTTCCCGATCGCCCGGTCGAACTTCGGACTCTCTCCTTCGGAAGTGAATCCGTTCTGGGCGTTGACGGGGGATCCGCAGAATTCGCTGTTCCTCTCTCCACCGGTCAGTGCGGGTAATCCCTCGGCCGCCCTCGCGCAGCACCTCGCCTTCCAGAAACACAACTCGTCGTACCTGATGAACCGGATCGAGATGGCGAATCTCGAATCGATGTTCCTGTTGTGGGGCCGGCCGAAATTCGACATCGCCGCCAATGGGTCGGCGACCATCAACTCGAAAGTTGAGGGACGCTGGGGAGAACTGGACGCCCTGGAGACCGGCTGGAACGGCGATCCCGCCGACCCCAACCGCTGGCTGGCGTTCCCCCGTCCGGGCAAACGCGTCGCGTCGGCGACAACCACGTACTCCGTCGCCAACACCGGCGACGACGATTTCAACCAATACACGGGTGTGGCATTTGACGGAAACAATCAAACAACCTACGCCGACCTGCATCCGACGACCGCATTGAGAGAGTACAACCTCCGCAATTCGCTCCGCTATCCGTTGGTCAACAACAGTGCCGGACTCGGCTCGCAGACGTTATGGAGCTTTGGACACCCGTCCGACTTTGTCGGCGGTGGCAACTCGGTCGGCCTGAGTGCGAATCAGTATGGGTACACGTCGACTCTGATGGCGAATCCCAACGACCCCCTCACTCCGCTCCGCTGGATTCAATACTCCCGCTACGGCGGGGGCAGTGTCTGGGGAAGTGCTCTGACGGGCCAACTGGTGCAAAACGCCAATCCATTCGGCCTGCTCGACAATCCTTCCGAGATGATTGTGGACCGCCGTTACAAAGTCCCCGGCGTCGACCAGTTGTTTTCGCCCGACGAAATGTTCGCGCTGCATGCCAGCGTGGGAGATTACAACTCAGCCGGCGTCGGTTCCCGATTGAGGCAACTCGCCCCGTTCAACTTTGACTCCAGCGTCGCCGCCGCCACCATTCGGAAACGCTTCACCACCGAAAGCTGGGATCGCACCCAGCATTCGTTCCATCCCGATCCCCAGCGCGTCGATCCGTCGAAACCCAACGTCAACTGGGAATTCAACGCGAACATCGACGGCGACGACCGCTCCGAATTTCCGCCGCAGGTTTTCGCGGCCACCCCCGCGACACAAGCCGCAGCTCCCGTACTGGATGCTCGGGAACCATTCCGCAATGCCTTGCGAGCGGCGATTGGTGTGGAGTTGTCGAGTACTCAATACAACGCCGCCCATGCGAACTCGTTGAACTACACATTCGCGGCGGGCTACAACCGACAAATGCGGCTGGACATCAATCGTCTGGTCACGATTGCCGGCCGGAATACCACACCACCGTTCGCCGAGTTTCCGATCGTGCAGCGAACGAGCCTCGCTCCCAGCATCGTCGAGAACCCCGTCCGATTCCGTCGTCTGACCCCGCACCCGGTCAGTCTGGCGACGACGGCGATTCCTCAGACGTACATTCCGACACAGCCCCCCTCCAACGCCAATATGACGGCGTTCGATCAGGAGTACTGGGCACGTCGCGACCGCCAGCAGATGGCTCGCGACATCTTCGTGATGCTGTACACCCTGGGTGCCCCCGCTTCTTCAGGAAACCCACTCGCGACGAGCGGTTTCTATCAGGAGTGGCAGTTGGTCGAGATGGCCCAGTTCGCCGTCAATGTGGTCGATGAACTCGATCCCGACGACGTGATCACCAAGTTTGAATTTGACGCCGATCTTTCGAATGGGTGGGATCGCGATGACAATCCCTATTCCACGACCGACTCGCAAGACCGTACGCTTCCCTCGGGAATCGAAGCGGTGGTGTTCGGGGTCGAAACGCAGTCTCTCACCTTGAGCGAAGTGATGTGCCTCTATCAGGCGGCCGCCCCGAACGGAGTCGATCACTCTTCGACCGCCTACAACGACAGCGCCTCGGCGAGCGCCCATCGCTGGTTCACCCATGTGGAAGTGCGAAACGCCAGCCCCTATCCGGTTCGGCTCGACAACGGAAGCTGGCGGCTGTCGGTGCATGCCCAGACGATTCCCGAAACGACCGGTGCGGTGAAGCAGACGGCTGAACTGCGGACGAGCGTGATCTTCAAGAAGAATCCCCGCGTCGCGAATTCGAACTTCATCGGTGCGGGTGACCTGTACACGATCGGCTCGATGGGACGCGATGACCTGGAGCTCGACCAGTTCAACGTCAATGGCACCCCCGTGGTGCGGAGTGCCGACTTCCGCATGGATTCTGACGACACGCTCGACGAGACGTTCACACGGATTTCGCCGAACATCGCGGAAGCGACCACTCCGACGAAATCGGTCGACGCCCCCCCAGGTTGCAGTCTCGATCTGATTCATAACACCGACTACAACAAGAACTATTACCAACTGTTCGATTACAAGTCGGGAACGACCGACGTCTCGAACGATCCCCAATCGCGGGGCTCGTTGTTGCGAGGGCCGGGACTCGATCCGACGCAGCCAATCAAACTGATTCTCGAACGGCGGGCGCATGGCGGCCGCGGTTCTCCCGCGGTCCGGGACGCCGCCTACGACGATGACAATCCCTGGGTGAAGGTCGACGAGTTCACCATTCAGCAGGCGGCCCAGTTGGTGATCGACAAGGGAGACTCGGGACTTCCCCAGGCGACGATCCGGACCAACCTGCAAACGCTGTTCAGCACCGAGCGGGATGTCCCCCTGGTGCGGAAGAAGACGTCGCAGTCGACCGGCGTGGCGGCGTTGCCCAATACGGTGGGTCAACGCAACTCGGTCGTCGCGCCGACGGTCCTGAATGTCTGGCAGCCCCACTTCGACCGCGACTTCACTTCGGTCATGGATCTGCTGAACATTCCGCTGTATGGGCCGCACCAGTTGACCGATCGGCTGGCGTTGAACAATCAGTTGCTGACGCAATCGGTCGACCCGGCCGGTGCAGCACCGAGTGCCGCCGTCCCCCCGGCACCAATCGCCTACACGGCCGCCGCCAAGTTCCTGCAACCGACGCATCCCCTGAACATCCAGACGTTCGACAACCGCTGGCACCGGATTCTGGAGCTGTTGGAAGTGCCTTCGTCGACACGCGACATGCTTGAAGCGCAATTCGCGGCCGCCAATCGCGAATCGACCACGCGGGTTCCGGGAAAGATCCAGCTCAACTCGCTGGCGTATTCCGAAAATCTGCACGCCCTGCTGGACGATCCCAAGACCTTCTCGATCAGTTACGTCAACGGTCAACCGATGATCCTGGACGCTCGCGAGAACGGGCGCGACTGGTGGTTCGAATTCCTGCGGACGCGCGACGGGTTTGACCCGCTGACCGGGTTGAACCTCCCCGGCTCCCCCGCCGCCCGGCCGTTCCGCAGTCCTTCGCACCCGGCGAGTCCCCTCTCGAACGGGCAGTTTCCCGAAAGCACCGAGAACTCACTGTTGCGGCGGCTGGTGTATGATCAGGCCGCCCCCTTGCAGGACCACTCGGCGGGACTGGCGACCGCGACCAATTACGCCGCGGTGGCGACGTCGTACCGTCGGCTGTTTGAGTCGCGGATTCAGAACGACGTCACCTCAAGTACGAACGAAGTCGATCCGTACGCCCGGCACCGGTTGTTGCGGAAGATCGCGAACAACAGCACCAACCGGGGGAACGTGTTCAACGTTTGGATCACTGTCGGATTCTTCCAGGCGCATCAACCCGACCCGACCCGGCCCGACTGGGTGGTGGTGGGGAAGAAACTGGACGATCAACCCGACCGCCGGGGGTACTTTGTGATCGACCGCAGCCTGCTGGAAGATGCGTTCGTTCCAAACACGACGAACCCCAATTTCGCAGGCACGTTCGACTTCCGGAAGTTCGTGCAGTACCGCCGGGTGTTGCAGTAGGACGGGCCTGGGGCCTGAGCGTCCTCCACCCGGTCGCGCCGCGACCGTGTGCGGCGACGTGTGACGTGTGGTGTGCGACGCCGCGTGACGAATGACGCGACGACGTTCCGCACAACGGCCGCCGCGCAATCCATCCGGTCGCGCAGCGACCGTCCCCCCCTTAGCAAGGGGGGGTAGAGGGGGTCGCACGGTCAGCTCCCTCGACGCCACTCGCACATCGGCCCCACCAAGTGGCGTTCCTGAACGGGGCGGAATGCGCGGCGACGCGAAAACTGGCGACAACGCGACCCCCCCTGCCCCCCCTTGCTAAGGGGGGGAGCCGCCTGCGGCGGCGGACGGTGCGCGACGGCGACCGCGTGTGGCGGTGTGCGGTGTGCGGTGTGCGACGCCGCGTGACGAATGACGCGACGTCGTTCCGCAATCCGGCCGCCGCCGCGCAATCCATCCGGTCGCGCCGCGACCGTCCCCCCCTTAGCAAGGGGGGGTAGGGGGGGTCGCACGGTCAGCTCCCTCGACGCCACTCGCACATCGGCCCCGCCAAGTGGCGTTCCTGAACGGGGCGGAATGCGCGGCGACGCGAAAACTGGCGACAACGCGACCCCCCTGCCCCCCCCTTCCTAAGGGGGGGAGCCGCCTGCGGCGGCATCCGTGCCATCATTGTCCACCCCCCGCTTGACCCTTCGTCCACGAACCACCTCAGGACCAAGTCTCGCGATCTGTTCCCTCACAGCGCGCGCGATTGCTTACCACACACCGTCCAGATTCTCATACACGTCGTCATTCAAGAACCGCAGCACGCGAATCCCCAACGATTCGATGAATTGCTGACGACGACGATCCCGCTGCTGCGCCTCGCCAACGTAATGCGTCTCCCCGTCGAGTTCGATGCCCAGCTTCAGTTCGGACGAGTAGAAGTCGAGTTGATAGGCTCCCACTCCAAATTGACGCCGGAACTTGCACCCCAGCATCTTTCGCCCCTTGAGCGCCCCCCACAGCATGGCTTCTGCTTTCGGTAGACTGGCGCGGGCTGCCTGCCTCTTATGTTTGTAGTCTGATTGGTTGAAGAATTGCGTCATGGGGAGTTCCAGGGAGGGCATCTGCTGGAATGCACGAGGCGATACTCCAAGTTTCCCGTGGAGAAGTGCGGAATGCAACAGCGGAACGGGGCGGGATGCGCGACTACGCGAAACTCGACGTCAACGCGACCCCCCCCTGCCCCCCCTTCCTAAGGGGGGGAGCCGCCTGCGGCGGCGGACGGTGCGCGACGGCGACCGCGTGTGGCGGCGTGCGACGCCGTGGAGTGAGCGACAACGCGTGATGTGTGAGCGACGACCTGTGACGCGACGACGTTCCGCACAACGGCCGCCGCCGCGCATTCTATCCGGTCGCGCCGCGACCGTCCCCCCCTTAGCAAGGGGGGGCTAGGGGGGGTCGCACGGTCAGCTCCCTCGACCTCACTCGCACATCGGCCCCGCCAAGTGGCGTTCCTGAACGGGGCGGAATGCGCGACCATGCGAAACTCGACGACGACGCGGCACTACGTCCGCTGCAGACCCGAACCGACCGGCTCCGCCACAGGGGCCGAACTCAGCTCAGCAGTCGCTGCCGACTGAAATTTGTCACGAAACCACCACCGTTCCCAAAGCTTGGGGCGACGGAGATGGGCGTCATTGGCGGCGACCACATGCCGCTTGCCGCGCCGGGTTTGCAGGGTGATCGAACCATCGTCCGCGACGCCAGCCACCACCCAGAATTTGTCGACTGTATAGTTGTATTCATCGTAACTGCTCAATAACCCCTCGGAAACTGGTATTTACTCAAAGTCGGTTTTTCGGGGAATGTATGGCGCATGAGCCAGTCAGACCCCCAGCCAATCCAACCGATCGTCATCGCGGGAATCGAGATCCCGGCGGCGGAGCAGACGCC
>CAMATH010000136.1 GCA_945860955.1 Planctomicrobium piriforme
GAAACGCGGTTTGTGGCGACAACAACGTCCATTCCTGCGAGAGTTCGACAATTGACTTTTGGAATTGGGTCCGCAAGGGCGACTCGGGCATCGCCAGCAATTTGTCCTGCATTTGATCGAGCTTCCGCTGCCCCCACAGCCGGCCGACAAACCGGTCGTCGTCCGACTGCTTCACAATCGTCAATTCACGATCGAATGTTCGTCCTCGCCATTCGAGCCGAACTGTCAGCGAAAAATCACCCGTGGTGGGGCGACGTCCCAGAATCATCAGCGGTTCGGTCGGCGACCAGAGGGACGGGGCGAACAGATCGTCCGCCGGGACTCCATCGGCCTGCACCGAGGCGATTCGCACGCCGAGCGGAAAGTGGTCGAGACTCCAGGCGAACAGGTCGTGCCAGCGGGTTTCTGTTCCCGCCGAGAAGACCCGGCCGCCGGTTTGATGGGCGAGGGTCTGGAATTCCAGCCGCCATGAGTTGCCATCGCCCAGTTCCACAAGATTCAGCGTCGCCGCCGCTTCGCGAAATTTTCCGACAATCGCCTCCCGATCAGCCCCCTGGAGTGGCCGCTCTTTGGGCATCGACGCGTCGGAGATCAAGACCACCAGCCGACGTCGCTGGGGATCGACCGGTCCCAGGTGGTCGAGCGCGCTCTGTAACACCTGCCCGGGGTCGAAGGCTCCCAGAAAAAACTCGCGGTCGAAACTGGCGAGCGCTGACCGCGCGTCCTCCCCCTGTGGGGCCAGCCACCTTTGGGTCAGTGGCCGAAAGTCGGCGTCGGCGCAACCAAGCTGCCAGCGGTCCGCTGTGCCGAGCGAACGGACCAGCGTGCGAACGGCGCTGCGCAGCCGTCCCCGCTGTGGTGTGTCGATCGACGTCTGCGCGAGAATCAGCAGATCGACCGGCCGCGCGTCGGTCTCGGCGAAGGGATTCGTGGCGGTCGGCAACACGTCGGCGTCGGCGACAGTCAAAGCGCTGGGCGGAATGGTCGCCAGGAAGATGTTCTCGGGTTTCTGAGCAGGGCCTGCGGTGACCTGCTGCTCGCGATAGGTCGGCCCCTGACCGGCGGGCTGGCGAAACTGCACTACAAACGGAGCGGCAGGAACGAACCCCCGTTCGACGAGTTCGAATCGCAGATCGGTCCTTCGCAGTGGATCCTCGGCTACGGGGAGGATCGTGGTGCGGGGAGAGGCGGGAAAGGTGAGGGACTTGGGTGTGGTCGCCCCCAGAATGCGGCCGGTGATTCGAAAATCGCGAATCGGGGCGATGTCGGCGGCGAGGGGGAGTTCAAACCGATGGTCGCCATTCCCCCGGTCCGCCAGCGGCAACGTGTAGTCCAGCAGAATCCGTTTCACGTCTCGTCCCGGGATCGGGAAGACCCGCATCTTGAACGTGTTCCGCCCGACCTGTTCGAGAATCGCCGGGTCGAGCTTTCTGCGGACGATGCGGTCGTAGACTTCATTCGCGCGTTCGCGCCCGATCAGTTCTCCTTCGACGAGTTCGGTGGGGGAGGTGTACATCGCGAAACGGCTGACCGACGCTCCGGCCGGCAGGTTGAAGGTGAACGTTCCTTCGAGCGTTCGTTGGTGCGGGTTGTAAAACGACTGGTCGATCTGGACCAGCGCCACCGGGGGCGAAAGGACGACGTTGACGTGGTACCGCGCCAGTTGCAGCCGGCTTGGCGACTGCGTCCGAGGATCCTGAATCTGCAACTGCCCGACCCCCGACTCGACGGCGGGTGTCTCCCAGCGGGCAACCAGTTTTTCCTGATCCTCGTCCGAAAGGGGGACTTGTACGAATTCACGCGCATCGTCGGCCAGCGTGGCGCGGTTGCCAGCCGCGACTTCCTTCTGGACCAGATCCTTGCCCCGCACGATCGCCGACCCTTGGAGAACCGTCAGAACGAGTGGGCGACGCGCCGCCAACTGGACCTCGGCTTGCCCTCCTTCCGGAATCTCCACCGAAAAACCCGCAACGTCGACAGTCCAAGGATGTGACGCGGTAACGAACAGCCGGCCCTCGGTCAGTTCGACCTTCTGGCTCGCCTCGGAGAATTTCAGTTCTCCTTCAGAACCAAGTCGCAAACGGCCGGCGGTGCCGATGAATTCGCCGCGACCTGCGGAACTGGTGCGCCAGCGGGCTGGGCCGGCCGGCTCCCCCGGGAGGGCGATGCGATACCGCTCGGCGGTTCCGGTCGCGACGGCGAGTTCGCTCGAGGCGGGTGCAACGGCGAGGAGTGTTTCGGCCGCTGGGGCAGGCTCCGCCGTCAAGACAACGGAGGGGGTGAAAACCGAAAACGCGAGCGTGACGGAACCGAGAACAAAGAGCGAGCGCAACGAGAGCATGCTGACCTCTCACAGAGAAACAAACGCCGCCACCACCAGTGATATTGTGGCGGGGGAGAAGGCGGGGAGTCAATTCGGGGATTTTTAGCGTCGGTCACGACAACACTGCGGAACGGGCAGCCTCCCCAAAAGAACAGGATTGACTGCCGTGGAGACCATCCTTTTTTATCCTCTTCATCATCTTCATCCTGTCTAATTCTTTTTTCGAACGATCAAACGAGGTCGTGTGAATCGCTGGAGGATTGCCGCGGAAAAAGAAGGTTTGACAGGATGAAGAGGATGAAAGGGATGATGAGGATGAAACAGCGGCCCGACATCGTTCAACGTGTCGACAGACGGAAATTCTGGGATGCGGCGGCGTCTGAAACGGAACACAAGCCGCCATTTTGGGTCTACGGATCAGAGACCCGTTCTACTAATAAACTCTTTGTTTTCGACCGCGTGGATCAAAACCACGCGAAGACGTGCGTCGCCTGGTTCTCGCCGCCGTCGACCGCCTCACCTCCGCTGCGCCACTCTCAACAGCTCATTCGCCCAGTCGGCATCCTCCTTCCACAGCGGCGGCTCCGGCTCGCCGCGATAGTCGATGTCGTCATATCCCCCGTTTTCATAGGCGGCTTCAATCAACGCCTGCAGGTTGAGTAAGACGTCACGATCCCCAGCGCGGAGCGGTATGCGAATCGTCGGCAATCGCGCCCGCAAGGGCACTCGGTACATTTCGATATTCTCGGGATCGGTGGCGCGGCTGACGGCGACCCGGTACGTTCCCCGGCAGGAGGCGGGAACCGCTTCCCACGGGGCGATCAGTACGTACTCACCGTCCCTCAACAGGTCGATCTCCACCAGATTGACCCCCGACTCCGCCAGTTGCCACTGTTTTTTGCGAAACGCGGCTCGGCCCTTGGCGTCCAGTTTGTTGGCGGGACTCAGAATCTCGATCGTCGTCACAATCCGGTTCCCCGAGCGCGTGTCGAGAATCTGCAACGTCCGTTCGGTCGCCGGCTCTGCCATTCGTGGAACCAGAACCGGGTCGGCGGCATCCAGAACCAGCGTTGCCGACGCGGCGGACGAAGGCGAGAACGAACCCTCCGGCAGTTTGGCGATGATTCGCACATCGGGAACATATCCCACGGGACGCTCATTCGAGTCGGGATCCTGGACCGAGATGCGCTCCTCGACCCGGACCTTGAGATCGCCGGGGAGTTGTGGCCGAAGCTGATCGCCGGTGTACACGATCAGGCGCGTATGCACGTCTCCCCAGTGAGCCTCGAGGTACGGATCCATTCCGGGAAAGGGACTCTTCATAGGACGCCTCAAATCCAACTCGGTCACAGGTCGATGCGGCTTGGCTCATCTTATATCCAGTCTACGGCAACCACTTCACACGGTCGAGAGTCAGAAAACCGCTCGCGAAACGAAAAGCACACTAAGAACAGGATTGACTGCCGTGGAGACCATCGTTTTTTATCCTCTTCATCCTCTTCATCCTCTTCATCCTGTCTAGTTTTTTTTCATTCGAACGATCGAACCAGATCGTGTGACTCGGTGATTGATTGCCGCGGAAAAAGAAGGTTTGACAGGATGAAGAGGATGAAAGGGATGATGAGGATGGAACAGTGGCCCGACATCGTTCTACGTGTCGCCAGACGGAATTTCTGCGATGCGGCGGCGGAGATGGGAATCCGCTAGGGTGTAACCGGGCTCCCACTTCCATGTTCTCTACAGTTCATGCCGATCTTTGGGTTCTGAATTCTGGGCGAAATTCACTCCAAGCGAGAACGGAATCGTCGCCTGGTTCTCGCCGCTGTCGATCGCCTCAACTCCGCTGCGCCGCCTGCAGCAGCTCGTTCGCCCAGTCGGCATCCTCTTTCCACAACGGCGGCTCTGGCTCGCCGCGATAGTCGATGTCGTCATATCCTCCGTTTTCATAGGCGGCGTCAATCAATGCCTGCAAATTGAGGAAGACGTCGCGATCCCCAGCGCGGAGGGGAATGCGAATCGTGGGCAAACGGTCCCGCAAGGGGACCCGGTACATATCGACATTTTCGGGATCGGTGGCGCGGCTGACGGCGACCCGGTACGTTCCCCGACAGGAGGCGGGAACGGCCTCCCACGGGGCGATCAGTACGTACTCGCCGTCTCTCAAAAGGTCGATCTCCACCAGATTGACCCCCGACTCGGCCAGTTGCCACTGCTTCTTTCGAAACGCGGCTCGGCCCTTGGCGTCCAGTTTGTTGGCCGGACTGAGAATCTCGATCGTCGTAACAATCCGGTTTCCCGAGCGCGTGTCGAGAATCTGCAACGTCCGTTCGGTCGCCGGCTCGACCATGCGCGGAACCATCACCGGATAGGCGGCATCCAGAACCAGCGTCGCCGACGCCGAGGCCAAAGGCGACAACGAACCCTCCGGCTGCTTGGCGAGGATTCGCACATCGGGAATATATCCCACAGGGCGGTCATTTGAGTCGGGATCCTGAACCGAGATCCGCTCCTCGACCCGGACCTTGAGTTCACTGGGGAGTTGTGGCCGGAGCTGATCGCGCGCGTACGTCATCAGGCTCGTATGCACATCTCCCCAGTGTGCTTCGAGGTACGGATCCATTCCGGGAAAGGGACTCCTCATCGAACGCCTCAAATCCAACTCGGTTCCTGGTCGATGTCGCTCGGCACACCCCGTGACCAGTCTACGGCAACCCCCCCACACGGTCGAGCTTCATCCTGTCAAAATTCGTCATGTCAAAACCAGGATGACATTGAATCCATCGACATTGGCCGATACATTGAAGGAGCGCTCCTGGAAATCTCCTGGTCATCGGATCCGTAACGATCGGGTCCGAGCGGACGCCATTCTCGCTTTGGACGATTGATCGACCATGTTGAGTCCTTTCTGCCAGACGCCCCACCATTCGGGACACGCCTTCGGAAGCCTGAACGGCCGGTCGCGCGAAGGGCTGACGTTTGTCGATCGCCGGGGGATGCTGAAGGCGGGGCTGGCCGGAATGGCCGGGTTGAGTCTGCCGGATCTGCTCGCCGAACGGGCGCGGGCTGCCGGTGAAGGGCGGCCGATGGGATCCCGCAAGAGCGTCATTCTGCTCTGGATGGCTGGAGGCCCCAGTCATATCGATACCTGGGATCCCAAACCCGAACGGCCGTTCATGAACCGTGGCCCTTTCGGAGTCACGCAAACCAGGCTCCCGGGGATTCAGATCTGCGAGCATCTCCCCAAACAAGCCGCGATGCTCGACAAGTTCACGATCATCCGGTCGGTCGACCCACGGTTCAGCAACCATGAGCCGAACACCGTGATGCAGTCGGCGAACAACGCCGCCGAGCCGCGTTCCAATCCCGAAGCGGAACAATACCCGGCGATCGGCTCGATTGTCTCAAAACTGCGCGGCGCGAATCACCCGGCGATGCCCGCCTACGTGGCGTTTCAAAAGTCGCGATCTCACCTGGCGTACGCCGGCTATCTGGGAAAGCAGTACGATCCATTCCTCGCGAACCAGGCGGCGCGTTTGCCGGTTTACGACCTTGTGGGAAAAGACACCGGCAAGGCCTCTGGGGGAGAGATCTTCCATCTGCCCGGGAGTCTCAGCCTCGAACGGGTCCACAATCGCCGCTCGCTGGTTGAGACTTTTGATCGCATGCGGTCGGATCTCGATCAGACCGGAACCATGCAGGCGATGGGAACCTACAGCCGGCAGGCGGTCGAAATGGTCTTGGGACGGCAAGCCCAGAATGCTTTCGACATCGAACAGGAATCAACCGCGACCCGCGAACGCTACGGCAAGCATCTCTGGCTGCAACAAGCGCTCCTAGCCCGCCGACTGGTCGAGTCGGGGGTTTCATTCGTGACGCTCGATCTCAGCTACCACACCGCGTCGGGCACCTGGGACACCCACGGCGACAACATCCCCCCCTACGGCGGAATCAAGAATGGCCTGGGACCCTTGTTGCCGTTGTTCGATCACCTGATCACCACGCTGGTCGGTGACCTGAGTGAACGGGGACTGCTCGATGAGGTGCTGGTGATCGCGATGGGGGAATTTGGGCGGACGCCTCAAATGGGAACCCAAGACAGCACCGACGGACGGAACCATTGGCCGGCGATCATGTCGATGTGTCTGGCGGGGGGCGGCATGAAGCACGGCCAGGTGATTGGGGCGAGCGAGGCGGACGGAGGGAACATCAAGGAACGACCGGTGACGCCGCAGGATCTGGCGGCGACGATCTACCGGCACATGGAAGTTCCGCTCGATGCCTTGTACCTCGACCACCGCGGTCGGCCCCGCTCGATCATCGACAACAATGGCCAGCCGGTGCGGGAACTGTTTTAGGCTGCGCAGTGACGGCTCATACGTACCTGTTCAAAGTCAATTTCGTGGTTTGAGAAAACCACAGAGACAAATCGAATTTTCAGTGGTTGTTCTGTGCGTACGACCAACGGAAAGAATTTGACAGGATGAAGAGGATGAAAGGGATGGAGTTACGCGCCATTCCTGCTCTCTGGATAAGAACCTGTCCAAAATCAAAACCGTTGTTTTGTAGGGTTCATCGCGGCGCAGACGGCTTCGCATCCCGTAGGTACACCCGAAAAAGAATTCTGTCGATCCGCGAATCGTCGATTGGAAGCCCATTGGCGACCCCGGAAGGCGTCGCGTTCTGGGACGTGCGACGTGGAGAATCTGGTTCTCGCGAAACGCCTTGAGGGAGTCGCGTGGAATAAATCCCACGCACCGGTCACTTGCTGCCGATTCCCCAACACTGCATGGGGCGTGCCGGGCGAAATCACGGTATTGATCTCGGACAGGCACTAAGTGCCCGTTGGTCACCGACCCGATTCTGCGATGAGGTGTCGGCGAACGAAATCTTCGTTCAGCGTGACTCCCAGGCCCGGTCCGTCTGGAATGCTGATCCAACCGTCGACCGCCTGCACTCGCTCGTGCGTCAATTCATGTCGCAACGGCGAATCTTCGACGCAATCCTCGAATAGGAACGCGTCACGACAAGTGGCCAGCCAGTGCAGGCTGGCGGCCGCCGTCAGCGGGCTGGTGTAACAGTGATTGCACAGCCGCGCGCCCGATTCCTCGACCCGCTGACGGATATACGCCGCGTCGGTGAAGCCATTGCGGGCCAGATCGACTTGAAAGACGTCGAGAGCCCGCTGTTCGATAAACGGTCGGAATGATTCGCGACCACATTCTCCCTCGCCGGCGGCGATCGGAATGGGCGATCGGTCCCGCAGCCAGCGATAGCCTTCGATATCGTCCTGCCGCAGCGGTTCTTCCAGCCATTCCGCCCGCTGCTCGGCGAACGCGTGGGCGCGACGCAACGCCGTGCGGGCGTCCCAGACGCAACCGGCGTCAATCAGCAGGGTTCCATCCTCCCCAATCCCCTCGCGCGCTCCCTGCACCAGTTCCCGGTCGAGGGCCTCGCTTTCACCCATCGGTTCCCAACCGAATTTGACGGCGGTGTAACCAGCGGCGGTCCACTTGCGTCCGATCTCCCGTGTTTCGGCACCATTTTTCCCGAAGAGAATCGAGGCGTACGCGCGGATCTTGTTGTGGAATTTGCCCCCCAGCAAGCGATGGATCGGCTGACCGAACGCCTTTCCCTTCAAGTCCCACAGCGCCATGTCGACAGCGGCCATCGCGGTGATGCCGACGCCGGTTCGGCCGAAGTACATCGTTCGGCGGTACATCTTCTGCCACAGCCGCTCGGTCTCGAGCGGGTTTTCCCCAATCAGCAGCTCACGCAGACCACAGGCGATGTTATGGCTGAAGGGGGCGTCCACAATCGACTTCACGACTTCGGGAGACGAGTCGGCTTCACCCACCCCTTCAAGGCCGTCGTCAGTTTGCACCCGCACCAGGACGGCGTCCTGGCAACTGGCCGTCTTGGCGGCGACGTTTTGAATTCGCAGAATCTGACAGACGACCTTGGCGATCTTCATGCGCGATCAGAGTGGAGGGAGTGGCAGGCGGGACGTTGCGCCGATATTGGCGGGAGAACAGGATCTTACTGGATTTTCCGTGGCGACTCCAAGCATCGAGTTTCGCCGTCTGGCTCATTTTTGGGGGAGATCAGCGAGCGAATGGCGAACCGGTCGGCGTCAGCCACCGGGTCTCTAAGTGGCCGCGAAGTACCCGACGGTTGACGCCGGTCGGTTCGCCGGCGCGAACTCAAATCACCTCACCGGGGCGGGAGCTTCGCGACCCAAGAGTTCCTGCCAGATCGCGGCAAACCACATCAGCGCGGCCCGCCGCTGGCCGATACCGGTGAAGTGTCGGCGGGTGCCGATCCCGCCCCGATTCTCTCCATTCAAAATGTCGGTATCCGGTCCGGGGGCGAATCCCGGCTCGCGCCATAAGGTGTCGATCGCCGAGCGAATCCTTCCTTCCCCCACAGGGTCGTTGTAAACAGTCGGGTGCAGCGTCGATTTCGCCAACAGCCATCGGACGTTGGATTTCGCCTCTTTCGCGAACGCGGCACGAATTGTCTTCAGCCGTTCGATGTACAGCGCTGTCGCGGTCTTTTCGATGACGTCCGACTCCCCCTGCTGCCAGAGAACGCAGCGAAACGCCCCCGCCCCCTTCGCCCCCGCGATCAATCCCTGATACAGCGCCTCACCGGGGAGCCATTGA
This sequence comes from Planctomicrobium piriforme, assembly GCA_945860955.1. Taxonomy (GTDB): domain Bacteria; phylum Planctomycetota; class Planctomycetia; order Planctomycetales; family Planctomycetaceae; genus UBA10511. The sequence goes on from CAMATH010000136.1 coordinate 8,986, forward strand.
CGACTGGCAGTCCCGCCGACGGCGACGTTCACAAAACCGATGGGGGTCTGCGTGATGGGGACCAGCAAGTCACCCAGATGGGGCCAGAGTGTGCCGCCGTTCGCCCGGTTGGGCTGCGGGTCATTCGCCACTCCCCAGGTGCCGCGCACGACATCCAATGCCGCGACCCGGCCCAACGGTTCCGCGACCTGAAGCAGTTCATCATTGGCACCGTCGGCGTACGACTGACCTGCGATGAGGAACACTTCCCCCACCCCCACCGGTTCAACATGACCGACCGGTTTGACTGCGTCTCCCTGGTGACTTCGAAGTTCGATCCGATACCAGCCTCCCGCCGGCACGACAAGCGTCGACGAACATTGGTCTTCCTGTTGATCCACGACCAGTTTCGTCCAGGCAACGGGATTTCCGAACGCTCCTTCAAGCGGCACCGCCCGCGCCTCCCAAACGAGATCGTTTCCCGCTGACACGGTCCACTTCAACGGAACCTCCGCGGTTCCACGGCGCGGTCCCCCGTCGGCGTGGTCATGCGACTGGGTCGGGTCATACCCGGTGCGCTGCAACACCTGATGAGGGCGAGGCGAAGTGAGTCCCTGCGCAACGGCGGCGCGCGACGGGGTCACTCCCTGAGCGAGCGGGGCGGCGGCGAGCAGGTGCAGAAAATCGCGGCGGGGAAGGGTCATGGAGACGCTCGCGGAAATCGTGGGGAGGGGGAACGACGCGATTGTATCGAGTCGCGTTCACTGACAACGGCCCGCTTGAATTGCAAAAGGGTGCCAACGACCAACGACCAACGGGAGTCGGCCGTGCGAGCGTAAACGGTCGCTGCCACTGCGAATGCCGCCAATTTTGGTATCCAAGCGGGTGGTTGGTAAGATTCGCCGCAGGTCTCACAGCACCCTACAAGCCGGCAAGCAGATCGGCCCAACTCTCGACGTCGAGCAAGCGTGTGGCGAGACGTTCGAGGACGGCGGATTCGGCGAGCAGAGCGATCCTCCTGCGAACCTTCACCGGGGGCTTGCCAAACCGTTTCGTTCCCAGAGACAACAAGATCCGTCGGGCTTCGTCGGCCCTCCCTTCCTCTCTCCCTTCCTCTCGCCCCTCCTCACGTCCTTCCTCACGTCCAACGACGACGCCCTGAACGCGACCCTCCTCGAGAATCGCCTGGTAGGTCACAGATTCCTTCATCGAACGAACTCCCTGCAGCATTTGTCTGGAGAACCCCTCTTCATATTCTAACCCCATCAAGACGTACGTGGCAGTCCAAAGCATGTCGATGTCGGCACGCTTTGCGTCGCGTTCGAATCGCTTTTCCATCTCGCCAAACAGACGCGGCAATCTGCTGCGGGCGACCTTCGTCAATGGCAACAGCGGAAGCGTGCCGATCCCTCCGGCCAGGATGTCCTCGGGAGAGAGTTGCCAGAGGCGGACGACATCATACTCGAATTCGAGGTACCTCTTGCCACTGGCCAGCCGGCACTGCACGTGGCCGGTCATGGTCTTTCCATCGGCCTCGCGGCGTAGAAGGATGACCACACTGCGTACCGGCAGCGCATGACGCACGCCAAGGAGTACGTTGTAGTGCAGTAGTCTCTGGCTGAGCGTCGCATCGTAGTTCGCCTGAAACTCCACGTGCAAAATGTACGGGTTGGGTTCCTCGACGCGCAACACCTTATCGGCCGCCGCCGTCACGGTCGACACGTCGGCGTCGACGACTGTCACCGGAACGCGCTGCTTGACCCCTAAGAACAACCCCCAGTCTTGCGGAAAGACCTCCTCCAAGTGCTTGGGAGTGGCGTCATACGGTTTGGACATGATTCTCGGATTCTACGGAACCGCGGGAAGTCGTGCCACAGTTCGCCGTTCGTCTGGCGAAGAGCGGGTGGTTGACAAAAACCAATCGCGGCCCCCGGAATTTTCTGTACTTTTGGAAAACGCATGTTAGACTGAACCGGCGCGACAGTGGTTCGTCCCCGTAGCATCGATCTCACAAGGAATTCGCGATGCAACAGACTACAACCCAGCGACTCGACTCTGACCTGGCTCCGGCGTTCACTCCGCTCTGTGAGTCGTATCCTCCGCGGTTCGCCGTGGAAGCGTTCGATGGCGCGTCAGCGCTGTCCCCCCATGCGGCACACCAGACGGAACTGGATGTGCGCAATGAGTTGCTCGCCGAGGCGGGCGCGGTCTTCGGTTCCCTGGTCGTCCGGCGGACACGCGACGGCGTCTGCCTGCAAGGGTACGTGGAACTCGACGATCAGCCGCACGATCTGACCGGAATCGCGCTGCGAATCCCCGGGGTCGCCGAGGTGTTGAACCACCTGGTGGTCGGACGTTGTGTGCGGGGAGTTCCGCGTTAGGCACGTAGCGTGACCTCGACGAGTCGCCCCCACTTCAGTTGTTTCCGATTTGGGTGACACTGACTACAATCGCTTCTTCAGGGGGCGATCGGGGGGAGAGTCTCTCGTTCGCGCCCGGCGTCCAGAGACACTGAAGAGGCGGCTCGATGGGTCTGTATGACCGAGACTACTACCGCGACGACCCCCGTCCCTCCGGCGGCTGGGTCGCCCCGGGGACGGTCTGCCGCAAGATCGTGCTGGTCACCGTCGGTGTCTTCATTCTGCAGATGCTCACGCAGCGTGGCCGGGGTGCCGATAGCTGGGTCGAAAGCTGGCTCGAGTTTGACCTGGTGTCGTGTTTCACCAAAGGACAGATCTGGCGGCTGATTACCTATGCTTTTGTCCACAGCCCCTTGGATCTGTGGCATATTGTGGGGAACATGTTGTTCCTGTGGTTTTTCGGTCCCGCCATCGAGGCGATTTACGGTCCCCGCGAATTCGTGCGGTTCTATCTCACCTCGGCCGTGGTCGCCGCGCTCTGCTGGGTTCTGCTGTCGGTGGTGTTTTTTCGCATGCCGCCGGCTGTGCCGACCGCTGAAAACAGCACTGTGGCCCTGGCGCTCGCCGGGCAACCACTCATCGGCGCATCGGGGGCGGTCATGGCGGTGTTGATGCTCTACGCGGTCCATTACCCGCGCCACAAGGTGTACGTCATGGGAATCATTCCCGTTGAGGTCCGCTGGCTGGTGGGGTTGTTCGTTCTGTTCGACACTTATCCTGTGTGGCAACAGTTGATGGGACGCGGCCGGGAGGAAGATTTTGTGGCTCACGCCGCACATTTGGGGGGACTCCTTTATGGGTTCCTGTTTTGGAAGCTGGACCTGCGACACACTGTCTGGGACAGGATTGACAACCTGTTTTCGTGGTCTGAATTCACGAAGAAGCGCCGCCAGCAGGCGATGTTGCGGAAAGGGCAGATCCGGGTCCATCGGCCGGATCCCGAGTCCGATGCGACCCCGGTCGGCCGCGCACAGAACGACAGTGCCGAATTCAGCGAGCGTGTCGACGAAGTGTTGAAGAAGATCTCACTCCAGGGAGAGGCATCGCTTTCGGCCGCCGAACGGGCGTTGCTCGTGGAGGCTGCGGAACTCTACAAGCGGAGAAAGGGAAATCCATGATCGCGGAACCCAAAGCGAAGATCCTCGAACGACTCCGGGCGAAAGTCGCCGCCGGCCGGCCGATCGTAGGCGGTGGAGCGGGGACGGGACTGTCGGCGAAGATGTCGGAAGTGGGCGGGATCGACCTGTTGGTGATCTACAACTCCGGGCGGTTTCGCATGGGCGGACGCGGGTCATTGGCCGGCATGCTCCCCTATGGCGACGCGAACGCCATTGTGATGGATATGGCTCGCGAGGTTTTGCCGGTTGTCAAACAGACGCCGGTACTCGCGGGGGTCTGTGGAACCGATCCGTTCCGCCTGATGCCGGTCTTTCTGCGAGAAGTTCAGAATGCGGGATTCGCCGGCGTTCAGAACTTTCCCACGGTCGGACTATTCGACGGCAACATGCGGGTGAATCTCGAAGAGACGGGGATGGGATTCGGACTGGAGGTCGACATGATCCGGCTCGCCGGCGACATGGGCCTGCTCACCACACCCTACGCGTTCAATCCCGAAGAGGCGGCCGCGATGGCCGCGGCGGGATGCGACATCCTGATCCCGCACCTCGGGCTGACGACCAAGGGAATGATCGGTGCGCAGACCGCGGTCGATCTCGAGGAGGGGGCGCGGAGGGTGCAGGCGATGCGCGACGCGGCGGTGAGAATTCGCCCGGACCTGCTGGTGCTCTGTCACGGCGGACCGATCGCCGAGCCGGCCGATGCCCAGTACATCCTCGATCATACCGAGGGGATTGTCGGTTTTTACGGTGCCAGTTCAATGGAACGGCTGCCGGTCGAGCCCGCCATTTCAAGCCGGGTTCGCGAGTTCACTGAAATGCGGTTCACTGGTCGCTAACGAAACATGGCCCAATTCAAACAGATCACGCTGGTGCGGCTGCCCCCTTCAACCGATCGCGATGCCGTCGCCGACATATTCGAAACGTACGAAGATCTCCCGAACCAGGTGGCGGGTGTTGTCGACGTTTCGTACGGCCCGTACTTCAGCCCCGAGGGGCTGCATAAAGGGTTCACGCACGCGGTGGTGCTGACGTTTGAGGACGAACCGGCCCGGGACGCCTACCTGGAAAATCGGGCCAGCGCCGCGGTGCGCGAGAAGGTTCTCGCACAACTCGCTGGCGGACTGGCCGATCTGATCACCTTTGACTTCAAGGTCTGCAACCGGTTTCTGTACTGATTCAACCCTTGGGAAGCAGGGCGGCGAGTTCGGCGTGGGGGCGGGGAATGACGTCCCCCATGATCAGCTTCCCACCGAGCCGTTCGACGGTCGCTTTGCCGGTCTCGATCGCGGTCTGAACGGCGGCGACATCCCCCTTCACGACGATAGTCACGTAGGCGGCACCGATCTTTTCTTTGCCGACCACGGTGACGTTCGACGATTTCAGCATATCGTCGGTGGCGTGCAGGGCGGCGACCAGTCCTTGGGTTTCGAGCAGGCCGATCGCTTCTTGAGTACTCATGTGGTTCTCCAACGGAATGCGGTAGTCGTACAGGCCCAACAACGGGCTGAAAACAGGTTTGGAATCGGCGAGCTTGCGCACCACTTCGAGCGGCGCGGGCAGCACGGTGACGGCGGCCAGACTCTTCATTCTCTCGGCGGCCGCCTTGCCCGCCTGAGCGGCGTGCATCACCTCGGCGGTCGTTCCGACCAACTTGATGCACTGCGCGGCACCGTCCGTGCTTTCAATCCCCAGCAGATGCACCCCGGCCGACTTGGCGCACGCATCCGCCGCCAGAAGTGCTGGTGTGAGATTGTTCACCTCAAGCAGTGCCAGGCTGTATGTGTTCTCGGGCATGGAAACCAGGCGGGATGAGACAATGGAGACAATCGGCGAACCTTGCGGTCGACGATGACGGGCGGCAGGATAGCAAACTGACCGGCAATACCGGAATGGCGAATTCCGAACAGCCGGCGGAAAGAACTAAGAACCTGTCCAAAATCAAGGTGGTGATTTTGTAGTGCACATCGCGGCGCAGCCGCCGTCGCATCCCGTAGCTGCGCTCGAAAAAAATTCTGACGAACAGTGAATCGTCGATTGGAAGCCCGTTGGCGACCCCGGCAGGGGTCGAATCGATTAGCCCCGGGGCGTTGTCGCGTCAGCGGCAACGACCCGGGGTTTGGCGACAATGCGAGAATCGACCCCGGCAGGGGTCGTAGACGATGTGGACATTCGGCGGGATGTTAGCGTTTGAGCGAAATGGGTTGGGGAGGTCGTGCGACGGCGAATGTGACCCCTGCCGGGGTCAGACGCCTTGGCGGACCGAAACCCCGGGTCACGATCGCGGCGCGATCGTGACCCGGGGCTAATCGATTTGACCCCTGCCGGGGTCGCGTTCTGGGACGTGCGGCGTGGAGACTCTGGTTCTCGCGAAACGCCTGGAGGGAGTCGCGTGGAATAAATCCCACGCTCCGGTCACTTGCTGCCGATTCCCCAACACCGCATAGCGCGTGCCGGGCGAAATCACGGTTTTGTTGCTATACCTCGCATGGCCAGAAACGAGACAAATTCGGGGAGCCTCGCCCGGCAGGAAGCGGGAGTTTGATACCGCTTCCTGCCGGGCGAGGCTCCATCACAGTGTTTCAACGCGGACCGCGCGGAGTATAGCCTCCGATCTGATTCACCTTGCACCTCAACGGGGCAGGTGTCTCAAGCGCGAAATGTCTCAATTGGTGCCGCTCGTGGAATAATGCACGCGTCGCGCGGCGGCTGCCGCTTTGCGGCGGCTTTCCATCAGGCTCCCGAGTTGTCGGCTGAGGGCGGGGGTTCGGCCGATCAGTCGGTACATGACCGCCGGGCTGGCGACCACCAGCCGCAGATCGTGAACCGCGGTCACGGTCACGTCGCTGGGGAGTTCGGCGACAACCGATCCTTCGCCGAAAAATTCGCCACGCCCGACCCGCGCGACTTCCATGGGGAGTCCATCGCCACCGCGGACACTCAGGACCGCCTCTCCGTGGATGATGACATGCAACCCCTCGATTCGCTCTCCCTCGCGCACAACCACTTCCCTCGCGCCGAAGTCCTGGATCCGCAGTCCCGCTTCGATCTGCTCGTCACGCGGTGGTTCCAGCAGGGTTTTGAAGGCGGGGAACTGCGTCAGGTGTTCGACGGGGCACTCCGCCGCCGCCTGATCGAGTTCACGCTGCGAAACCTCGATCTGCGTCGTTGTGGGGTAAGGAATGCCGATTCCCTCCCGTTTGACGGCGTACCAGACGCGACTCATGAAATCGTCCCGGACCCCCGGCAGGTGTTCGGTGTCCTCGACAGAAAAAACCACGCGGTACACGATCGCGGAGTCGGCATAGTTGACGGTATGAACTGCCGGCTTGGGTTCCGCCAGAACTCCCGGAGTATCCGCCAGCAGCTCCATCAGCACCTTTTTCACATGATTGGGAGCGTTGTTGTAACTGAATCCCAATTCGATCATTTCCTTCCGCATTCGGGTCGGACGCGACAGATTGTTGAACGAGCCCTTGTAGAGCTGTGAGTTCGGGATGATCCGCAACCCGGCCATCGGGGTCGAGATATGCATCGATCGCCAATTGATTTCGACCACCTTGCCCATGGTCCCGTCGACCGATACCCAGTCTCCCAGGCTGATCGGACGCTCAAACATCAACATCAATCCCGAGACGATATTGCCAAGGGGCTCTTGCAGCGCCAAACCGATCACAATCGACGTCACCCCCAGGGCGGCGACCGCCCCTTCCAGTGACTGTCCCCACACCAGCGAATAAACAATCGCCGCCCCAATCGCCACCAGCCCCACGCGCAGCAGATCCCGAAACAGTGACGGGATTCGGGCTCGCCAACTCGATTCGCTTGCCGCCCCGAAGTAATAGTCATTAACAAACGTCAACGTCGCCATCAGCCCAACGAGCCAGACAACCGTCTCGCACATCCGAACGCCCCAATGGTCCGCGGGGAGTTCCATCACCGACAGGCAAAACAGGAAGACCCCCAGGGCAGGGACCAGCAGGTTGCGAACGAGCGCGACTGTGGCGACGAGTGGACTGTCGCGCCGGCGAAGTCGTGCCAGCACTTCGGTAAGGACCAGCATCAGCAGGGGAAGTCCCACCGCCAGCGCGAGCGCCGGGCGAAATGTGTTGTCGACAATTTCCGAGAGCGAAATCAGGTGGTGATTCATTTTGGATCGTCCTCAGTGAGTCGCCAGTTCCCACGCGTCGACGGTGCCGCGACCAGCAAGCTCGACCGGCAACGACTCCCCCAATTCATACTGCTGTTCCACGCGATCGTGGACGGACCGGGTCAGCAGCACGACCGACGCGTGTTCACTCCGCCCGCGGAGTCCTCGCGCGACCGTCACCGTTTCGCCCCACAGGTCGTAAATGAATTTGTTGCGCCCCACGACTCCGCCGGTGACTGGCCCGGCGTTGATCCCCACCTGCAACCGAAGAGTCGCGCCGCGGTCCCGGTTGATGCGTTCCAACACGCGCACCAGTTCCTGTGCGAAGTCCACAACCCGGCTCGTGTGGTCGGGACGCTGTACCGAGAGTCCACAGACGGCGAGGTAGCTGGCCCCCGAGGTTTTTACCTTTTCCACGCCCGAGCGTTCCGCCGCCTCGTCGAAGGCCACCACCAGATCGTGCAGTAGAGCGAGTCCTTTTTCGGCCCCGGCACCGTCAGAAAACTCATCCAATCCAACAATCTCGGCGATCAACACAGTCACATCGCCAAAATTCTGCGAAGCGGCCGAGTCTCCCTCACGCAGTCGCGCGGCGGCCGGTGCCGGCAGAATGTTCAGCAGCAACTCCTCGTTTTCGCGGACCTTCAGTTCGAGTTGCCGGGTTTTGTCTTTGAGGCCCGCGGACATTTCATTGAACGCCTCCGCCAATTCCCGAAATTCATCACGACTGGTAACCACAGCCTGGGCACCAATTTCCCCCTGAGCGACGTTTCTCGCGGCGGTGGTGAGCGCTCTCACAGGAGACAGGAACTGCCTCGACAACAACAGTCCCAGCACTGGAATCGCCAGAGCGATCGCCGTGGAAACCAGCATCACATCGCGGGTGAACTGGCGGACCGGGGCGAAAGCCTCTTTCTCATCCATCTCGGCGACGATCGCCCAGCGGATTTCTTCAAAATCAAGCGGGCCGTACGATCCCACGACCGGCTGTCCACGATAGTCGAGGTAACTCCCACTCCCTTCGTGACCCGACAATGCCTGCCGCACCGCCTGGGTCTCCACGGGAAGCGCGAGGAGTACGCTTTTCTGCCGGCGGATGCGGTCAATCACTGCCTCTGGCGTGCCGTTCGAACGGAGTTCTTCCAACAAATCGTTGATGGGCTGTTCGGATCCCAGTTCCCGCGACTTTTGAAACGCCTCGTAAATGAATCGGGACCTGGTGCGAAACGTCATGTCTTTACCCACGAGGTAGACTTCGCCGGTCGAACCGAGGCCCTCCTGTTCCCATTGAAAATTCCCTGTCAGGGTCGTCACAAGCTGATCAACAGGAAACTGCAATATCAGGATCCCCACCATGTGGTTGTCGACATGGATCGGACTGGCGACGAACGCCGCTGGCTGATTCAGCGTGGGTATGTAGCGTTCAAAGTCGGCGAAGCGGTAGGCGTCGCGTTCCCGCAGTCGGCGGGCTTCGCGAAAGAGTTCCCCCAGATGTGAGTCGGCGTACGGCCCGGTCATCAAATTCGTGCCAAACTCCACGGTCTTGGCGACTGAATAGACCAGATTTCCCTCAATGTCCACCAGCATCAGATCCTCGAAATTGAACGACGTCGAAAACGCCGCCAGATTTCCGTGGTATCGACCGTGGACCGCGTCGTAGCCCGTCCCGTCCCCGGACTGGTGCGTCTGCAGTTTCTCTTCGTCATAGGCGAGTTCGGGAAATTTGGCAATATACTGGTACTGGAGATACCGGGTCACCGGATCGACGGGAACAATCGATTCGGGAATGGGGGGGGCTTCGGATTGTTTCGCCAGCTTGGGCAGGAAGTCGGACTTGTAGAAATCGACCAAGGTCCGCTCTTCGTCCGCCGACAGTTTCAAGTCGGAATCAATTCGCTGCTTCAATTCCCCGAACGAGTCGCGGAACCCGACCATCGCATCCATACAGCCCGGGGCGGCTGACAGGGTGACCACCTGCTTTCGCGTATGTTCCAGCATCAAGAGACACTGGGTGCGGCGGATATTCCGCTGCCCGTCCAGTTCCGCAAGAACCCGTTGTTCGAGCGAGTGCTTGCCGCTGTTATAGCCCACGAGCGCGACCGGCAGTCCCGCGAGAAGCGCCACCAGCATCAGGAACAGGATCAGTTTGGACTGAATCGACAGCTTGTTGAGAAACAGCATTGAGGGGAGAGGGCGCAGGAAGGAACGATAAACTTGGTGGCGCCGGGAGATAGTAGAAGACCGGATCCGGAAAAGACAACCAGTGGCATCCGGGATGCCGGTATGCGAACCCCTTTTCGCGTGCGCGTTGGTTAGGACTTGGCCAAGAACCATTTCGTAGTCTGGCAGAATGCGGAATTGATTTTGGACGGGTTCTTGCCCCCTTCGGGCCCGCCCCGAAACGACCCGTTTGCCATGGGAGCGGAGGGTTGAATAGAATCCGCCGCATGGACACTCAGCCCGCGACTCAGCCCTGGTACCACGAAGGCTTGCGATTCACCTGCACCCAGTGTGGCGACTGCTGCACGGGGTCGGAGGGTTATGTGTGGGTCGACGATGACGAGATCCGCGCGATTGCCCAGGCGATCGGCAAGGATGAGGGGACAGTTCGGGTGGAACACACCCGCCGGCTGGGGAAGCGGATCAGCCTGAAGGAGTTCGCGAACGGCGATTGCACGCTGCTGGATCCCGAGACGCGAAAGTGCCGGGTTTATGCGGTCCGGCCGAAACAGTGTCGGACATGGCCATTCTGGAATTCGAATCTGGAGAGTCCACGGGCCTGGAAGGAAACGGAAAAGGTCTGTCCGGGGTCGGGGCAAGGTCGGTTGTACCAGTTGGAAGAGATTCAGGCGCAGGCGGCGATCATTGATCTGTAGATGCACCGTCCAGAACCGGAATTGCGTCGTTTTGCTGCGGATGATTTCGGGCAGTCGTGCCCGGTCGGTGCGCATCGCAAACTGGTATTGAGACGGTGCGCCGTCCCTGTTCCAAAAAGAGAACACCGGGTTTTTATGCGTTTTTATGGGAAAACCGGGGACGGGTGGTTGATTCGGTATGGATTTTTATTGGGCGGCATAGTGGTTGCTGTCGTGTCTAATCTCTGAGTCAAGACCAAATTTCCCGAAGTTTGGACTTTTTTGCTGGACATTGTGGGAATCCATCCGTATCCTCAAGGGATTCCGATCAATTCTCAGCTGCCAGCGTCACAGCGAATTCTCGAATGTGACGCCAAGAGTGCTTTTCTTTCTTCCCTTCATTTCTTCTTGGGAGTCTGCAAATGGCTGGAATGTCGTCGCGAACCCGTGCGCGAGTCGGGTTCACTCTGATCGAGCTGCTGGTGGTGATCGCCATCATCGGCATCCTGGTGGCGTTGTTGTTACCTGCGGTTCAGCAGGCGCGGGAGGCGGCCCGACGGACCTCCTGCAAAAACAACATGAAGCAACTCGGGTTGGCGATCGCCAATTACCACGACACACACAGTGTCCTGCCGGCGTCGCGTTACAATGTCGGAATGGTGGGTTGGGGCGGGCCGGCGCAGGGGGGGTCAACCCGCTATACGAACGCCAGTGGCTGGACCATGCTGCTGCCGTTTCTGGATCAGACTCCGTTGTACAATCAGTACAACCAAAACGCAGCCGCGAGCTGGTCGTACGTCTATGGTGCCTACCAGCCGACCGATGTCGCGGGGGATCCGAATCTGAACTACAACGTCGTCAAGACAGTGATTCCTTCGTTCCTGTGTCCGAGCGATCCGAATCAGAAGTTCTATCAGGACATGAACCAGTACTATTCGGTGAGTGCCACGAATCCCGGTGGTGCGCGCACGAATTATGACTTCAACGTCTGGTACGGCGAGTATTACTACCAGGGCTACGTGATGCGTTATTACGGCACCACGCAGCGTCCGCTGTTCGCGTCGAATTCGTCGGCGAATATGGCGAGCGCCAAAGACGGCATGAGCAACACGGCGATGGTCACCGAGACGATTCGCGATGTCTGGAATGGCGTTCCTCCCGCCTGGGGACATTCTGGTCACGTGCAGGTGGGGATCGACCTCTCCTGGTACCCCATCAACACGTGGGTATACAACAACAACGATCCCAACTACCTGTACATGAGGCAGCCGGGTCGGCTCGCCCAGTGGGCGACCGCCGGCAGCTTGCATACCGGTGGATGCCACGTCCTGCTGGGTGACGGCAGCGTCCGCTTTGTCTCGGAGAACATCAACGCCACGACCCGTGTGAATCTCCATTACCCGTCCGATGGAAATCCACTCGGTGAGTTCTAGGTTCTCTGTCCGGCTGTAGACATGAAGGCGATTTCCGTAGCTGTCCGATCGGCTACGGAAATCGTCCCGTGTTCGGCGTGTCGGAATTTCGCAGTCTCTCTCCATTATCCTTGGCTTCACGAGGTGTCGCGATGCGTTCGTCAGGACTTGCCTGGCTGCTTGGCCTGTTCACCCTTTGTTCGCTTTCAGGTTGCGACAAGGGCCCGAAAAAGGTGATTCCCGACAAGTCGGTTCCCGTGACGGGAATGATCACGATCGAAGGGAAGCCCCTGGGTAATGCCCGGGTCACTTTTTTTCCCACGGAAGCTCCCCAGGGGGATGGTGCCGCCAGTGGCTACACCGATTCCGCCGGCAAATACGAATTGCGGGCGATGTTTGGTGACAAAATGGTGACCGGGGCTGCTCCGGGCCGTTACAAAGTCTCGGTGAGCAAGATGTTACGACCCGATGGGACGACCGTTCCTCCCGAGTCAAAGGAGCCTCCGATCATGTCGGGTGCCCGCGAGTCAATCGCGATCGAATACTCGGCTTGGGACCGGACCGAGCAGACAGCGACCGTTTCGTCATCGGGGGGTACGTTTGACTTTGACGTCAAACCGCAAAAATAGTCATTGCCTTCCGCCCGAGAGTCCGTTCAGTACATAGTGACGAGTGTCGGAGCATTGTTCCACCACTCGTCTTCTTTTTTTTGCGAACCCGTCCACGATCAATTTCGTGGCTAATGAAATCCTTCGGACCAACCGAACCGCCAGCGGCTGAGCAAAGTTAGTGCCCGTCCAAGATCAATACCGTGATTTCGCCCGGCACGCGCTATGCGGTGTTGGGGAATCGGCAGCAAGTGACCGGAGCGTGGGATTTATTCCACGCGACTCCCTCCAGGCGTTTCGCGAGAACCAGATTCTCCACGCCGCACGTCCCAGAACGCGACCCCGGCAGGGGTCAAATCGATTAGCCCCGGGTCACGATCGCGCCGCGATCGTGACCCGGGGTTTCGGAACGTCAAAGCGTCTGACCCCGGCAGGGGTCACATTCGCCGTCGAACGACCTACCCAACCCATTTCCGCTCAAACGCCAACATCCCGCCGCACGTCCATATCGTCTACGACCCCTGCCAGGGTCGATTTCCGCATTGTCGCCAAACCCCGGGTCGTTGCCGCTGGCGC
>CAMATH010000137.1 GCA_945860955.1 Planctomicrobium piriforme
CGACAGCTACACTCCCCTGTCCGCACTCTATCCCCCGCAGAGCACGGGGCGCAGGGCGGCGCTCGCGCGCTGGATCGTCAGTCGCGACAATCCGCTCGCCGCGCGCGTGGCGGTCAACCATATCTGGTTGCGACACTTCGGCCGGGCGCTGGTCGAATCGACGGCGAACTTCGGACGGCAGGGACGACTTCCTTCACATCCGCAGCTTCTCGACTGGCTGGCGGTGGAACTGATGGAGAACGGCTGGCGAATGAAGCCGCTGCATCGACTGCTGGTCACCTCGCAGGCGTATCGACGCCAATCGCATCTGGGGACCACCACTCATCCCAATCTGGCGGCCGACCGAGACAACCGACTTTACTGGCGGTTCAACCCGCAACGCATGCAGGCCGAAGTGGTCCGAGACAGCGTATTGAGCTGCGCCGAAGAACTCGATCCCACCCTCGGCGGTCAGGAACTCGACCATGTTCAGGGACTGACTTCGAAACGCCGCAGCCTGTACTTCGCCATTCACGGCGAGGCCAAGATGCAGTTTCTCGATCTGTTCGACGGTCCCAGCGTGGTCGACTGCTACCAGCGGAGTTCTTCGGTTCTGCCGCAGCAGTCGTTGGCCATGCTCAACAGTGAACTGCTCTGGCCGCAAAGTCGGCGGCTGGCGGGCAAGTTGTGGAGTCGCTCGGCCACAACGGCCGATTCCGCCGGTCGGGCTGGCCTGTTCGTGCAAAGCGCTTTCGAGCAGATCCTGAACCGGCCCCCCTCGGCGGCCGAGTCGGCGGTTGCCATGGACTTTCTTGCCGAACAAACAGCACTGTTTCAAGAGTCCGCGACGATGCCGGCCGAAGCGGTCGCGACCGCTTCGACCGTTCCCCCCGCATCCGACCCGGCGCAACGGGCTCGCGAAAACCTGATTCATGCCCTGTTCAGTCACAACGATTTTGTGACCATTCGCTGACCAGAGGGGTTCACCGAACCGATCTCTGGTGGAGACCTTTCGATGTCCACTGCAAGAACATTCTCGCCCGCGCTGCGAGCCCCCCGCCGGACCTTTCTGGCCGATGTCGGCCTGGGATGCGCGGGACTGGCGCTCGGGGATCTGCTGGCGCGGGACGGAGTGACCCGGGCGGCGGAACCGGCTATCGATTCGTCGGCTTCCGTCACACAAAGCACCCCCAAAGCCAAGAGCGTGATCTGGGTGTTTCTGTCGGGCGGGGTCAGCCACCTCGAAACTTTTGATCCCAAGCCGGCGCTCAACGACCACGCCGGAAAAACCTACGATCAGACGCCGTTTCCCAATCCGCAAAAGCTGCCCATATTTCTCGAACGTTCGCGTTCTGTCGTGGGGATCGATCGGGAGGTTGTGTCGACGATCATGCCGTTGCAGGTTGGATACAAGAAACGGGGCGCGGCCGGGATCGAAGTCAGCGACTGGCTGCCGCACCTGGGCGAGGTGGTCGACGAACTTGCGATCGTCCGCTCGATGTACACGACCGACAACGACCACGGTGCTGAGTTCCAGATGCACACGGGGCGGCACTTTCTCGACGAACAACTGCCATCGGTCGGATCGTGGGTCAGTTACGGGCTTGGTTCGCTCAATGACAATCTTCCGCAGTTCGTCTTTCTGGGGCAGTACAAAGACACCCGGGTCAAAAAGAATTTCGACGCCGACTATCTCGGCCCCGCGCACGCCGGTATCGAACTCTCTCTCGATCCACAGAATCCCTTGCCTTTCGGAACCCGGGCGGCGGGGGTCTCGGCGCGCGAGCAGCAGAACGAACTGGCGTTTCTCCGACGACTGAACGGCCTGTCGGCGGTCGAGTACCCCGAGGACGATCAGTTGCGGGCCCGCATTCGGGCCTACGAACTCGCCTACCGCATGCAGATGTCGGCCCCCGAGGTTCTGAATCTCGCCGAGGAAACGGCCGAGACGCAACAGTTGTACGGCATCGACCAGCCCGCGACCGAAATTTATGGTCGCCGACTGCTCGCCGCCCGCCGGCTCGCCGAGCGGGGAGTACGATTTTCTCTCGTGTACCTGAGCGATTATGGCGAATGGGACTCGCACAACGATTTGAAAAATCTGCACGCGCGATCGTGCGGACGGGTCGACAAGCCACTAGCCGGCCTGATTCGCGATCTCAAACGGCGGGGGCTGATGGATGACGTGCTGGTGGTCTGCACCACCGAATTCGGACGGACCCCGGCGCTGGAACTCACCAGTTTCACCAAGTCAGGGACCGGTCGCGACCACCATCCCCACGGATTCACCATCTGGATGGCGGGGGCGGGAGTCAAACGGGGCTTCGTACACGGCACCACCGACGAATTCGGCTTCCACGCCGTCGAGCATCCGCACTACGTCACCGACATTCATGCGACAACGCTGCACCTCATGGGTCTCGACCCGCGCCGACTCGATATCCCCGGCAGAAAGCGACTGGATGTCGACTACGGAAAAGTGATGACGGAGATTCTGACCTGATCCGCGAAGTGCGCTGACTTGTCAGCTTACTCCCGACGTCCCTTGTATCCCCCGATCGAATTCGTCGCGTCGAGTTCGTCTAGAAACGGAAGGATGTCGCTCCAGGGAAAGATCACAAAACCGTCGAGTCCCACCTCCGAGGCGGACTTCAGGTACACCCGCACGTCGTCGGCCGAATGCAGTCTGCCGTGGCTTGTGGTCACTCCCAGGGTGAATGAGAGCGAAACGGGGCGACCGGTCTCCTGGTTGAGCCGGAGCGACGATCGCATTCGTTCTTCAAATAGCGATTGGTACTTCTCGCCGTACTTGTCCTTGTGGTAGTACCCCGAGACGTTCACCAGATCGAGATAGCCAAGTTTCACCCACCTCGGCCAGCACTGGGCGATCTGGTGATTCGCGGCGACATGGGGACCCCAGCAATAGATTCCCAGACGGCTCTTGGCCTGATGCACGGTCTCGGCGTACATCCGGACCAGTTCGGTCAACTCGTTCTCCTTGAACTGCTGGAGAAGCTTCTGGACCTCGTCGGCGGGACTGTCTTGCGGCAGAGAATCCTGAAATCGCCGCTCGGCGGCGACGTCGAGCAGCAACGGTCGATTGTGATACCGGATGTAGTCGAGAATGATTCCATCGGGCTGATACTTCGTGACGATTTCGTCGGCCACCGAGACGAGCCACTTCCGAGCCTCGGGATGCGCCGGACTGAGATAACCCAGTGGAGAACCGTCGGGATGGCGCAACCCCCAGTCGGGATGCTTCAACAGAATTCCCTCCGGCTTGTCGTTGCCGCAAACCATCGCGCAAACCACAGGGTAAACCTGCAGACGCCGTTTTCTCGCTTCGTCGATCAGTTCTTTCAGCGGATCGCGAGCGCCATAGAATTGCGTCTCGTGTAACGCGCCGGCGTAGAACGACTGTCCGGAGCTGCCCGTTAAATAGGGGAAGATCGCGTTCAGCCCGCTCTTCTGCATCCGGTCGAGTGACTGCCGAATCGCGGCCGACTGTTCTTCCTGACCAGCGTCCCGGGGAATCACCCGGTCGGGATGAAAGTAGGTCGCAATCAACGGCTGGGGAATTTCGTCGGCGCACGCAGCGACGCGACACATGTACGACCCAAATCCGATCATCACAGCCAACAGAATGATTTGCCGCATCAGGGACTCACTTGGATTCGGGAGACTGCTGGACTTGAACCGACTCGATCTTCATCGTACTGGGGCCGTACACGCCGCGTCCCACGATCACACGTCCGGCGGAGAGCCGCCGCAGTGATTCTACGGAGATCATCACCTGCGATCGAGATTCCGTAGCTTTGTCGCTGTTCCCGCGATCCACGTGAAACAGCTTGCCGGCGATTCGTTCGCTTGCATTGGGCACGTTGTCGACGACACTCCACCGGGCCGCCTCGGCATTCCAGCGATGGATGCGGGGGTCCGATCCGTTGCGGGTGCCGACATACAGCTCCCCGGCGATCTGGAACGGATAATATCCGGTCGCGTCTCCCCCGAATTCCGAAGACAACGCGAAACCACTTCATCGACTGGGTGTTTGCCTAGATGTCGGCAATGACCATTACCATCCCGATCCAACAGTGACTTTCCGGAGAGAGACCGATGATGCTGCCAAGTGTGATGCGAAGAGTCGTGGGGACCGCGATTGTGTTTGGTGTCGCGGCGGTGGTTCGTGGCGACATTGTAATCGACGAATTTTCCGGCCCCGCCGGTGGCGTCGGTGCGGTGGACGCCGACCCGGGCCTGGCGACTATTTCCACCGCGGCGAACAACGTGGCTGGAATTGCGGGTGGGTGGCGCGTCGTTCGTGTGAATCGAGTCGCCGGCGGTTCGGGCGCGGTGAAGTGTTTCGGACACATCGGGCAATTGAAGTACGATCAGACCGACACATCGCGGGGGGTCGGGTCAGTCTGGTGGGACGGTGACTCGAACGACACGTTTGGAGACGGCGGATTCGCGGCTGTTGACCTCACCGAAGGGGGGGCCAACAAGGTTCTCTCATTGACCAAGATCGATTTTAAGAACGCCGTCAAACTGACGATCACCGTGAAAACGACGACCGGAACCCGTACCTATGAAGAGACGCTCGCCGGCCCTCCCTTTGCAGGTTTCGACAAGAATATCGGGTTCAACGCGTTTACGGGAACGGGTTCATTCACGAGTGTGACGGCGATTCGAATCGCATTCGACGGGTCGGGTGATCCCAGTTCGCGTCTCTCGTTCGACTCCGTCAAAGCGCGGTAAAGCGATCAAGCGGTGAAGTCGCCACGCGTGGGAATGCGGGATAGCATGCCTTGAACCCTGTCGCGAACAAGCGATGTGCCCTCCGTCCAGAACATGGCCTACCAACCAGCCAGGAGAATATCGCGTTCCCCCCGGTGTGTCTTCAGAACCGTCGTGGTAAATAGAACGCCGCCGAGGGATAAGATCCCCCGGCGGCAAGGCACCACGCCGCGACTCAAGCCACCAACTACGGTTTGTTGATCACATTGATCGTCTTTTCGTATTCAGGGCTGGTTCCTCCATCGCCATCGGTGAGCGAAAAACGGACCGTCCGAGTCGAGTTCGCGGCGATGCTCGCCGTCAATTTGAACGTGATGTTCTTCAACAGCGCCTGGACGGCGGCGATTGTCGCATTGCCGTTGAACGAGACCGTGAGGGGGGTTCTAGCGCCACCACCTGAAAACGACCCGAACACAACACCGGCGTACGTCACGTCAGATCCCGCAACGCCGATCTGTCCCGCACCGACCCCCACGTGTCGAATGGCAAGCAGATCGTCCGTGGTCGCTCCCGCAACCAGGCTGACGACCAGGGAACCCCCCAGGAAGTCGAGAGAGTCGGGATCGACCAGCGTCGCCCCGCTGGACAGCAGTGTCGGAACAGCCCCTTCGGTGTGGGAAACCGCCACGCCGAAACTGCTGATCTGTGGCGCGTCGTTCGACACGCTGACATTCACCTGTCGGGAGGAGACGAGACTGCTTTTTCCGCTGCCGTCCTTGACCGAGAAGGTGATGGTCCGGGGTGCGGTCGTGGGATTTTCCCCCGCATTGTGGAACGCGATCCGACGTCCGACTGCCTCGACCACCGCAGGGGTCGCGTTGCCGTTGAATGTGACCGTCAAGGGGCCGCTGGAGGTGAAGCCCCCGGAATAGACACCAACCACAACACCTCCGAACAGCACGTTCGTTCCAGCAAGATTGACCAGACCCGGGCCGTCTCCCTCCGTCGCGATGGTCAACCGATCCGTCGTCACTTTGCCGGCACCGATCGTCACCTTCAGAGTGCCCAGATGAAAGTTCGGGGAATCGACATCGACAACAAGCAGTCCGGCATCAATGACTACCGGAGGAGCGTTTTCGCTGTACTCCGCGGCGCCGGCGGAATTCACCACCACCGGAGCGTCGTTCACCGCCACGACGTTCACATCGCGACTGGTCGGCAGGCTGGTGCCTCCATCGCCGTCACTGACGACAAACCGTATGGTTCGCAACCCCGCGACCGGGTTGTCTCCCACCGTATCGAAGGTCACGGCCTTAACGAGTGCCGTCACGGCCGGCACCGTCGCGTTGCCGTTCAAACTAACGACCAAGGAGGAATTGTCGACGAAGTCTCCCGTGAAACTGCCGATCACCACGCCGGCAAACGTCACGTCGCCGCCCGAGAGGCCAATCTGACCCAATCCCACACCGACATTCCTGATACGCAGTCGGTCCAGAGTGTCGGCTCCCGCGTGGATGTCAACAGTCAACAGGCCGCCGTCGAAATTCGGCGAGTCGGCGTCGACCACCGAACTCGACGTCAAGACTCCGATCGGCGCCTTGTTTTCAGTGTATTTCACCGTGTTGGGGGTTGGCGTGATGGCAGGCGCATCGTTCGACACACTCACGCTGACCTGTTTCGTCGCGGTCAGGCTGTTCTTGCCGTCACCGTCGTTGACGACAAAGCTGATCGTGCGCGTGGCGGTGGTCGGATTGTCCCCCGCGTTATGGAAGGCGATCCGTCGGGCCAGCGCCTGGGCAGCGGCCGGGGACGAACTTCCGTTGAACGTGACTGTCAGCGGTCCGCTGGTCGTGAAACCGCCGACGTAGGTGCCGATGACCACGCCGCCAAACAGCACGTTTGTACCGTCGAGGTTGATCTGGCCGGCGGCATTTCCTTCCGCGAGAATCGTCAATCGATCGGTTGGGACAACTCCCGTCGAAATGGTCGCCTTCATTGACCCCAGATTGAAATCGTTTGAGTCCACATCGGAGACCAGAACGTCCGCGTCAAGGACGACGGGGAGGGCGTTTTCGGCATAGCTCGCCGCGCCGCCTGAAGTGGTCACCACCGGGGCGTCGTTCACCGCAGTCACCGCGACATTGCGCGTGGCGGGCTCGCTCGTTCGGCCGGTCCCGTCGCTGATCGTGAAGGCGACAGTCCGCGTGGTGGTTGTGGGATTGTCGCCGAAATTGTCGAATGTGACCGCCTTGATCAACGCCGCCGTGGCGGCAGGGGTCGCATTGGCGTTCAGCGCGATGCTGATGCCGAATTCGCTGAACTCGTAGTCGACAACGCCAATCGTCACGCCGCCAAAGGTCACGTTGGCACCCGCGAGGCCGATTTGTCCGGTCCCGGAGCCGGTGTGTCGAATACGCAGCCGATCGTCGGCTTGAGCGCCCGCGATAATCTCGGCAGTCAGGCTCCCGCCGTTGAAATTGGTGGAGTCGGTATCGACGACTGTGGCGGCGGTTGTCACGTTGACGGCGGCGGTATTCTCTTTGTAAATCGCATTTCCGACAGGCAGCGTCACGGTCGGTGACTGAGGAATGGCGACGTTGACGCCGAAGTGATAGGTCACATCGCCGCTCACAATCTCCTCTCCGCCGGTCAACGTCGCGACCGCTTCAAACGTGACCTGGTAGTTGCCCTGGGCGCTGAAACCCCAATTGACATGGGTATGGCTCCCTTCGAGTACAAGAGCCAGATCGGCGGACGTCACTCCATTCTCGGTCGACATCAACACCTCGGGGTCCAGGTCTCCCGATCGCCACAACGAGAAGTGCCCTGGGCCGTTGACCGACTTCAGTCGCAGATTCGCCGTTCCACCCACCAGTGTGCCCGGGAGAATCTCTTCGCTGCCAATTCCCAGGAACAGCAGTTCGGGATTGGCCGATTCGGAAAGCCGGTAGTAGTTCTCGCCAGCCGCGACACCGATGAAGGCGAACGCGGGGCTGGTGGGGCGGGCCACAAGTGCGGATGGCCCGACGTACAGCAACGCTTCGTCGGGAGCGTATTCGACATCGTGATTTTCGTCGTGGACGTGTAGGTTCCATTCGTGCCCCCCCATGCCAACTTCTTCGATCGCCAGACCGACGTCGGTGTGTTCGTTGGTGAGGTATGCGATGAACCTGGGAGTGGTCGCCAGTGTGACGGTGACAACCGCCGAATCGGTCCCGCCTTCCCCGTCGTCCAGCGTGTAGCCGAAACTGTCGCTGCCGGCGAACGACGGGCCGGGAGTGTAAGTGAATGTCCCGTCAGAATTCAGAATGACCGCGCCATGCGCCGGCAACGTCCCCATGACAGCGGTCAGCGGGTCGCCGTCGGGGTCGCTGTCGTTGAACAACACGTTGCCCCGGACCGAGTTGTTAGGCGACACGGTCAATGCGTCGGCGACCGCCACCGGATCGTTGTTCAGATCGACCGGGGGGTCATTGGCCAAAATCGTCAACACGGCGGTCGATTGCGCCCCCAGCATGCTGCTGTTGTCGCCGTCGGGCGAGCTGATGTAGTCGGCGATGCTGTTCGGCCCGGGCAGGCTCAGAGCGATGTTGATGGTCTCGTCTGGTTCCTCATCGGAGTCGTTGATGATGGGAATGACGATGGTCTTGGAGGTTTCCTTGTCCAGGAATGTCAGCGTGCCGTTCGTCGTGGTGTAGTCAGACCCTGCCAGAGCCGTGCCATTGCTGGTCGCATAGTTGACGGTGATCTGACCGTCGGAGCCATTCACGCGACGCACATTGATCGAGGCGGTGCCGGCGGACTCGTTCACGGTGTAGCTGGCCGAGTCGAATTCGACCTGCCCCACGTTGCCCACCGAGAAATAGAGTTTCAGCGTTGGGCTCTCGCGCAATCCGGCGAGGTTTGGCGTGGTGTTATTCGCGTTGTCTCCGAAGTAACCCGAGAGTTTCAGGGAGACTTCGTACCGCCCGACCTGTGTGAAACCGTAGTTGTAGTGGAGGTGCCCGCCAGCGGTGACCCAAACCGCATCGTCAGACGAGACGCCATCGGTGGCGTCCAGACCGCTTCCGTTGGGATTACTCACGGAGTCGTTGACATTCGACATGAACACAATGGGACCGGAGTCGCCGTTCTGCCAGACCGAGAATTTTCCAGATCCAACCGAACCATCAGGCAGAAAATGGTCCACTCCGACGAGGCTGGCCTTGAGCCAGCGACCGCTCCCCGACACGCGCGCTTTTGATTCCGTCGACGGGTTATAACGGTCGACATTGGTGGTGACGACATCGTAGGCGGCCACTCCCAGGTAAAGCAGCGATGGATCCTGCGACGGGGGCAGACGGTAGTAGGAGTCGCCACTGCTGACGCCGATGAAGTCGAAACTCGCGCCGGCTGGACGGGTCGAGAGTGCCGGTGCGCCGACATACAAAACGCCGTCATCGTTGGCATACGAGACCACATTGTCGGCGTCGCGAACCGACAACGCCCAGGTATTCGCGGCAAAGTTGTGACCAAGATTGAGATCGACGTGCTGGTTGGTCACGAATCCGGTCAGCGTCGGGGGCGTTCCCGAGAGGACGCGGCGTTCTTCGAGTACTTCGATTCGCGGGAACCAGCGTCGGCGGAGGCGCTTTCCTGCGCGGGAACGTGCAGCCAACTTTGTCAGCAGACGACGGGCGAACATCACGGGAAGCGAATCGAACAGCATGGACAAACTCCTGGAGGCTTGCGCAAAGGGTGAATGAAGCGGCGGCGGCGCCGGTGTGTCAGGGGTAATCAGGACAGAGGTTCGGCAAGGCGAAATTCTTGTTCGCATCGGCCCATTGCCGAATGGTCTGCGAGGGAATGAGCTGGACGCGCCCGTCGGCGAAGAGATAGTTGGCGTACCCGCCCATACGCTGTTCGGGAGGAGCGTCGACGCCCGCTCCGCTGAATCGATCGGGCTGGATGTCGGCGAGAATCCGCTGCCAGGTCTTGTCTGTGGGGCTGCGGAACCAGTTTCGAGAGTGGGTATGATCGTCGGTGGTCGAGACGCCTCGCGAATCGGAAAGTGTGAACACCATGATGGTGTGGGTTGTCGAGCGGATCGTATTCAACGTGAGCGCCTCGTTCGGTCCGGGGACGCAGAGATACTCGTTGAGCGCGTAGCTGGTCCCCTTTTCCTCGAGCTTCTGCTGCCGGCGCGGATCTTCAGGGCAAATGCGGACCGTGTCGACGTTTTCGAAGTAGGGTGCGAGGGTGTAGATCCAGGTCTTCTCCAGATCCGAACTGCCGTGCGATGACAGTGGGAACTTGCCGCGGTTGGAGTCGCAGAACATGTGCAGGGCATGCCCGATCTGCTTGAGATTGTTCGCGCACTGGGTGCGGCGGGCCGCCTCGCGAGCTTTTTGCACAGCGGGCAGAACCAGGCTGATCAACAGCCCGATAATCGCGATCACGACGAGCAGCTCGATGAGGGTCATCCCCCGTCGGTCGTTCAGTACGGGCAACAGAGCGGGAGAACGGGCGCGGCGAACCTGGATCATCACTCGGCAATTCGAATCGGCGATCTCGGACTGGAACCCCCAGCGCACACAGTCGCCTCGCGTGAGTCTACACACTTACATACGTTATGCAAGTGGTCTTTGTGAACGGACACATTGAAATTTCTATTACATAATCGGACAGTCGCGCCGCACCTGTCGGCTCAGACGGCCCGCGCCAGCATTCCACGCCAGAACGAATTCCGAATTGCGGCGCGGACGTAGGACCGCCCCGCGGCGTGATCGAAAAACTCGATCTCAGTGCCCGCGTGTCCGGCGGCGCGATGCGACGAACACGATGCCTCCCAGGGCGATTCCCGCCAGAGTCAGGCTGCCTGGTTCGGGTACAGCAACCACATTGAATGTGTAGATCGCCGAACTGGAGATCACTCCGTCGACAATATGCTCACCCGTCACAGTCAATTCGATTTCATAAATCCCCAGCGCGGTAAATCCATAGTTCGCGTGCGCGTGTCCGCCGGCGAGCAGGTTGAAACTCCCCGGCAGCCCGTCGAAGCTCGAGGCCAGCACGACGGGACCGCCGATTTCGTTCTGCCACAGCGAAAACTCACCTCCCGCAGGACCACTGACGATCGACGTCACTTCCCAGGTCAGTTCGCCGCCCACCCAATCGGCGCTGTCGAGTTCTTCCGAGGCAAGACCCAGAAACGGGGTTCCCGGCACGAGGGTCTGAAACAGCCGCCACAACGGTTGCCCGGCTCCCGTTCCCGTGAAGTCGAACTGTGCCCCGACGGGCCGAGCGGTCTCAGTTGTCACCAGGATCACGATTTCGTCCGGGGCGTACTCGGCATCCGACACGAGTGGCGATCCGTCGACAACTGACCCCGCGTGTACGTGTACGTGAAGATCGAATGTCTTCCCGATGTCGTCGTACGCGACGCCGATGTCGCCGTGCCCATCGGAAAAGACCGCGCTCGCCGTCGCTTGGCGGTCCGATCCGAGCAATGCGATCAGCGCGGCGACCAGCGGAACGAGAAAAAAGCGAACGGACAGTCGAATCAACATGGTGCGAACTCGTCAGTGGAAACTGTGAAATGAGACGCAGGCAACGCCTGCGATATGTGGTAATGCAATACTATTGCAATAGATCTTTGGTGTCAATAGAATTGTGGACACATTAGCGGGTTTTCAATTTCCGAGCGGCGTGCGTTGCCGACGTTAGCCGACCGCCACCGATTGATTCTGTGTCAGGCTCCAATCCCATCCATGGGATGGTCGGTCTCTAGCCATCTGTTCTCCCCGACCCGACGGCCCTGGGCCGTTTCTCCTTCATGACATTCAGGACTTTGATGCCAGAACTTGTTCCTTTGCCAGTCACCGTTCTCTCGGGTTTCCTTGGGGCCGGTAAAACCACGCTTCTCAATCAAGTGCTCGCGAACCGGGAAGGCCTTCGCGTGGCGGTCATTGTCAATGACATGAGCGAGGTGAACGTCGACGCACGGTTGATCCGTGATGGCGAGGCTCCTCTCAGCCGGGTCAATGAGGAACTCGTCGAAATGAGCAACGGTTGCATCTGCTGCACGTTGCGCGAGGATCTGTTGAAGGAGGTGGGACGACTCGCCCGGAAGGGAGCGTTCGATTACCTCTTGATTGAATCCACCGGCATCTCGGAGCCACTGCCGGTCGCCGAGACGTTTATGTTTGTCGATGACGAAGGTCTGGGTTTGCGGGACGTCGCTCGCCTGGACACGCTGGTCACCGTGGTCGACGCGGTCAATTTCGGATCCGATTTCGAATCTCTCGACGAGCTGACCGACCGCGGAATCGGTCTCAATGACGAAGACACCCGCGACGTCGTGCAACTGCTGATCGACCAGATCGAATTCGCCAACGTGCTGGTCGTCAGCAAGGCCGATCTGGTCGACGAGCGGCGTCTCGGAGAACTGGAGTCGATGCTGCGCCAATTGAACCCCGCCGCGAAGATCGTGCGATCGACGCTGGGGAGCGCCCCCGTGACCGAGCTGCTCAACACGGGACGCTTTAGCGAGGATTGGGCCGCCGAGAATGGAAACTGGCTGACTGTTCCCCGGGGTCAAGAGACATCGGAGACAGAAGAATACGGCTTCAGGAGTTTCGTCTACGAGGCCCGCCGGCCGTTCCACCCGGAACGCCTGATGGCGACGATCGAGGGGGAGCTGTTCGATGGCGTCGTGCGATCCAAGGGGGTGGTCTGGCTCGCCACGCGCCACGACAAAGCGGGGGAGTGGTCGCAGGCGGGAGGGCTGTTTTCGCTCCACCCCGCGGGACTCTGGGCGGCGTCGACCTCACGCGACGAATGGCCCGATGATCCCGAATTTCACAACGACGTCGCAGAAGTATGGGAGGAACCCTGGGGCGATCGACGGATCGAACTGGTTGTCATTGGCCGCTACCTGGACGAGAACCAGATCGCCGAAGCACTTAGCGAGTGCCTGTTGACCGACGAAGAGCTGGAAGCAAGCCCGGCCGTCTGGGACGCGTTCGAAGATCCGTTCGACCCGTGGCTGGAGGAGGAATGCGAACTGCCTGGAGAGGGGGCCGATTGAGTATCGAGACGAAGCCAAACCCAGCGTCTCCCGCCTTTCGGGGCGCCGGTCCATGAAGGCCGAACGATCGCGGGAGATTTCACTCTTGGCAATCCAGTACTTGACAACCAAATTGCACTCGGCATTGTCAATCACCGGCGCGGATCATCTCCCGACGCGGTTGAAAAACTGCAGAATTCCGAATTAGAAATTGGACGAACCATGAGTTCGGATCGTCCCGTTCATTGAGGGGGCGTTGAGGAACCGCTTCGAAATTCAGTCGGTGTCATGCCGGTCGCCGAGCGGAAGGCGCGGGTGAAGGCGCTGTGGTCGTAAAACCCGCAGGCGTGCGCGACCTGGGCCACCGACTGCGCGGAATCGAGCAGCAGCCGCGACGCCGCCGCGATGCGTGTCTTGGTGATGAACTGACTCGGCGTCAGTCCGAACAGCCGTTTGGTCAGTCGCGCCAGTCGCTGCGGCGACAGTCGCGCGCGACGGGCCAGCCAGGCGGGAGTCGCCTCGGGCGAAAGGCTTTGTTCGAACTCGACCAGGGCCTCGGCGAAGTCGGTGGGAATCTCGTGAGGTTCGACCGGCACGCGCAGATCGCGCGAGAATCCGATCAGCCCGACAACCACGCCGGTCGCGTCGAGAATCGGCAGTTTGGTCGTCAGGCACCAGACCGGCGTGTTCGGTCGATGCCAGTGCAGTTCGAGGTGGTCGAGCAACGGACGTCCGGTGCGCAGAACTTTTTCGTCCTGCTCGGTGGGAATTCGCCCCAGGTCGCCCGGGCAGATGTTACGCGGACACTTGCCGATGACTTGCGATCGGTTCTTCAGGCCATGTCGCGCGACCAGCGACTCGTTGACGGCAATGTATCGCCCGGCGACGTCCTTGACGAAAAACGCCACGTCGGGGGAGCGGTCAAAGAGCCGTTCCAGCAAGGCGACGTCCACGGGCGGAACATGCGACGGCAGAGCGGATTCGGGGCGTGTTGTGCGCCGATTCACGATTCGATGCGATTCTGGGCCAAGAAATCGGTGGTCAGGGGAAGTACACTGTGTGGGAGAGGATCGATCATACCGACAGCGCTCGCCTCACGCAGGATCCAGGAAACTCGCCGTGCAACCCGACTCGTTGATCTATCGACAGTTTTCGCTCGTCTCCGCTTGTTTCCTGGTCGTGTTATCACTGTTTGTCTCGGTGTCGAACGCGGCGACAGACAAGCCGGTCGAGACCCGCGGCGTCTCGGGCGACTGGAAGCATTCCGGTTCGATCTACCTGCTGACGACGCCGGAAGGGGCCGACCTGCCGGCGTTGGCGGTGGTCGAAGAGTTTCCGGTGCTGGTGCGGCTGCACAGCGACTTCTTCGATTTTCGTCAGGCGAAGGGCGACGGGGCCGATCTGCGGTTCTCGACCAGCACGGGAGAGCGGCTGGCGTATCAGATTGAAGAATGGGACGCGGCTGGCGGAACGGCGAGCGTTTGGGTGCGAATCCCCCGGATCGAGGGGAATTCGCGGCAGCAGATTCGAATGCACTGGGGAAATCCCAGCTCCAAAAGCGAATCGAACGGCCAGCAGGTGTTCAACGCCTCGAACGGATACCTGGGGGTCTTCCATATGAATGGGCCGGTGACGGATGAGACCGGCGTGCTTGAAACGAAAGATACGGGGACGACCGAAGCGCGAGGGGTGATTGGCGCCGCGCGGCATTTTCCTGGCGGGAGAGGCGTTTTCTGCGGCGACAAGATTGCAGGCTTTCCGACAGGTTCCCGTCCCAACACCACGACCGCCTGGTTTCGGTCGGAAGAGGCCAACGCCCGCGTTTTGGGCTGGGGCAACGAAGCGCCGCAGGGAAAAGTGATTTTGAATTTTCGGAGTCCGCCCCACGTTCGCATGGAGTGCTATTTCTCTGGAGCCGACGTCGCCAGCCAGACCCCCGTGCGGAAGTCTGAATGGATTCACGTCGTGCATACCTACGAGAAGGGGGAGTCGCTGCTGTACGTGAACGGCGTGCTCGACGGCGTCTCGAAGACCGAATCCGCGCCGCTGGCGATCAAGAGCCCGGCGCGGATGTGGATCGGCGGCTGGTACGACGTCTACGACTATGGCGGCGACGTCGACGAAGTTCGCATCGCGAACGTGGTTCGATCGGCCGACTGGGCCCGACTGGAATACGAAAACCAGAAGCCGTTGCAGACCCTGGTTGGCCCGGTGGTGCAAACCGGCAGCGAGTTTTCGGTTTCGGCCGAAAAACTGACCGTGGACGAGGGGCAGAGTAAGAAACTCTCTGCACAGGCGGGAGGAGCACAAAAGATCTACTGGATTCTCGGGCGTGGCGGGAAAGAGACGGTCGTCGCTGTCGACCGATTGGAATACACGTTCGACGCGGGGCGTGTCGCCGGTGATGAAACCGCGAAGCTGACGTTCAAGGCGGTCTACGCCGACGAAGTCAAGACGCGCAACATCGCGGTTTCGATTCGAGAGGATCTGCCTGAGCCGCAGTTCAAACTGAGCGCGCCCAAAGACTGGGACGGCCGGAAACCGATCGACGTTGGATCGCAGATTCTGAATCTGGACGCGATGAAGGCGAAGGGGGTCGACGAAGTGGAAGTCCACTGGGCCGCCCGCGGCGTGCCGGTCATCAAAAACGAGGGCGAAGGGAAGCTGGTTCTCCATCGCGCCCAAAACAGCGGCAACCTGACCGTGACGGCGACCATCAGCAACGGCGGCCGGAAAGTTGCGCAGTCGGTCGAGATTGCCGTCAAGGAACCAGCGCACGATGCGTGGGTCGTGCGGACGCCCGAGAACGACGAGAAACCAGACGACAACCAGTTCTACGCCCGCGACGACAAGAACGAAGGAACACTGTACTGCAACGGCGTGCTGCCGGAAGCCGCCGACGCGGTGTTTCTAAGACTCTACGCCGACGACACGCTCATCAAGACCGACAGTCAGAAACCGCGAGCCGACCTGTCGTATGCGTTCACCGCGAAACTGAAGCCCGGCCTGATTCGCTATAAAGTCGAACTGGGAACGAAGAACGGTGGCGTCGAGACGGTTCAAGAGTCTGCTGACAATCTGGTGTGCGGCGACGCCTACCTGATCGAGGGGCAATCGAACGCGGTGGCGACCGACTGGGCCGGACAGAAAGGAGAAGATCCGAGCGAATGGATTCGCAGTTTCGGTTCACTGGGAGGGGACGGCGCGAAAGGCTGGGGGACGGCTGTTCGACGGGAAGGGGGGCATTGGCAGATCGGGTACTGGGGCATGGACCTCGCTCGGCATCTTGTCGACACCTATGAGATTCCCATCTGCATCATCAACGGCGCGGTCGGGGGAACCCGCGTCGATCAGCATCAGCCGAACCCGAGCGATCCCACCGATCAACGCACGATCTTCGGTCGCTGGCTGAAGCGCGTTCAGCAGGCCCGACTGACGCATGGCATCCGCGGCGTCTTGTGGCACCAGGGAGAAGCCGACCAGGGAGCGGACGGACCTGACGGCGGCTACGGCAGCGCCACGTACGAGCAATACTTTCTCGACATGACCGCGGCCTGGAAACAACACCTGCCGAACGTTCAACACTATTACCTCTTTCAGATCTGGCCCAATGCGTGCAGCCAAGGGGGAACCCGGCACAGCGACATGCTGCGTGACGTGCAGCGTCGGCTGCCGCGACTCTACTCCCACATGAGCGTGATGTCGACCTTGGGGATCAAACCAGAAGGCTCCTGCCACTACCCGACCGACGGCTACGCCGAAATGGCGCGACTGATGATTCCCCTGGTCGAGCGCGACAACTATGGAAAGCGGTTCGACAAGCCCATCACGGCGGCCGACCTCAAGAGCGTTCGCTACTCCACCGATAAACGGGATGAAATCGTGCTGGAATTCGACCAGCCGATGGCGTGGGACGATGCGACTTCCAGCCAGTTCGTTCTGAAGGGCGCCGAGGGGAAGGTTCAGTCCGGGTCGGCGTCGGGGGTGAACATCACGCTGAAGCTCTCGGACCCGTCTGATGCCACAGCCATCACGTACCTGGTCGACCGCAGGTGGGACCCAAACTCGCTGCTGTACGGAAGAAACGGCATCGCGGCGCTGACATTCTGCGAAGTGCCGATCGCACCGGCGAAGACTGCCAATCGGTAGAGAGTTCTGCGAAGGGCGATCCGGGCGAAACTGGGGGTTCGATCGTTCGACGACGACCACACCAATGAAGCGACACTCGGCACGCCGCTGTTAAACAACGAGGGAATCAGTCCAGGCTATTCTCTGGTTTTCCTAGACGTTTTTGCCGTCCTTCTGTACAATTCCACTCGGCTCGAGTGTGCCAGTCGCCAACCGCGTTTCCTTACCACTACGGCCCAGTCAAGCCGCCAATTCAAGCTTCATTCGTCATGGCCAAGGGCAGATCAGAATTCGTCAAGTGGATGGGGCCGACACTCGAAGCACTTCGAGAACTCGACGGGTCCGGCAAGCCCCGCGAGGTCGTGGATTTGATCGCTGAGAAATCTGGAATCTCCGACAAAAAACTTGAGGAGACACTCAAATCGGGTCAGACCCGATTTTATAATCAGGTGCATTGGGCGCGTCAGTATCTCGTCTGGGAAGGGTTGCTTGACAGTTCGACTCGTGGTGTCTGGACCTTGACACCCAAGGGCTTTGAAACGTCGCTGAACGAATCGGATTCTCGGAATATTTTCCTAAAGTGGGTCAAGATCCACGCTGACGCACGCAAGAAAGATGATGACTCCGACTCATCGGTAACGGCCGATACGGAAAGCGTCGATGAGGAATGGGACGACGTACTTTTGGAGCTCCTTAGAAAAGTCACGCCGGAGGGTTTTGAACGAATATGCGCACGATTACTACGGGAGTCCGGATTCGAAAAAGTCACGGTCACCGGCCGAACGAAAGACGGAGGCATTGACGGAATCGGAATCCTCCAAGTCAATCCATTCGTTACCTTCAAGGTGCTGTTCCAATGCAAACGCTATAAGGGGTCGGTGTCGCGTGCGCAAGTTGGGGATTTTCGTAACGCCATGATTGGTCGCGCGGATAAGGGCATTATTTTGACCACGGGGACGTTTACCATGGATGCGCGACGCGAAGCCGAGCGGGACGGGGCACCTCCCGTGGAGTTGGTTGACGCGGTGAAGCTTGTCGAATTGTTCAGAAAAATGGAACTTGGACTCAAGCCCAAGACAATCTACGAAGTCGACCACGCGTTTTTCGCACCCTTTCTCTCGAAATGACGTGTCACTGATGACCGTTCCGTTTCGTTCGCTTTCGCGCGGAATTCGAACGAGTAGGATTTGCAGGAGAAGTGGAGGCTTGTGACACCGTGCTGGATTCAGTGTTGCCTTCTATTCGGCAAGTTCATTGATCGACCCTTTGGAGCGGAGCGTCCAAAACGTCGCCCACCGATTCCCATCGCAAAAAATAGCCCTGCCTTCGAAAACAGGCCAAGGTGCCTCGGTGGAAATGCCACGTCCGCCGCAGAAGACTTGCGGCGACACTGCGAATTCTGGGACTTATGTGCGCGGATTCGCGGCTCAATGCGATTTTGAGCCAAGCGAATTGCGGGTCGTGAAGGTAAAATCGGCCCCGTTCGGTTCCAGTCGCCGCGCCGCAATCAGTGTCTTCGATAAAGATCCGTCGATTTCTTGCTCATCGAGTCGAGCTGTCGCTGGTGAAGGGATCTTCAACGTGGTACGGTCCGATGTCGTGTTCCGTGTTCGACCGCTCGATCGTCGGCGCTCAAACCGATTGTGAAGTCGTCGGATACGGCAGAAACTGTTCCCTGGGTCGGTTCTAACTGTCGGCGCTCGCCGAAAGTGCGCGGCGCCGGCCTTCGCGAACTGGAGCAGCACTTGATGTGATTTGATCCGCGCGATAACTCGAAACGGAACCACCCGAGGGATGCGACGCGCACGGTGCATCCGCCATTTCCAAAACTCTGGTCAACATGAAAAACAGACTCGTTCACCTGGCGCTCACCGTCGTTTTCGCGGCGCTGGGCTCAAGTTCCGCAGCAGGAGCGATGCACGACTGGAACCTGGGCGCCACGGGCCTTCGCGGCTGGATTCGTTGTGACAAGCTGGTCACCTCCGATGCCCGCGAGATCACGATCACCCAGGTGAAGAAAGGTTCTCCCGCTGAAGGAGTGTTCGCGGTCGGCGACGTGATTCAGGGTGTCAGTGGCAAGCCGTTTTCCCATGACCCCCGCACCGAAATGGGCCACGCCTTGACGCTTGCCGAATCGGAAGCGGGCCAAGGCAATCTTACCCTGACCCGCTGGCGCGCAGACAGCTCGGCGGAAGTCGTGCTGAAGCTCCCGGTACTCGGAACCTACAGTCCCACCGCTCCCTACGATTGCCCGAAATCCAAACGGATCCTCGAACAAGGGTGCAGGGATCTCGCCAGGCGGATGGCAGATTCTACCTATGCCGAGCGACACGACCCCATCCCCCGATCGCTCAACGCGCTCGCCTTGCTGGCCAGCGGCGACTCCAGCTACCTCCCGCTGATCAAAAAGGAAACGGAGTGGGCCGCGAACTTCAAGACCGACGGGATGGCAACCTGGTATTACGGCTACGTCATGATGTTCCTCGCCGAGTACAAGATCGTAACGGGCGACGATTCGGTCATGCCGGGCTTGTCACGGCTCGCGCTCGAAGCCGCCCACGGTCAAAGTGCGGTCGGCTCGTGGGGCCATGGGTTCGCGAAGCGCGACGGTCGTCTCGGCGGCTACGGGATGATGAATTCGCCCGGTGTGCCGCTGACAATCTCGCTGGTGATGGCCCGCGTGGCCGGCGTGCAAGAACCGGCGTTGGATCTGGCAATCGAGCGCAGTGCCAAGCTGCTGCGTTTTTACACCGGCAAGGGCGCGATTCCCTACGGTGACCATCACCCCTGGATTGAGAACCACGAGGACAACGGCAAGTGCGGCATGGCCGCTGTGCTGTTCAATTTGCTCGGTGAATCGAAAGAGGCAGAGTTCTTCTCGCGTATGAGCGTGGCCTCTCACGGACCGGAGCGCGATTGCGGACACACGGGCAATTTCTTCAACATTCTTTGGGCGATGCCAGGTGTCTCGCAGTCGGGACCACAGGCGACCGGAGCGTGGATGACGGAGTTTGGAAGTTGGTACTTTGACCTGGCCCGCAGTGCGGACGGAATCTTCCCGCATCAGGGCCCACCGGAACCTGAACAAGACAGCTACGCAGGCTGGGACAGCACCGGCAGCTATCTGCTGGCCTACGCCATGCCGCTGAAGAAGCTGTATCTCACCGGCAGAAAGGTTGCCGCAGTCCCGCAACTCGATGCCACCGCTGCCCATTCACTCATCGTCGATGGGCGTGGCTGGAACAACAAGGATCGCAACAGCTATTACGATTCTCTGAGCGACGAACAACTCCTCGAGCGACTTGGAAACTGGTCGCCGGTCGTGCGCGAGCGAGCCGCCATGGCTCTGGGGCGCCGCAAGAACTCTCCCGTGACACCCTTGATCGAGATGCTCGATTCTCCCCGTCTCGACGCTCGCTATGGCGCCTGTCAGGGACTGATTTTCCTTCGCGGACGCGGAGCGCCCGCCGTGGATGCCCTGCAAAAGACCTTGGGGCAGCCCGACCTCTGGCTCCGCATCAAGGCGGCCGAGGCTCTCGCCTCCATCGGCGGGCCGGCCAGAAAGTCTGTGCCCCAACTGCTCGAACTGCTGGCTCAGGTGGATGCCAAGAATGACCCGCGCGGCATGCAGCAGCGTTATTTCACCTTCGCCCTGTTTGAACGTGACGGGATGCTGGGCCGCTCGCTGGAAGACGTCGATCGCCCCGCGCTCTACCATGCGGTGCGGGTCGGGCTGAAGAACCAGGACGGACGTGCCCGCGGCAGTATTGGTTCTGTCTATCGTCATCTCTCGTTCGAAGAGATCAAGCCGCTGCTCCCCGCGATCCACGAGGCGATCGTCCAGCCCGCGCCGAGCGGCGAGATGTTCGCGGACGGAATTCGGGTGGAAGGCCTGCGTCTCCTGTCGCAGCATCACATCGAGGAGGGCATGAACGCTCTCGTGATTTACACCCGCGATCAGAATCCCTGGGCCAGCGAGCAGCGTACTCCGGAACTCATGAAGATCCTCCTCGCCTACGGAACCCATGCCAAGGCGGTGATTCCGGAACTGACCAGGATCGCAAACTACTTTGAAAAGGAGGAGAAAGACTTCCCACGGAGACTGATGCTCCAGAAAGCCAACGCTGTGCGCGAAACAATCGAGGCGATTGACGCGTCCCAGGAGACCCCGAAACTCAACCGCATCAAATAGGCCAAGAAATGTGCGATAGCACAAGACTGGCGAACTTCGGACACTCGGCCCGTGATGCACAGTGAACGCAACTGACAAACTGCAAGGAAAGACACAATGAACACTCGAGTACTCGCCGCACTGATCGCTGGATTCGTTACGCTGGGCGTCTCCGCCGCCAGCGCGGACGCGAAGCCGCTCAAGGTCTTCATCCTCGCGGGCCAGTCGAACATGGAAGGGCATGCGGAGATCAGCACTTTTGACTACATTGGCAAGGATCCGCTGACGGCACCCATCCTCAAGGAGATGCGCAATTCCGATGGAGCTCCACGGGTGTGTGACAGGGTCTGGATGTCCTATTTGACCGGCCCTTATGATGGCAGTGCGAATGGCGAGGGGCTGGGCAAGTTGACCGCCGGATTTGGCGAACGTGGAAATCAACCCACCAAGGCTGGTCGCAAGATTGGTCCCGAGTTCACCTTTGGAATCTATCTGGAGAAGGAGCTGAAGGAGCCCATCCTGATTATCAAGACCGCTTGGGGCGGCAGGTCACTGAATACCGAATTCCGGCCGCCCAGTGCCGGGACATACAAGCTGCCTCAGGAGATCCAGGAACTGTGGGACAAGCATCCCCAGGGTGCCCACGGAATTCCCAAGACCGCGGATCGAAAAAAATGGCGGGAAGACAAGGATGCCGCCACGGGTGTGTTTTACCGAATGATGATCGAACATGTGAAAAAAGTGCTGGCCGATCCCAAGCGGGTCTGCCCGGAATATGACGAGCAGGCTGGCTTTGAACTGGCCGGCTTTGTCTGGCTTCAGGGTTTCAACGACCTGGTCGATGGTCAGACCTATCCCAAGCAGAACCAGCCTGGTGGGTACGACGAATACTCGCGCCTGTTGGCACATTTCATCCGGGACGTGCGTAAAGAACTGTCAGCCCCCAAAATGCCCTTCGTGATCGGCGTGCTGGGAGTCGACGGTGAACAGCATGCGATTTTCCGCAAAGCCATG